>NZ_JBFRDV010000006.1:0-475139 GCF_052113945.1 Paenarthrobacter sp. RAF54_2
GCCCTTCGGAGTCAAGATCGCGGCCCTTCGGAGTCAAGATCGCGTTAGCATGGGACATTGAAGACCTCCTTGTGAAGCGGACTCTTAGACAAGCCCCACTCCACTCGGAGGTCTTCTTTTTGTCACCTAACCACGCCGAGTGTCCCTAACGTCCATGGTCAATACAGCTAGGCGGCGTGAGCCGCCTTTGCTGCCGCCCACGCGGAGCCAGGATTAGCGCGGTTTGGATGCTTTTCGAGGATGGCGGCATATAGCTCGGCGGAGGTTGTGGTGGCTTCGCGCAACACGTCAAAATCTTCAAGGTAGGACAACGTTTCTGCGATATCGTCCGGGTCATCCGGGTAGTCGCTGTGTTTATGCCCTGCCACCACAGCCCTGGCGCCGAGTCTGGACAGTTGCTCAAGTGCAGATCGCCAATTGTCCCGCGATAAGGGAGTAGTCTCCGCGAGGTACGGGTGCGTGTGGTTATAAACAACGTCACCGCCGACGAGCAAACCCAGACTAGGTACCCATACGGCCGTGGTGTCTTCGGTGTCTGTGAAACCCGTTGGAATGATTTGGAGTTCATGGCCATGAAGCTCCAGGACCGGCGAATCGATAACAGTGGGCAGTTGCAGCGGAGACGGGATCTCACCGGGGAACAGCATGCCCCAGAATTCCGTCAGCATTGCAGGCGAGGCATGCTTCCTAGCCTCCCGGACCGTTCCGGAGGTTGCGACTGCAGTGGCTTCCCTATACCGGCGGAGCAACTGTCCGATGCCGAAGAAGTGATCCCCATGCCCATGGGTGGAGTAAATTCGAACCAAGTTGCGGTCGAAAGAGGCGACCCACTCGACCAGCCTCTCGTTTTGTGCCGCCGTCGTGAAGGTATCGATCAAGATCGCGTCACGGGAGCCGTAGAGCAGGGTTGACGTATTCGTTACCCACTGAAGATCGGCAGGCCCATACGGGAGGTCTCGGGTAAGAGAGGGGCGACGGTCGACGAGAACGGCATACTTCAAGCTCTCGTCTTCGCTTTGAGGTAGCTGCGTGATCATTTTTCTCCTTTTGGAAGAACCGAGGCTGGCTATCATCTGGATCTCTCAGCCACCCGACGGAACCGCAGTTCCGTCGGGTGGCTGAATGTCGCAACTCGTTTCTACTTATTGCTGATACCCAGACGCTCGGATGCCTCCGGATAGGGAGTCCAACCATCAATCGGTTGGACCATCTCGAACCGTAGGCCTGTCTGCTCTCGGGCGTCCATCACCAACAAGCGGGTGGGCGCCTCTCCCATGCCGAATTCGTGGAACGGCACGTCCATATCGATGAGTGCGGTGGCTCCCATGCCGACCATTCGCTGTTTGACCGCTTCCACATCGTCCACATAGAACGTCACGTTATGAACGCCAGGGCCGCGCTCCTCGAGCTCCTCGTACCACGAGGTGGGCTGGCCCAAGATAGTTGGCGGAGGTTTCAGGATCTGAAAAACAATGTTTCCGACCTTGGCATGAAGGATAGGTCCGAATCCGAATGCCTTCTCCAGATTCTCGGAGATCTCCTTTTCCACCCGCTCCGCCCCAAGGCAATCGCTGAGGAACTCAAAGACCGCTTCCGGGTCGGGATGAACGATCTCGAGATGGAGGAGGGCCTGGGCGGTGGGTTGGTCGGTGTTGGTTGGTGGTGTGGTGTCGGTTCGTCCTGGATAGGGGTTCCAGCCGGGGACGTTAGGGCATAGTTCGAATCGGAGGCCGGTTTGTTCTCGTGCATCCATGACGAGGAGGCGGGAGGGTCCGTCGCCGAGGCCGATCTCGTCGAAGGGCACGTGAGTGTCGATGATCTCGGTGGCACCCTTGCCGAGCATCCGTTGTTTGACGGTCTCGACGTCGTTGACGAAGAAGGTGACGTTGTGGACGCTTGGTCCGTGTTCGTGGAGTTGGGTGTGCCAGGTCGGAAGGTTGGGTCCGGGGGTGAAGATCTGGAACACGATGTTTCCGACCTTGACGTGCTCGCCGACGACCCCGAAGGTATTCGAGATGTAGTCGGCGATCTCTTTCTCAACTCGCTCGGCACCGAGGCTGTCGCGGAGGAACTCGTAGGCGGCGACCGGGTTGTGGTGGACGAGTTCGAGGTGGACGAACTCGAGGGCGGTGGGTCCGGGTGACGTCGTTGTCTGGGACATGATTCGTGGCCTTTCAGTGCCCGGTGGGGAGGTGTTCGAGGAACCAGTCCCGGGCGGCTTGGGAAGTGGTGTCGAAGTTGGGTCCGGTGTAGGAGTCGAAGTGGCCTCCTGGGATCGGGACCAGCTTCTTGGGCTGCAAGGCTGTTTCGTAGGCCGCGAGAGCGATCTGGCCGTCGGTTACCCGGTCGTGAGGTGCAACGATCATCAGCAGCGGGGTGGGCGAGATCGCGGGGATCCACGACTCGACGTCGTAGCCACGCACGAACTCGACGGACTGCACGGTGAGTTCGTTGCGCCAGGACGGGGCCCGGTCGGCGTGGGTGGTGAACCATTCGTAGGAGTCGCGGTGTCCCAGCGCGGCGTGCCCGGCGGGGTCTTCAGTGACGACGGGCATCATCGTCGGTGCGGCGCCGCTCATCCGGGCGAGTCGTTCGCCGGCGAACGCGGCGTCGGTCGGTGCCCAGTGGTCGATGCGGATCTGGCTGGTGAACGATGCGGTGCCTGAGATGGCTGGGACCTGGGTGACGACGGCTTTGACCCGGTGATCGGTCGCGGCGACGACGAAGGCGTGCGAAGCGCTGTAGCTGGTTCCCCAGAGGCCGATGTGGTCGGCATTGACATCGGGACGGGATTGGGCGTAGGTGATCGCGTGCTGGGTGCAGCGGATCTGCTGCCACGGGTCGATCTCCTGACGTGGCGTACCCGGCAACGGGTCACTGGCCCCGAATCCGGGGTGGTCGTAGACCAGGCAGCTCAACCCGGCCGCCTGGAACACCTCGGCGTAGTGGTCGAGCCACATCTCTTTGACTGCTGAGAATCCGTGCGACAGGACCACGCACGGCGCCTCACCGCTGGAGTCGTCGGCGGGGTAGAACCAGCCACGCATTGTCGCACCTTGTGCGGTGAACTCGATGTCTTCACGGGCCACAGAAATTCCTCCTTGATTTGTTACGGCTTGGTGAATACATCTTCACTGGCGGCGAAGGTCGACTTCCTGCATTTGCGTGCCAGGTTCTGGCCTATCTGTGCCAGAACCTTAAATCGAAAATCAGCACGTCAGGATAATGTCGCGGCGGAGGTCCGGTAATCCCGGGGCGCGCAGCCGTACTCTGCGCGGAAGGCACGAGCGAAGTGGCTGGGATCGGAAAAGCCCCAACGTACCGCGATATCCGCGATTGAACCGGCTCCAGCGGCGAGATCCCGACGCGCCCTAGCCAACCGTCGTGCTCGCACGAACGCTCCGACAGTCTCGCCGGCCTCCTCAAAGACCCTATACACTCCGCGAACCGACATCCCGTGAGCGGCAGCGATCGAAAGGGCTGTGATGTCCCCCGACCGAAGGCGCTGCTCGATCCAGTCCTTCATCAGGGCAATTGGCGGCTCAGTTGCTCCTCCGTTTTCCGCAGTGACGTGGTGGCGGGCCGCCGGAATTAACAGCTCCAAGGCCGCACTGCGTGCCGCGCGCATTTCGGAGGCGCTCAGCCGGTCAAGCGTCCGCGCCAGCAACGCGAGGTACCCGGTAAACAACTCAGTGGCCGGTGCTGTGCGGTCAAGGAGTAGCGGTCGGAACAGGAAGTTCCCGCCACTCGTTTCCTCCAGTGCGATCAGCGGGATAATAAGTGTCTGTTTGATTTGTGGTGAGTGGACCTGAAACCGGATCGGCTGGTCGCTGCGCCACACAACAGCATCGCCTGGGCGCATGTCGAACGTTGCGTCGCCCACAACCAGCGTTTCGCTCCCTTCGCGCAGGACCGTTACACCGAGGTATGGGTCCGCTGCCCGAGCGGCCCGGCGCTTTCCTCGCATGCCTTGGCAGGGATCACAGCCAGCCTCAACAAGGGCAAGATCCTGGATCCAGCGGCGGCGGGCCCAGGACTGAAACGACGCTGCCGTCCAGGTTGCGTCGATACGCACTGCCATGTCTACAAGTGCGGTCGATAAGAACTCTTCAAAAGTGGCCTCCCTTTTGGATGCATCAACCTCAGTGAGATCCCAGTAGCCATCTGCACCAGGGGCAGGCAGCAATCGCTGCGGAATGTCTTCAATGACAGTCATGCCGATTCCCTTCCTTTTTCAAAGCTCGATACAACTGAGGCAGTCTCACAACCGTCCAACGAGAATAGGTAACGCACGAGTGACTGGTGGGGTCACGGGGTCGAATCACGTTAGAGATGGGAGACGAATGGCTTTGGCACGGCCCGCGTCCAGTGGTTCTCAGCCGTTGTTCTCGGCGTTGTATTGGATGATGGTCCGTTCGGCAACACGGAATGACTCCAAGGCGGCTGGAGCCCCGCAGTAGACCATTGCCTGAATCAAGACTTCTTGTATCTCCTTTTCGGTGACACCGTTGTTGAGTGCTCCGCGGACGTGCCCGGCGAGTTCCTGGTTTCGGTTCAGGGCAGTCAACATGGCGAGATTCAGCATGCTGCGCGTTCGCAGATCCAAACCCGTTCTGGTCCAGATCCTTCCCCAAGCAAAATCTGTAACGAGTTCCTGAATGGCCCGCGAGAAGTCACTTGCTTCCTCAAGAGACTTTTGGACATGTTCTTTCCCCATCACTTTTTCTCTCAGGGCGAGGCCTGATGTGGCAGCGGTCTGGGTTGCGTCGAAGTTCGTCAATTTCTGTTTCCTTGCCCTGTCGTCTGTACGTCCGCATGCCAGAAAACTGCTCCTATGTGGGACTCGCCCCTGCAAGGGCATTGAAGAGTGGCGCCCAAGCGTCATCCAAGGGCTGGGATATCAACCCGGTTGACCGTGACGCTTCGTTGACTCCCGAGTCTGGCGCCGGAACGCCGCGACCAAGGGGTGCAGGAGCTGATGCCGGCGCTGTTGTCTGCTGATAACTCTCACGAAACTCTCCGGGTGTCATCGCAAACTCGTGCTTGAATATCCGGCTCAAGTGACTAGCGTCGAAGAAACCCCAGCGGTGGGCAATTGTGGCCACCGGTTGGTCGGATGTGAGCAAGTCGCGCCTGACCGCCGCGAGTCGATGAGCGCGAACAACCGACCGGACGCTGTCACCTGTTGAAGCAAAGGCTCGCTGTACCGTTCGCGGAGAGACATTATGTGCTGTGGCGATGTCCTCTACCCGGAGGGTCCTGCATTGAAGATGCTCGCTAATCCATTGCTCAAGACGCGGCCGAAGCATTGGCAGGAAGTCGCTGCCGCCAACGTTGGCCTTATTACCGAGGACCAGTCCGGCGATGAGCGAAAGCATCGCGTTACGGGCACCTTCCAGTTCCGACTGCGACATTCGGGTGTATTGACGGTCGATCCCGTGCAGTAGGTCTTGGAGGATCTGTGCCAGGGGGCTGTCTGCTGTCCGGAGTACCAAGGAGTCCGGAATACTTGTTTTGGCAAGGAAGGGGATGAGGGCGGAGGAAGGTATCCTGACGCTCTTCTTCCGTACGAAATGCGGAATGACAAACTTGCCCGGCCCGCGGGTGTCGGACAGAAGCACGATCCCGGGCTGTAGGACCGCGCTTCCGTATGCCGTATCTATGACTTGTTTCCCGGCAGAGGCCGTGAAGAGCAGCAATGCCTCATCGCCTCCGCGTCCGTCCTTCGCGCTGCGCACTCCCTCGATCGGCGGAGAATCCCAGTCGGTGATCAGGATGTCCCCAAGGTCGCGCTTCAGGAACTTCCCTGGACGTTCGCTTGCTCCAATCGGCTTTAGATCCATCCTTGCGATGCGCTCATTTGCTTCGATCCTCCAATGAGCATCGAACTCCGAGTTGGTACTGAGAGTATTTCGCAGGTCTAACAAAACGGCCCTTTCCACAGTCACAGACAAAAATCCGTGGCGAACCCGAAGCATCACCCTTCAGGCCCCCACTCCGGGTTCCGACATAACCATAAGCTGAATGACTATGTTAGGGAAGAGTGGATGCGGCCTCGTTTCCGAACGTCTGAAGAAGAATGGTAACTAGTTCACCTCTGTCCCAGTGCTTACGAGGAGTTCGCCGGAATCGCGACGTGCTATCGCACTCTGCGCAGAGAACTGAAGTGTCCACAGGTTTCCGTGATGCGGATACTTGGCCACCATGACGCGGGTGAGTTCTTCGGCATCCTTGGCATCTTGATAAGCGGCAGCGAAATCCTTGATGTAGGCCCGGGTGGTGGCGATCATGTCAGTGACGGCATAGTCATCACCGTCCGGCCTTCGGTGGCCACTGACGATCATCCGGGGATTGAGGCCCTCCACAAGATCCACTGTTTCCAGCCAGTCCTCCCACTCCGCGGGCGTGGAGAGTCCGAGCATTGGATGGATTTCGTTGTAAATCGCGTCACCTGCCACAACCAGGCCGATGTCCGGCACGTGGACCACGGTGGTTGGATTGATGTCGGCCTGCTTTACCTCAATGATCTCCACCAGCGACCCATCGACGTGCAGGGTGTGGCCTTCCAAGGGATCGGGAAGGGGGCCGGCCGTCACGCAAGCGTCACCGAACAACAGATCCCACTCCACTCGTTGCTGCTCCATTGTGTCTTTGATGGCCTCCACTACGTGGGGAAGCGCCACGGCTCTTGCTTCGGGGAAGCGCTCCAGGAGCGGTCCAAAGCCCAGATAGTGGTCGGCATGTGCATGGGTCAGGTAGATCGTGGTGAGTTTCTTGCCCGAGCGCTCGATCAGGTCCCCGAGATCCTTGACGTCCTCTTTGAGGAATAGCGCGTCAACGAGGATTGCCTCCGTAGGGCCGCTGATAAGAGTCGCCGTGGTGGGAGAGAAAGTACCAGTTGGGATGCCGGGAAACTCGCGGGCCGGGATCTCGGGCCAACGGCCGGCGTAGACCGTCGCACGGACCGGCGGGCTTAGCTTCGAGGAACGGGTGTTGCTGCTCATTATGACCTCCAGTGTGGTTGGCGGCTCCGAACGAGGCGCCACAGTTGCCACGCTACGGATGAACAACGAGGTCGCTATAGGAAAATCGCGTCCCTCAGTCGCATATGTGCGCCAGGGTCAGCCACGGGAGCAGGGGCAGTTCAATTCAACGAGGCGCAGTTGTACATCACCTTGACGCGCTGGTCCCAATCCGGCGGTCACGAGCGGCTCTACGGTGATGAAGATCACGATTGCGGGGCTGCTAATCCTGCAAAGGGGGCCGTGGTCACCATGCAACACCTACAAAGGAGAAGGAGGAGCCTGGATGCCATTCTGGGAGATTTATACGCCCGAGGGCGCTTTTGCCGATGAGGACAAGGAGGCGCTGACAGAGAAAATCACGTCGATCTATGAATTAGTGAACCTGCCGAAGTTCTACGTTGTCGTCGTGTTCCACAACATGTCCCGCAACAGCATCTACGTCGGAGGCGAAGCCGCAAACAATTTCATACGCATCCGCGTTGACCATATCGCCCGCGACATGAACGAGGACATGGTCGTGAACGGGATGCCCGCAGGAAGCTTCACCACCGAACAGATTAGGGCGTACTTCCACAATCTGGCCGAGGAGATGCTGGCACCCTTCGTGAAAGAGCGCGGCTACGACTGGGAGATTCACGTCGACGAAACTCCTGAGGATCTTTGGCGTGTGCAAGGCCTCGTCCCCCCACCAGGAGAATCGGACTTTGAGAGGCTCTGGCGCAAGGAGAACCGTCCCGTCCCGTACTACTGAGCAGGCCAACAGGACTGCAACTCACCACCAACTGCCGACGAGTTAGATCAGGAAACACTTGTGAAAAATAGTGAAGCACTCGTAAGAAGAGATATTGAAATCAAGACAGAGGACGGAACCGTTCTTCGTGGCTACCTACACGCAGAACCGAACGTGGCCGCACCCTGCATCGTCATGGCCCATGGATTCGGTGGAATAAAGGAGCACATCGACCACTATGCAGCGGCCTTCGCGGTATCCGGTTTCACCGTGATCGTCTACGACCACCGAGGCTTTGGCACTTCAGGGGGCAAGCTCCGCCATGAGGTTGACCCCTATGTGCAGATGGCGGACTGGCGAGACGTGATCACACAAGCTACAGAACTTCCCGAGGTTGACGGCGCTGCCGGAGTTGGCCTCTGGGGATCCAGCTTTGCAGGAGGGCTGGCCATGGTGATCGGCGCCAACGACCCCAGGGTCCGATGTGTCGTTGCCCAGATTCCACAGGTAAGCGGGCACTTGAATAGTCGGCAGATGTTCAGCGTTGAGCAGAGAGCCGAACTCGAACGGCGCCTCGAGGCCGATCGCCGCGGCCGTATCGCCGGAGAAGCGCCTGAAATGATTCCGGTCTTCTCGTCGGACCCCAACACGCTCTGTGCCCTTCCTCCGAGCGTTGAGCAGGACTTCATCAACTTCGCTCTCCAGGATTCGCCGTCATGGAGCAACGAGGTGACGCTACGATCGGTAGCCCACTTGCTGGAGTTCGAACCAGCCGGATGGATTCCTCACCTGGCACCGAAGCCCCTGCTGATGATCGTAGGCCGGGCTGATACCTGCACCTTCCCGGAAGTCCAGTTGGCAGCATTCGAGTCCGCCCGTCATCCGAAGCAGGTTCTCGTGCATGAAGGCGGCCACTTCGACACCTATACGGACCACTTCGAGCAATCCAGCGAAGCCGCAAGTTCATGGTTCTTGGAGCACCTGCGTGGTGGCGAAGAGTTCCCCTCAATGGCTGCTGTTCCAACAGCGGTGGCGCTGGATAGGCATTAGTAGATCACGCAGCCACCGCCTTAAGCCACGCAACTGGACCTTGCCGGAGTGCGCCTGAATCACGCACTGTTCAACCAGGCGCAGTTGTACATCACCTTGACGCGCTGGTCCCAATCCGGCAGTCACGAGCGGCTATATGGTGATGAAGATCACGATTGCAGCGCTGCTAATCCTGCGACGGGGTCTACGGTCACCCATGCAACACCTACAAAGGAGAAGGAGGAGCCTGGAATGCCATTCTGGGAAATTTACACACCCAAGGACGCTTTTACCGATGAGGACAAGGAGGCGTTGACTCGAGGAATAACGTCGATCTACTACGACTTGGTCGATCTGCCGAAGTTTTACGTCGTCGTCGTCTTTCATGAGATGCCCCGCAACAGCATCTACGTTGGAGGCGAAGCGGCGAACAATTTCATACGCATCCGCCTTGACCACATAGCCCGTAAAACAGTTGACTACATCGAGCACCACACGAACAAGAAGACGGTGGTGAACGGAATCGCCCTCGGAAGCTTGACCTCGGAACAGCTCCGGGCAGACTTCCACGACAAAGTGGAGGAGGTCCTTGTGCCCTTCGTGAAAGAGCGCGGCTACGACTGGGAGATCCACGTCGACGAAACCCCTGAGGACCTTTGGCGCGTTCAAGGCCTCGTTCCGCCACCTGGATGGTCCGAGTTCGAACAGCTCTGGCGCAAGGAGAACCGTCCCGTTCCCTACTACTGAGCAAGCCGATTTCCAAGCAGGGTCTGGCAACATCGCTGGCGGCTGGGGAATCAATAACAGTTCAGACAAAAATGCTCGGCCGGTATGTTCCGGTCGAGCATTTTTGTTTCCGGCAGGGAAGGACCAGAGAGGTGCGATATTGCGGACGTCGCTCATGGAGCGGTGCTGATCATGTCACGGCTTGCGGCAGAACACCGTCGCAATAGGCAAACCGTTGTTACTTCTGTCACATTCTGATAGCTTCATCCGCTATGGAAACGATGATGTTTAACGCCGGCGGCAATGTTCAACTCGAGATTCTCGCGTCAGGCCCTCCGGGGGCGATCCGACCCCGTTCTGCTCTTCTCTTTGTGCATGGCCTCGGTCATGACGCAACGTGCTGGCGCAACTGGATGCACGCAGCCTCCGAGGATGGCTATGCGGCGTACGCGATCTCGCTCAGGGGCCATGGCGGCAGCGGAGGACGCCTGCGTTCCGCCCGGCTGAAGGATTATGTTGAAGACGTCCTTCGCGCCGTCGAGGCTGTCGATGCCGATGAGATCGTCTTGGTTGGACACTCACTCGGTGGACTGGTGGTGCAGCGGGTGTTGGCGCTGCAGCCGACGACGGTGAGCGCGGGCGTGCTTGTTGGCTCTATCACCTCCGGTCCGGCCTTCGGAACGGTGTTTTCGGTGCTGAGAAGCCATCCCTGGCAAGCGATGCGGTTTCTCGCGGGTCGAAGCCTTCGGCTGCCGCCGGACATGTTGTTCGAGCGGATGGGCGCTGAGGAGGCGGCGGAGATCTCCCGATCCCTTTGCGGGGAGTCACCCTGGGTCCAGTACCAGCTGCTTTTCCACCTTCCGGCGAAGGTGAAGTCCGAATATCCGCTTCTGTCCGTCCACAGCAGGCACGACCGAATGGTGCCAGCGCGGTCGGCGCGCGCAACCGCACGACGCTATGGCGCCGATGTGCGGGAACTCGCCGGGATCGGACATGACATGATGCTCGACGGCGGCTGGGAGGAGTCCTGGAGCGTGATCAGCGGCTGGTTGAAGGCGCTTCGGGTCGAGGCCATCTCGCGGACGGCAAGGCCAGCGGATTGAATACCGAAAAACCATTGCTTGAAAGAGCTGTGTAGCTTAAGCTTCTTTCAATCGCAGAGTTCACCCTGTGTCCCCGATCACACTTGAGGATTCGGTTGCCATGAGCAAGGCGCAAGGGAACAACCTAGACGGCAATCGCTCACGGAAGACTGCGTGCCCTGATCCACGAGCACTACGAGCTTCGCATCAGCTCACGCACGCCAACGACGGCGTGCATTAGAAAGGCAAACAACATGGCAATTGCCAACGAGGCGTCAAAGACGACCGACCTCCGGACCCCGGCATCCTCCCGCTTGACCGTTCAGGAAATACTCAATCAGGCGCCGCTTGGCAACAGGCGCCGCGTGATCATCCTTCTCGGGTTCCTGACCATGACCCTTGAAGGAGTTGAAATCGGCCTGTGGGGATTCATCTACCCACAAATAGTCACGCAGTGGGGTACCTCGCTGGCAACAGTTACCACCATGGTGACGCTGGGAGTTGTGGGCCTCACCGTCGGTTCGATGGTTGCCGGCCCGCTGTCGGACCAGATCGGCCGAAGGCTCCCGATTATCGTAGGCACGGCAGGATTCGGGCTGGCCACCTTAGGCGGCGCGCTGGCACAAAACGACCTTACGTTGGGAATCTTCCGGGTGGTGGCATGCCTGTTCCTCGGAGCTGTGATGCCCCTGGTCATCACACTCGTTGCCGAGTTTGCGCCTGAAAAGCGTAAGGCCGCCATTGTGGCCATCACGTTCACGGGTTTCCCGTTGGGGACAGTCATCACCGGCTTCCTGGCATCCACCATTCTCCCCACCTTGGGCTGGCAGTGGCTGCTCGGAACCGGAACAGTCCTGGCATTGATTCTCCTGCCCGCGCTGTTGTGGGGCCTTCCGGAATCAACGGTGTTCATGATTCGAAGGGGAGGCCGGACTGAAAAAGTGACGAAGGTACTGAGTGCCATCATCCCCGGCTTCGACATGAACACTGTGGATCTGACGGGCGCACCGCAGGCTGGCGCTGCCAAGCCGGTTGGAGGTGTCAGGGCCGTACTGTCCAAGAAACTTGTGGTGGTATCGCTGCTCATCTGGCTTTGCTACTTCATCTGCGCCGCAGTGGTTTATATGTTCCTGAACTACCTGCCGCTGATCGTCAAGCAACTTCATATCGACGCCGCGGGCACAGGCAATGTGGTTTCGATGTTCGGCATCGGCGGTGTGATCGGAGCCTTGGCTATCGGGTTTGCCATGGAGAAGCTGGGCAAATATGTATCCCTCGGTGCGGCCTTCACGCTGGCCGCCGGAGCGGCCTGGATCCTGGCATCAGTCAATCTGACCTTGCCCCTGCTGCTGGTTCTGGGCTTCACCATCGGCGTTGTGCTGGTGGGTGCCAACAGCGGTATGAACGCACTGAGCACATCCGTTTTCCCCACTGAAGCCCGCGCAACCGGCGTGTCATGGATGCACAGCTTCGGCAAGGCCGGCTCCATCGTCAGCGGTGTGCTGGGTGGCGTGATGCTGGGTGCGGGATGGGGCGTGGACCAGATCTTCTTCGCCCTGGCCATTCCACTCCTGGCCGGAGCTGCAGCCGTGGGGGCAGTCAGGGCGATGACCATGCGCCGTTCACGTTCGGACGCATAAGGGTCACACAGGACGTCAGCGATAAATAGTCCCAATCCGAGCCACCTTGCTCCTGCTCCGGAGCAAGGTGGCTCCGCTGTTTGCCGAGTCAGCCGGTGGCAAGGTTCGCTGACTTCCGAACGGGTGCTGTCGCACCTTCCGGCGCAGTTCGCTGGCAGCGCCTCCGGCAGGCGCCGACTGGAGAAGCAATTGGCATCCCGCGCCGAGCTGCTCAGGGCTCGATGATCCCGCGCCGCGGTCATGCCCCACTGGGGAGTGTCCTGAACGCGGAAAAGACCTCCGAGTGGAGCTGGACTCTCTACAAGTCCCGCTCCACCCGAAGGTCCTTCCTTGTCACCCGTGCACGCCGCAACCGTTTCCCACAACTCAAGCGCCCGAGGTCGAACATCCAGTTGGGCGCCTCCGCGCGGACTTGCTGTGGTCACGCCTCTGCGGAAGCGTCAGCGCTGCTTCTTAGCTGGCGAACCGTGAATGAGCGTCCGTATTCCGGTACCAAGGACAAAAACAGTGGCAAGGCCCAAGAGGGCCCAGGAGATGAGTTCCGAGCCCGCGACGTCGACGTTCCTGAGCCACCGGATGCCGTAGTTCGCCGATGTTGACACCGGGAAGGTGAAGATCCAGAACGTCAGCGAAAACGGCAGGCTGGCGTACTGGGGAATCAGGGCCACCTGCATCAGAATCATCATGAGGAGGATTCCCGTGAGTCCTGTCTGGATGATTCCGGCACCCTCCGGGCGGATGACTATCCAGGCAACGCAGGCCGTTGCGGGGGCGGCCACATACGCGGCCAAGACGGGCTTCAACTCGTCCGGCATCTCAATCCCCGCCATGAAGCGCACCGTCACCACCGTTCCCATCACCAGCCAGAAAAAAGCGCCGGTTCCCCACGCAGCGATCGCCGCTTGGGGCCAACCCATGGTGGAGAAACCGATACTGGCGATGAAGGGACCTGCGGCAACGGGAAGCAGGTAACCCGGGTGGACCCATTCCAGAGTCACTCCTCCGGTCACCCAGTGGGCCAGAAGTCTTGCTCCGAGCAGCGTGAGAGCGATGATGAAGCACAGGCACAGCAGGGACCAAAACGTCTTGTTGTATTCGATGTAGTGACTGCTCAGGAGGATGCCCACCAAGGGAATGAACGACGCCGAAGGGCCGTTCCCGGGGTGCCTCAGTTCTTTGTCGAAGTGTCCCTTGGACCCGTATCGGAAACTTTTTGCCAGGTACCGGATAAGCAGGATGGACCAGATGCCGGCACTTATCCCGTAAAAGACCTCCGCTGGCCATGCGGGAGCATGAAGTGTCAGGCGTGCCGCCTGCCAGGCGCCTCCCAGCCCAGTGATGCCCAGGGGAATGGCAAACAGGTTGAAGGGGTGCGACGGAGGCTTTGGCGGTGGTTCAGTGACGAGATCGGGCAACCGCGCTTCCGACGCTGTCGCACCGCGCCCTACCGTGGGCGCCTGACCGCCGGTCAACTGAGCAGTTTCATCGCCGCACCCCACAATGCACCCGGGTTTATCCGATCAGGATGAAGCGCAAGCATTGCGGAGAAGAACTCCTCCGGCGTTGGTTGCTCGGCCAGGAGCTTTGATGCGTCCAAAAGGTACCTGCGGGTCTCCTGGATCTGTCCCGGCAGATCGGGCAATGCGGGATTCTTGTGCCCGGCCACAACGAACTTCGGCTCAAGGCTCTCCGCGATATCAATCGCCCGCAGCCAGGCTTCGAGACCTCCATCCTGGGACTCCGTCAGGTAGGGGTGGACCCCGTTATAGACGGCGTCCCCGGCTACCAGGAGTCCGATGGAGGGAACGAAGAGCATCGTGGTGTTGTCACTGTCGGTATGGCCCGCTTCAATGATCTGCAGTTCATGACCCTCAAGTTCAAACGACCCATTGTCCACCGGCTGGGTCACTGTTGTGGTGGGCGGAATCTGGTCCGGGAAGATCGAGTCCCAGAAGGAGGAACGGAACTCCGGAGAGCCATGCATGGCCATTTCCTGGAGCGTGCCCGGGGTTGCCAGTACTGTAACCCCCGGAAACCGCTCGACCAGGGGACCTGCGCCGAACCAGTGGTCGCCGTGGCCGTGGGTGATGTAGATGTGGCTAAGTGTCTTCCCTGAGGCCTCAATCCAGTCCCCGACCCTCGTTGTCTGGTCCACCGTCATGGGCGGGTCAACCAGCACCGCGTTCTCCTGTCCGGAGATCAGCGTGGAGGATAGCGGGGACCAGATGCGGGGGTCACCGTTGGGAAGCGTCCCTCGTCCTGTTTGAGGCAGGGTGCCGGAGACAAAGACGTCGTAAACCAGCTCGGTTGTGGGTGCCATAGTATGCGTCACTTTCCCTGAAGTTTGTGGTGGTTAGAGGTGCAGCAAGAACCAGTCGAGGGCGGCGGAACTTGATTCTTCGAAGTTTTCTACGTACGGCTCGAAGTGGCCGCCCGGAAGCATCACGAGTGATTTGGGCTCCTGGGCCTGTTCGTAGGCCTCGAGGGCCAGGTCCGTGCCGGTCAGTTCATCGTCAGCGGCCACGATGAAGAGCAGCGGCTTCGGGGACACCCTTGAGGCCCAGACTCCTGGTTCGTAAAGGCGCGCTGCCCGGGTGGATTGCAAGGTGACGGTGTTGTCCCAGCCGTATTCTTCCGGACCGGGTTGCGTGTAGAAGCGCAGTGCGGAGGGAACCCGGTACGCGGCAGGCTGGTTTGGGTCGCTGCTAACTACCGCGATCATCCTGGGTGCCTTGCCGGCGGCTTGGTCCCGTTCGTCGTCGATGAAGGACTGTTCCAGCGCAATCCTGGCGTCACCTACTGCGCGGCGGGAACCAGCCACATGGCCGTTAATGGCGGGTACCTGGGACACCACTGCTTTGAGCCGCCCCTCCGTAGCCCCCAAAACCAGGGCGTGCCCGCCGGAGTAGCTGGACCCCCACAGGCCGATGCGCGAGGCGTCCACTTCAGGCCTGCCTTCGAGGTAGGTCACGGCGCGGCGCCAGTCCTTGATCTGCTGCCAGGGGTTGATGTCATGGCGGAGTTCGCCCTCGCTCGCGCCGAAATTGCGGTGGTCGTGGACCAGGACCACGAATCCGTTGGCAGCAAAGCGGGAGGCGTAGGCGTCGAGGCGATGAGCTCGGGTTCCCGCATAGCCGTGTGCCATGGTGATGGCGGGATGAGGTCCTGGCCCATCCGGGATGTAGAGCCAAGCGCGGAGCTTGATTCCGCCGTCGGCCGTGAATTCAACATCCAGTCGTTCTGCCATGAATCTCTCTTTTCTTTCCAGCGCCCCTGGACGGGCAGGGTGAAGCCGCGGGAGCAACGCCGCGCGCCGCGGGGAATTTGTGACGTGTGGGTGAAGGGGGTAAAGACGTGAAATAAGCGTACAGCTTTAGGCTATGTCCTGCAATGATTTTTTGGCGTATGCTCCTTTCACGGCCGCGAGCCGGCCGCCCATTCCAGATTTTCTTCACCAAGGCACGACGAAAGGCAGAAGCATGGCAAGCAGCTTCATCTACGACGGGATCCGTACCCCCTTCGGAAAATTCGGTAAGTCGTTGGCCGGCGTTCGTCCTGACGATTTGGCCTCCCATGTGGTCCGCCAAGTGGTGGACAGGCAGCCCGGGCTGGAGGCGGACAGGATCGACGAGGTGATCTTGGGCAACGCCAATGGTGCTGGGGAGGATAACCGCAATGTGGCGCGCATGGCTGCGCTGCTCGCCGGGCTTCCGACGTCGGTACCTGGCGTCACGGTCAATCGACTGTGCGGCTCCGGACTTGAGGCTGCGATCCAGGCAAGCCGTGCTGTGGAAATCGGGGATGCCGACCTGATTGTTGCCGGGGGCGTCGAGTCGATGAGCAGGGCGCCGTGGATCCTCGCAAAACCGGAGCGGGCGTATCCGGCCGGCCCTGAAACCCTGCACAGTTCGACGCTGGGCTGGCGTATGGTCAACCCTCGGATGAACGAGGCCTGGACTATCTCCAATGGCGAGACGGCTGAAATCCTGGCCGACAAGTTTGGCATATCAAGGACTGAGCAAGACCAGTTTGCCGTGAGAAGCCACAGCTTGGCTGCCAAGGCCTGGTCCGAGGGCATCTACGACGACGAGGTCGTGCCCCATCCGGATTCGGCGCTCCTCACCGACGAGGGCATGCGACCCAGCACTTCCGAGGTGGCCCTGGCTGGCCTGGAGCCGGCGTTCCGCGACGGTGGCTCGGTAACGGCGGGTAATTCCTCTCCGCTCAATGATGGGGCGGCGGCCATGCTCATCGGCCGTGAAGATGCCTTGGAAACGGAACCTCTGGCTCGCATCGTTTCACGCGGGGTGGCCGGCAACGATCCGAACGTTTTCGGCATTGCCCCTGTGGAGGCTGCGAATCAGGCGCTTGCCCGGGCAGGCAAGACCTGGGCAGACGTCGACGTCGTCGAGCTCAACGAAGCGTTTGCCGCCCAAAGCCTTGCGTGCCTGCGGCTTTGGCCTGACCTGGACCCGGAGAAAGTGAATATCCATGGTGGAGCCTTGGCGCTGGGCCACCCGCTGGGGGCGTCCGGCTCCCGCATTCTCATACACCTGGCGCGCGAGCTGAAGCGCCGTGGAGGCGGTGTTGGAGTCGCTGCCATTTGCATCGGCGTCGGGCAAGGCCTTGCTGTCGTTCTGGAGCGATAGCCGCCGCCCCGCCCCCCCCGCGCGGTTGCGGCACCCAAGGCGTTTTCGAATTCTCAATCAACACTCTTGTCTGAAATAGGTAAAGCGGATACGCTTACTTCAGCTGACTTTCACTAGACTCCAAAACTTCCCACCACCGCAGGCCGCGCCGATGCAGCCTCAGGTCGCGTTTCTTCTAAGGAACGCCCCCACACTGACAAGGAAAGATAAAGGCTCTCCATGATCATCAATAGTGCGGATCTCGACGCCGTCGACTCCTACAAACTCCTCATCGGAAGCATCATTCCCAGGGCCATCGCCTGGGTGAGCACCGTCTCACCCGACGGAGTGGCCAATCTTGCGCCCATTTCCTTCTTCACGGCGGTGGGGCGAAAGCCGCCCATGGTGTCGATCTCGCTGCAGCCGCGCTCAGACGGGAAGACCCTCAAGGACACCTTCGTCAACATTCGCGAAACGGGAAACTTTGTGGTGAACGTGGCGACCCTTCCACAGGCAGACGCCCTGCACTCCTCCGCCTTCGAATTTCCCTCGGGCATCGACGAGTTTGAGGCAGTGGGGCTGGAAAAAGAGGCTTCACAAGCCGTGTCTGCGCCCAGGATCAAAGACGCTCCCATCGCAATGGAATGCATCGTTAACCGCATCATCCCTGTGGGCGAGATGAACGATCACGTGGTCTGGGGCGAAGTTGTCCGTTTCCACGTCAAAGACGAGCTTTACCTGGAACGAGGCCGGATTGATACGGCAGCAGTTACCGCCGTCGGGCGGTTGGCGGCTGAGTACACCCTGGTTGAAAACGTGTTTACCACGCCGCTTGAGGATGAACTCCTCAAGTCCAAGCACAAGCAACGCATGGCACGGCTGGACGGTCAGCCGAGCGACTGGTCACCCATCAATACAGCAGCCTGGTCCCCATCCGGCTCGACCCTCACCAAGGAGCAGTAGATGAGCACTGTAATGGAGCAGTTGCAGAAGCAGGACCCTTCGTTGACAACCACTGGCAGCGGCGACGTGGCCGTACTTTTCATCCACGGATTCCTGGATGATCAGAGTGTCTGGGACGACGTCGTCTCCGAACTCGCCACCGCGAACGCCCAGTTTCTCAGGCTGGACCTGGCAGGGATGGGGGACCGGAGCGGGGACGAAGGCCCGTACAGCCTGGAGCGATACGCCGACGACGTCGCTCGCGTCGTGGCGGGTCTGGACAGGCCCGTCGTGATCGTCGCGCAAAGCATGGGAACGTTGGTGGCTGAACTTGTTGCTGTCCGCCATCCAGACAAGGTGGTTGGTGCTGTATTTGTTACCCCCGTGCCTTTGGCCGGGACCCACCTTCCTGAAGAAGCTGTTGGCCCTTTCCGGCATTTGGGCGGGGATGCAGAAGCCCAACGGGGGGTCCGGGAGTACCTTGGCGGCGGGTTGAACGAGTTCGGGTTGGACAAGCTCACCTATATAGGGGGCCGCATCCGTCCGGAAGTCGTGACCCACCTCGTGGACTGTTGGAACGAAGGGATTCCGAACGCCCCTGCGGACAGCGAATTTAGCTCACCAGTGTTAATAATCCGCGGTGAAGCAGACCCGTTCGCGACCGCCGAGCTGGTTTCTTCAGCTGTCGCGCCGCGATTCCGGCACGTCAAGGAGGAAGTACTCAGCGGGGCGGGCCACTGGCCTCACGTCCAGCAGCCTCGGAACGTGGCTGGACTCATCGGTCGATTCCTCAAAGAAGTTTCTGAAGCGTCGGCCCCCACCTCTGGCGCAGCAGATGCCCAAGGCTGGATAAACGCTTTCGCCAGCAAGTCCGCGGACGACTTTGGCGAGGCCTTCCACCGGGACGTTGTCCTTGAGGCTTCCGTCATCCGATCGCCCATCACCGGCCGGGAGAATGTGAAAGCGGTAATGAGCGCAGCCAGCTCTATTTACGAATCCTTGGACTTCACCCATCAAACCGTCAATGGGCCGCGCGCTTACCTTGAATGGCAGGCCACCGCGTTTAGCGGTCTCAAGATCGACGGAGTCACTATCCTCACCAAGGACGAAGCCGGCCAGATCGTCTCGGCCGCCATCCATCATCGCCCGCTTGACGCAGCGCTCCGGTTTTCGGCTGAACTGGGGAAACGCCTTGGGAAGTCTGTGGGCGATGAATGCCGTTTTTACTCCGCCGACTGATTCCTTCGGATTCAGCAGGTTCGCAACTACTTCCAAGCGAAAGGGCATATGCCAATGACCCACCTTACGTTCAGCGTCCAGGACCAGATCGCCACCATCGTCCTGGACAACCCGCCCCAGAACCGAATCGACCTTCAGATGGCGGACGAGCTTTCCGAAGCTGTCACCGCCATAGGCAGTAGCGACGCCCGTGTGGTCATCATTCGGGCTGAAGGCGCGGACTTCAGCTTCGGAGGCGACATCATGACGTGGCCGGGCGCGGAAACGCGGGAGTTGCGTGCCTTGTTTGAGCGCTACATGTCAGTCTTCAACCAGTTGGAGCTGCTGCCGATGCCGGTGATTGCCGAAGTCCAGGGTCTTTGCTTTGGAGGAGGGTTTGAACTCGCCCTGAGGGCCGACCTCATTTTCGCAGCAGAATCAGCGGAGTTCGGGCATCCCGAGCAAACTCTTGGCATCGTCACCCTCTTGGGTGGCATCTATCGCGTTGCCGAAAGGGCAGGCAAGACCCGGGCAGCAGAATGGGCGATGACTTCGGAGAAAGTATCCGCTTCGGAAATGAACCGTGCAGGAGTTGTTAACCGCGTCGTTTCCGAGGACAAGCTCACGGAAGAAGTCTTGGCATTTGCCCAGCGGATCGCCACCGGAGCTACACAGGCATACGCTGCGCACAAGGCGCTCCTGAGAACCTGGTCGTTGGGCGGCGTGGCTGCGGCAGACCAAGCGATGTTCGATATCGCCATGCCGTTGTTTGAACGCGAAGACACGCAGGCCGGGCTGAAATCGGCCGTGGAGGCACTGGAAGCGGGACGGCCACGCCCGGTGTTGGAATTTCAAGGCCGCTAATCGCACTTAACATGGTGGATGGCCAAGGGGGCCCTGGAAGTTGGCGAGAGGGGATGCAGTGAGCGACTGGAACGCGACGCAACGCTATGACATGGAAAGTGCTCCTGGAGGGCTGGGTTTTGTGCATGACCTGCTCAACACGAAATCCGCTGGAAAGCCGCGAAGGACCGATTTGTTGCTTGATCTCGGGCTTGCCCAGGATTGGCTGGATGCTGGTCTGAAACAGTGGGCACTGGCCACCGGACGGCGCTATGTTGAAGTCAAGCTTACGGAACGCGACCTGGAACACCTGCGGTACTTTCGTGATGAACTTGCGGGCACGCTAAACGCCGGAGGCGACCCGGACGCCGTCGTTGGTTCCGACATTGACGCTTTGCCCACAGTCTGGACGACCGCTACCTCCTTGAGGCTCAAGTCCAATGGCGAGATCCAGGCTGAACCGCAGGGAGCCGGAGCCGGTCACATTGAGTCCCTGGCTATGACGGAGATCTTCCAGGCCCAACTCGCAGGGACCTGGCACCGGCTCAAACTGTGCCGCAGCGAAAAATGCAGGGTTGCGTTCTTTGATCGCTCCCGCAACAACAGCGGCGTGTGGCATGACGTAAGAATCTGTGGAAACCCGGCGAATCTGCGGGCGCACCGGGCACGAAAACTTGAATCAAAGCTCGTGAATTGACTCCCATTTCTGTTCGTTCCTGAACAATGTGCAGGAGGGTCTTTTCGCTGACCGGGCTATTAACCCCACTAAGGACCTCAATGCAAGCTTTACCTGCGGACAATTCCGCCCGAATCACCGAGTACGCGCATCCTGACAGGCTGGTTACAGCCGAATGGCTTGTGCGGCACATGGCTGATGACAGACTGGTCATCGTGGAGTCTGACGAGGACCCGCTGCTTTATGAACTGGGCCACATTCCCTCGGCCGTCAAAATTGATTGGCACACAGATCTGAACGACCCCGTTATTCGCGACTATTTGACGGGTCGGGAATTCGCCAATCTAATGACGTCCAGGGGTATCTCGCGGGACAGCACCGTTGTCATTTATGGTGACAAGCACAACTGGTGGGCTGCCTATACCCTCTGGGTGTTCCGTCTCTTTGGCCATCCTGACGTCCGCTTGCTCGACGGCGGGCGGGAAACGTGGATCTCCGAAGGGCGTCCCCTCGAGACGTCGCTGCCGCCCGCAAGGACCGCAACGTCCTATCCGGTAGTCACGCGCGACGACACATCCATCCGCGCGTTCAAGGATGACGTCCAGGAACACCTCGGCCGATCCCTCATAGACATCCGCAGCCCTGAGGAGTACAGCGGGGAGCGGACGTCAATTCCCGATTACCCGCAGGAGGGCGTACTCCGTGGCGGGCATATTCCCGGGGCGCGCAATGTCCCGTGGGCGCGGGCTGTTTCCGACGACGGGACGTTCAGGCCGCGAAGGGAACTGGAGGAGATCTACTTCCATGAATCAGGCCTGAAAGTGGACGATGAAGTTATTACCTACTGCCGGATTGGTGAGCGTTCAAGCCATTCCTGGTTTGCCCTGACTTTCTTGCTGGGTATGGACCGGGTGAGGAACTACGACGGGTCCTGGACCGAATGGGGCAATGCAGTACGGGCTCCCATAGCGGTCGGTAGTTGAAGCGAACAAGAGGAGCACTAATGAGTGAGCGTCAACGAGTCGTAGCGTGGGACGATCCAGCCCTTGGCGCGGCAGCCATGCCCGGCATGAGCGGCTTGGAATACCTGCACGCAATGATGGGCAAAAAACTCCCACCCCCACCGATGGGGGAATTACTGAACATGACCCTGGTGCATGCGGCACTGGGCACTGCCACCTTTACCTGTCACCCCGACGAATCCCATTACAACCCAATCGGCTCGGTTCACGGCGGGCTCCTATGCACCCTGCTCGATTCCGCCCTTGGCTGCGCCGTGCAGACAACCCTTCCCCAAGGCCAGGGTTACACCTCCATAGAGATTAAGGTGAACTACCTACGCTCGGTGCAGGCTGACAGCGGCCCATTGACCTGTGTAGGCGTTGTCTCGAAGCCCGGCAATCGCGTTGCCTTCGCGGACGGCACTGTCACCGACGCCAAGGGCAAGCTCGTAGCTACCGCCACCGGCTCCCTGCTCGTCTTCGCAATCGACTGACCTGGTGGGGTCAGCGCCACAGAGGGAGAGCCCCCGACCGGTTTCGGTCGAGGGCTCTGCCAAGTGAATCGCCCGGGATCTACATCCCTGAACTCTTCGTCCGGACCGCGGCCGGCGCAGTCGTCGAAACAAGGTGCTCACCCTCCAATACTTCGGGGTCTGCGGGTGCAACGGTGGCACGTTTTCCCTTACTGCCAGTCTCAGGGAGCGTGAAGTACACGATGAGGCAGAGGGCGACTATCGCGATCATGTAGTAGGCGACGAACATTGGTTGTCCGGCGCCAACGAAGGCAGCAGCGACCAGCGGTGCGGTCCCGCCGAAGATGGCAATCACGATCTGGTGAGAGAACCCGATGCCAGACACCCGGACGGATGCAGGAAACAGTTCTGCCTGAATCGTCGGGTAAACCGACTGCCAGATACCAAGGACCACCCAGCCTGAAGCTGAAACCAAAACGTAAACGCCGAACCCTGGCTGGTTCAACAGCAAAAGCAAGGGGTAGAACAGTGCGATCATGCCGATGGCGCCGATGATGGGGAAGATCTTGCGGCGGCCGAGACGGTCGGAAAGGTAACCGCAAATTGGCACGATGATCACTAGTAATGCAAGTCCGATGACACTTCCTGCAAGCGTTGAGGCGAGGTCCCGGCCAGTCGTGAGTTTGGCGTAAGTGGGCAGGAAGGTCGCCCATGTGTAGTAAGCCACGGCGGGGGCAGAAAGGGCTGCCGTCTGAAGCAGGGCCTTTGGATGATCGCGCAGGAGATCCCGCAGACGCGCCGGTGCAGACTTTTGATCGACGGCGGCACTTGCTTCAAATTCAGGGGTTTCATCCGAACGGGCACGCAGAATGAGGCCAACTACTCCCAGCGCACCGCCAATGACGAACGGAATGCGCCAACCCCAGGCCGCCAGTTCATCGGGGGAGAAGGCTGAAGTGACCATAGCCGCTGCACCAGTCGCTGCGAGAGTTGCGAGGCCGCTTGCCATGTTGGAAAACGAACCGAAGAGACCCCTGCGGTTTGCAGGAGCGTGTTCAACCATGAACGCGATGGCGCTCTGCTGCTCGGTGCCGGCGGAGATTCCTTGCAGGATGCGCGCAACCAAGAAGAGAATTGGGGCGGCGTAGCCGATGGTTCCAAAGGACGGCGTAAGGCCGATGATCAGGGCGCCGAGGGCCATCCCGGAGATGGACAGTGTCAGAATAAGCCGTCGGCCGAAACGATCTGCCAGTGGCGAGATGATGATGCCGCTAAGAGGCCGAACCACAAACCCCACCGCGTAAGTGAGAAGGGCTGCCACGAGGGAAGCGAACGCAGAGTCACTCGGAAAGATCTGCGACGAGAATACTGCTGCGAGCAGACCGTAGATGTACCAGTCGTACCACTCCACAAAGTGGCCGATGGTACCTGCGATCAGGTTGACGCGGCGGCGGGGCGGCTCGGGCGCTTCGGGAAATTCCGAAGAGCCTGGACTGTCCAGCGCTTCTTTTGAGGTCTTCATTGAACTCTCCATATTTGGGTTCCAGGGAGGATAGGGGTTCGATCCGAGGCAGTCGGCCAGGCCGCCGATTGGGCTATGGGCGCTTACTGCCAGCATGGGGCCGGTACGCGAACTCTTCAAGGCTTTGCGTTTCCAGCGGTTCTTACCTGGGACACGCAAATGAGATCGGTTGCTGAGATCGGTTGCAATCAACCCTACGGACTGAATGTGATGCTTGTCAACGTTTTACTTGTGGCGCGTGTAGGCCGAAGGTCGGTTTACTCAGCCTCAATGGAAAGAGGCGCTTCGTTGTTGAAGTCCAGGAATTGCACTCCGGACCAGGCGCACTCCAAGCTGCCGTACACAGACCAGTATTCATCCCAATGGGCGAGTTTCCACTGGTCGCGCTCCAGTCCGCGGCGGGTGAGCCGTTCGCGGAGAACTTCCTGACGTACCCGCACTCGGATGACTGTGATCTCGCACGAGGGCCACAGAAAGTTTTCTGCAGCACGGGTCAAATAATCTGCTTCTCCGAAGTAGGCTCCAAAGGGAGCATCAAGGACCACTGACCGGCCGAGGCGTAGGTTCACGCCCGCCACATCCATGAGGGTTTCGTACTCAAGGGGCAGCAGATTGTCGCGATAGTAGTCGTTGGACTCGCGGTCGGTGGGATCGTGCCCTGTGGCGGTCAGTGCGAATTCAACGAAGCGGCCGCTGACCCGGTCCTTGTCCAGATATGCAGCCTCATGCTCTTTCGCCGTTTGCTGGGCAACCGTCGTTTTTCCCGAGCCCGCCGGTCCGATAACAATGAAGACGCCCGGAGACATTATCGGCGGGCCTCTGCCACTGCTGACAGGAATTCCTCGGCAGCTTTCGTGACGCGGGTAAAGTCGCCGTCCGGCTGCCATGCCTTTGTCACGTAGCTGCCCACACCGACGCCCGCCACGCCCGCCGCGAACCATTCGCCGACGTTTTCCAGGGTCACGCCACCTGCGGGCATGATCGGCAGATGGGCCAGCGGCGCCAGCACAGACTTCGCATAGGCAATGCCGCCAGCCTCGGTGGGGAAGAGCTTGAGGATATCAGCACCCGCTTCTGCTGTTTCCACTAGCTCAGTCGGTGTGTAAGCCCCACTGATTGTTGGTATCTGGTATCGGTTGGCTGTGCGGATCATTGCAGGGTTCAACTGCGGGCTGACCAAGAACTCTGCGCCGGCGCGGATGCACTCGTAGGCTGAATGCTCATCCAACACTGTCCCGGCGCCGACTGCCACGCCGGCGGGCCCATGCTTGGCGGCGAGTCGTCGAATGACGTCTACGGCGCCGGGAATGGAAAGCGTGATTTCGAGGGCTTTGAATCCTCCTTCGATAGCGGCTTCCGCCACACGTTCGGCGAGTTCGGCGTTCTCGAGTCGCACGATGAGTACGGCCCCGGATTCGTCGATGGTTTGCAGGGTGCGAAGTTTCTTTTGCATGCTGGCTTCTTTCCGGACGGGAAGCGTCCTGGTCTCGAGCAGCCCGGCTCGTGTTGATGTTCCGTTGACAAACTCTCCCACCATCCATACTGTTATTGCAACCGATCTCAGCAACCGATCTCATACAAGGGGGTATTGCGGTTGACTCAAGTGCGCACAATCATTCTTGGTGCTTCCCATTGGCACGTTCCGCTTTATGCGCAGGCCATTGGTGAAGAGCACAACGTCCTCGGAGTCAGTGACGAGGACGTGTCCATCGTCCAGGGACTTGCCGACGGCTGGGGGGCGCCGGTTGAAGCTGACTGGCGGAAGCTAGTGGACCTTCCCGATGTTGGCCTTGCCTATGTGTTTGGCCCCCACGATGGCATGGCGAAGAAGTGTTTTGCCCTGATAGAACGCGGTATTCCGTTCGTGGTGGAAAAGCCGCTGGGAACTTCGCTTGCCCAACTTTCTGCCGTACGTAATGCCGCCGAGGCAGCTGGCGTGCCCGCCACAGTACCCTTGGTCCAGCGGGGCGGCCCGACCGACCGATGGCTGGCTAAAGCTGGACGACCGACGTACCAGCGAACATCTTTCATCGCAGGACCACCATCCCGGTATCTCTCCAACGCAAACCCCTGGATGCTCGACCCCAGCAAGGCCGGCGGAGGATGCTTGGCCAACCTCGGTCCACATTTCGTTGATCTGTTCCTTCAGGGCTGCGATGAGTCAGCGGCACACATCCAGTCCCGGCTCTCGTCGGTCCTTCATGACCAGGCTGTTGAGGATCATGCCAGTTTGATCATCACCACGCCGGCCGGACGCGAAGCCATTGTGGAGGTTGGTTACGCATTCCCCGGTTCCCCGCTCAAGCGCTACTGCAGCTTCACTTCGGTCGGAGAAGCGGGATTCGCGTCCGTCGATTCAGACGGCACAGCTACCTTCACAGCGCTGGACGGCACCACGGAATCCGACAAGATCGATGTGGACAGCGACCCGCTCTACGACCCCTTCGTGCGGAGTGTCGCACGGACACTGGATGATGGATTCCGGGGCCTGCCCACGCTGGCCCAGCTCGAGAATGTCATGCGGCCCATTTGGCGGGCCTATGACGACCAGCACGGAGGAAATGAACATGCCTGACTTGAGTATCGACGTCGTTGCAAAAGCTGCCGGTGTCCACCGGTCAACAGTCTCCCGGGCGTTCTCACGCCCTGAGGCGGTGAAGAGTGAAACACGCGAGCACATCCTCCGGGTCGCCGAGGCACTCGGCTACACAATGAGTCCGCTGGCGCAGGCGCTCCGTCGAAAGACCAGCACCATCATTCCTCTGATTGTCCCTGACATTACGAACCCGTTCTTCGCAGAACTTGCCAAGACAATGACACAGGCAGCTGACGAGCGCGGCTACCAACTCATGCTCTGCGTCACCAACGGCGACCCGGCCAAGACCGATGGATACTTCACAGCGATGCAGGCGATGTATGCCCCGTTCGGGATTGTGGCGCCCTCCACGAAGGTGGATTCCGAAGCCCTGAAGCGTTTTGCCTTCGGCCATAAGGTGGTGGTGATCGACCGCGTGGAAGGCGACGACTCCGTTCCTACGGTCACCGTCGACAGCCGCAAAGGAATCATGCTGGCGTTGGACCATTTGCATGCTTTGGGACACACCTCGATCGGCTACGTTTCCGGTATCGCCGGGACACATACGGCCCAGGACCGTATGGACGCCTATCTGGAGCTCACCGCCCAAAGCGGCAGCGCGCCTGTGGTGCTGGACAGCGGGTCAGACCTGGATGCGGGAACGCGCGGGGCAGAGCACTTCCTGCAGATGGACAATCCGCCGACGGCCATCATCGCGGCCAACGACATGGTGGCCTTTGCAGTGATCTCGGAACTCGGTCGGAGCGGCCTGCGGGTACCGGACGACGTGTCGGTCATCGGGTTCGATGGGCTCGCTCTCGGTGCGCGCTTCAACCCTCCCCTGACAACAGTGCGGCAGCCCATCGCCGACATGGGACATATCGCGATCGAACTGGCAGAAAAGCAGAATGTTGACGGCTCCGTGGACCACATCGTCCTCGAACCTGAGCTTCTGGTGCGCGGCTCCACCTCGGGACCTCGAAAATGAGTGGGGCAGGGGAGTCGACGCTCCGGYGTCTGCCGGGACTCCAACACACGGACCACGTCGGACTGACGGTTCCAAACCTTGACGAGGGCGTTCGGTTCTTCGTCGAAGTGCTCGGAGCTGAAGAGCTATACCGCTCCGAACGCGGGCCCGACGAAGATTTTATGCCCTCGAACTTCGAAGTCCCGGCAGATGCCAAGCTCACACTCGCCATGCTGAGACTGCCTCCGAACCTCAACATCGAGCTTTTCGAGTGGAGCAGCGCTGAGCGGCGCGAGACGCCACCGCGTCATTGCGACGCCGGTGGCCACCACCTGTGCTTCGTCGTGGACGACGTCGATGAAGCCATCGAAGTGCTGCAGGAGACACCAGGGGTTCGCGTGCTCGGGGAACGCAAGGAAGTCGCAGGTGACAGCCCTCGTGTAGCCGGCAACCGCTGGACCTACTTCGTTACCCCTTGGGGACTGCTGATGGAGATCGTGGATCGGTCCCGCGTCGCAGCCCCGCCCCGGCTGGTCGGTCCCGCGGACTGGGCAGCAACAAGAAAGACGTCAGAAAGGACATGAAACCATGCGGCTAGCTGGTCACACACTAGGCACCCCGGACCACACGGTTCCCCAAGCAATTAATCTCTTCCGATCGGTGGGGCTCGACGCCGCCGAAGTCATCTACCAGGATGACTACAAGTCCGGGTTGCCTTTAAGGGACCATCGCGCCGCGATGGAGGCACTGAAAGCGGCCGAAGGCGCAGGTGTACCCATTGTGGGTCTCACGCCATACACCACCGCCATTAATGCCCTGGACGACGTGGAATGGCGCAAAGCAGTCGACGAATTCCGCGGCGCCATAGAGACCGCACACCTGCTCGGCGCCGACCGGGTCCGTGTTTATGCAGGTTCCTGGCACCCCGGTGACAACGATCATGCGGCACGGTGGGCGAAACTGCGTCAAGCCTTGGAAACCCTCGCGCCTGAAGCAGACCAGGCGGGGGTTCGCCTTTGCGTTGAAAACCACTTCGGCACTATGACCCAGACCGCTGCGGACACCGCTGCATTGGTCCGGGAAATCGCCCATCCTGCCGTCCGCGTTCTCTATGACCAGGCCAACCTGACATTCACGCACGACGAAAACTACGAAGAAGCCTTCGCAATCCAAGGCGACCTGATAAGTCACGTCCACGTAAAGGACCTCGTCTTCACCGATCCCAACGCCACCTTCCGGGCCACTGAAACAGCCCGAGTCAACGCTTCCGAGCGGGCGGTCTGCTCCCGCGTCGTGGGAAGCGGCGTAGTTCCCTGGTCCCAGATCCTCGCCACGTTGCTGCAGCACGGCTACGACGACGTGCTGAGCATCGAGCTTGAATACCGGTGGCACCCCCAAGACCTCCCTGCGCCCGAAGATGGCTTCCGCCAATCCGCCGCAGTCCTGCGCTCAATGCTCTCTGATCTCGCTGAAGTAAGGAACGCCCGATGAACACCAATCGTCTCCGCGTCGGAGTTGTCGGCGCGGGCAACATCGCCACCATCGCCCAATTACCCACCCTCGTACAACGCGACGACGTCGAATTGGCCGCCCTCGTCTCCCGGCGTGAAGATCCCAGCGCTCTGATGCGGCGCTGGGGCTTCGACTCCTCCTACAAGACCGTCGAGGAAATGCTGGCCTCACAGGAACTGGATGCTGTCTTTGTCCTGACACCACGCGCTGAGCACGCCCACGCCGTCCAACTGTGCCTTAATCACGACGTCGACGTTTTCTGTGAAAAGCCATTGGCCCCGGCAACCGATGAGGCAGAACGCCTTGCAGATCTCGCCGACGAACGCGGTCGGGTGCTCATGGTCGACTTCAACCGCCGCTATGCGCCCGTCTATACAGCCGGCAGGGAAATTTTCGGAACCAACGGCGCCACCTTCTGCGTCGCCCAGAAAAACCGCCCCGGATCTGAATACCGCGCGACGTTCGAGAACGCCATTCACATGGTCGATCTCCTCCGCTGGTACTGCGGCGGCGAGCCTGAACACGTCACCGCCCACGCCGCCGGTGACGACCCTTGGGAAGAAGACGGCCTCGCAGCAACCATCCGCTTCAGCACGGGGAACACAGGCGTCTTGATGGCGGCCCGTACAGCAGGAGCTTGGAACGAAAAGCTGGACGCCTACGGTGACGGAAAGACCGTCGAAGTCAGGGCACCCGAAACGGTTTCCACCACGATCAACGGCGTCACGACATCACGGGAACTTAGCGCCGAGGCATATGGCTGGGCTACTGCGACAGACACCCTCGGATTCTCGGCTGCCGTTCACCACTTCCTGGACCGGGTCGCCGACAGGGGACAACCGCTGACTTCAGGCCGCGAAGCCGTTCACACGCAACGCCTGCTGGACCGGATTCTCGCTTCCGCCGGCTTGCCCACAGAAGAACAAGCCGGCCGCGAATGGGCCAGCCACGCAGTCAGCGGAAGCTGAAGCACCAGGCGAGCCCGCCCAGCCTCACGTCAGGTCCACTAGGGCGGTTCACCGTTCTTATCGGTATTCTGCTGGTCGCCTTCAGTGCCAGGCAAGCGGTTTCGGCGGCATCCCCACTCCTTGACTCAATTGGTAAGGACCTTCCACTCGATGCCGTGTCAACAGGGACGCTGGGGATGCTGCCGACGGCCGGCTTCGCCTTAGTAGGCTTTCTGGCTCTCCCGCTCGTGCGTCGCATCCAGCTCGAGCATCTGCTATTAGTTGCACTCCTGCTGACAACGTTGGGTCAGGTCGGACGCGCACTGGGTTGGACCACCCTGGTCTTTTTGGCTTTCACCTGGATCGCCATGCTGGGCATCGGGATGGTCAATATCGTGGTTCCGCCGCTTCTGATGAAGTACTTTCCCAAGAGAATCGGGCTTCTTTCAGCCCTTCACGTGACTCTCCTGGGCGTCAGCACGGCCATTGCCGCCCAATGTGCCACACCCTTTGCCAATCTTTATGGCTGGCGGTTGTCAGTCGGCATTTGGGCGGGCTTCAGCGCAGTCGCAGCCCTGCCCTGGCTGATGGTTCTTGCCGGGAAGTGGAAAGGTGAGCGCAGCGCGAAGCCAATAAGTCGTGACCCTCCAGCGCCACCTGATAGGGCGATAAAGCCCTGGCGATCCTCGGTCGGCTGGGGTATGGCGCTAATTTTCGCCGGCTGCTCAAGCAATACCTTTGCAGCCCTGATGTGGCTTCCGGCTGTTTTTGTCGACCGGGGGATGAGCGGGGAAACGGCTGGCTCTATGCTTGCGCTCTATTCAATTATCGGCCTGCCTGTGGGTCTGATCGCGCCTCTGGTGGTAGCGCGAATGCCGCGCCCTATGCCCATTGCGGTCCTGTTCGTTGTCGCGTTCGCCATCGGCTACGCAGGCATCGTCTTTGCTCCACCAGCTTCTGGAGTGGTGTGGGTGGTCGTTGCTGGGTTGGGCCAGGGTGCCTATTCCTTTGCGTTCACGATGATCAACAAACGCAGCAGAACGGAAGCTGGCTCGGGGGCACTATCGGGGTTCGCCCAGGGAGTCGGTTACGCCCTCGCCGGCATCGGCCCACTGCTTTTTGGTCTCCTGCACCAACCAGGCGATAACTGGTTACCCTCTTTCAGTATGCTCGGAGCCTGGCTTTTGGTGCTGACGGCGGGAGCCATAATGATCAACAAACCACGCTGTCTTGACGATGTACGCCAAACCGGCACACCAGAGCATCAAGCGCCTCGCCTCCGGATCAAATAAATCCTTGACAGACCCCTTCGGCCGTCTTATGTTTATTGCAACCGATCTCAGCAACCGATCTCATTCGGACTGACGCTAAATGCAACCGATCTCAAAGGAGAGACGCAATGATGAGAAGCTCAGGCACTTTGACCGCCGTTGCCCTTGCCGCAGTACTACTGACAGGCTGCTCGAGCACCTCGGGCGACGCAGGCAACGACAAAGAAGATGGTCCAGTGGTATTGACGTACTGGGACTTTATGGACCCGAGCCAGAACAATCCGCGGGCCGCGGCGCTGAAGCAAAACATCGAGAACTTCGAGAAAGAAAATCCCAACATCGATGTCCAGTTGTCCACGGTTTCCTTCGGAGACATGATCAGTAGGCTCCCGCAGGCGGCAGCAGCGGGCCAGACACCTGACGTGGTCAAAATGTTCGCCCCGGTAGTCCCACAGATTGCTGCCGCCCAGGTCTATCAACCGCTCCCGGACGAAGCTAAGCAGGTCACAGACTGGCTGCGCCCTGCAGACAAGCTGGCGGACAAGGACGGGAAGCAGGTAGCGGTGCCGTACGACTACCGGACCTGCACGCTGTACTACAACGACAAGACCCTCAAGCAGATCGGAGCGGCTGTCCCCACCACCTGGGACCAGGTGGCGGATGTCGCCGGAAAAGCAGCAGCCGCTGGCTACACAGGGTTCGGCACGGGCTTCTCCGGTGTCGATAACTCCGCGATCATCTCGACATTTTTTGATTGCTTCATGAGTGAGGTGGGACAGGACATCTCGGATAAGGACGGCAAAGCCGCTTTTAACACCGAAAAAGGTAGAGAATTCGCCGACTTCCTTGTCAAGCTCAAGAAAGCCGGAGGCATGTCAAACAGCGTTGTCGGCGACCAGTACTCCACCGTCACCGATGGCCTGCAGAACGGCACAGTTGCTATGGCGGTCCTTGGAACAGAACGCCTTCTGACACTGCAGAAGGCCAACCCAGACATCAAGTCCGCCACTCTTCCCAAGGCTTCGAATGGTTCGGACACGGGATCGACCTTCGGCTGGACCCTTGGCATAGGTGCGGGAAGCAAGCATGCCAAGGCGGCTTGGAAGTTCATTGAATACATGACCGGACCGAAGGCTGGTGCGTTGATGGCAACCGGAGGTGACGTACCCACTCGTTCCGCGACCTTCAAGGAGCCATACTTCAGCACGCCCGAAGCGAAGACGGTATTGGATGTGAGCAAGTTCGTTGAAGAACACAGCGAGCCCCACACCTACCCGGACAACTGGATCGCCATTGCAAGTGGCCTCGCCGGAGCCGGCCAGGAGTTGTACCTCAACAACCGGTCAGCGGACGAATTCATGAAGATTGCCCAGGACGCGGCCAACAAGTGAGCCTCGATCCCGACAGGAACATCGACGTAACTGCGCTGGTCCCAGGAAAGCGAAACCCATGTCAGTGACACAAGCACCCCGCACGGCGCGGAGCATCACGCCCCCTGCCAGATTGGCCCGGAAAGACCGCGCTGTATGGCTCTATGTCGTCCCGGTCGTAGCGGTGTTCCTCTTCGTTTTCGTCGGGCCCCTGATCTACACGGCCTGGACTGCCCTGCACGAAACCACGTACTACCAGATCAAAGAGTTCTCCGGGCTGAATTCATTCACGGAGCTCTTCTCAGACAAGGATCTACCAAAACAAATCGGTACCACTCTTGCCTTCTCACTTGGTGCGTTGGCAATCGCCCTGCCGCTTGGGTTTGCCTCCGCAGCGGTATTGAACAAGATCATCCGCTTCAAGCGGACGGTTCGAAGCCTGTTTCTGCTTCCTTGGCTGATGTCACAAGCCACCGTCGGCACCCTTTGGCTATGGTTCCTCAATCCCAACTATGGTCCGGGCACAGCAATCACCAAGGCTTTGGGCTTCGGCCCCACGGACGTGTTCTCATCGCCCGGTTCTGCCTTGGTGGCTGTAACCCTCATCACAGCATGGTGGTCCTATCCTCAGGCCATGGTTCTGTTCCTTGGTGCCCTGCAGACCGTTCCGAATGAACTTTACGAGAGCCTCCGCGTCGATGGGGGAAACGCCTGGCAGGGATTCGTGAACATCACGCTACCCTTCCTCCGGAACACCATCGTCTCGGTCGTCGTCGTCCTGCTCATGCTCTATGTACAGATGGTGACCATCATCCTGGTCACTACGCGAGGCGGCCCGCTCGGCGGCACGGAAACCCTCTCCATGCGCGTATTCAACAAGACATTCCAAGACTTTGACCTCTCGGGAGCCTCGGCAACTGCCATTCTGCTCTTCGCTATCAACATCGCGCTGACCCTGGTAGCCATTCGATTCCGACGGAAGGACACGCTGTGACTGCTGCAATCCCGGCCAAACGACGACGTCCTGGGCAGGTTCTGCGGCGGGTACCCATCTGGGTAATTGTTGCTGTAACGGCAGCCCTTGTGTTGCCTCCAATCCTTTGGATATTGTCGACCTCCCTGAAGACTGAAGCCAATACCGTGGCTTTCCCACCGGTGTGGATCCCGGCCCCATTCTCCTTCGACAGCTACGCGGGCCTGTTTACCTCCGCTAATGTCCGCTTCTTTGCGAACTCACTCATCTACGCCATTGGATCGATTGTTCTCGCCTTGGCAGTATGTGTACCGGCAGCGTACGTCGCCACCCGTTTCCGCGGCCGTCGTATGGAAAGCCTCATGACGGGCATTCTGGTGCTGTCTATGGTTCCGGGTGTTGTAGTCTTCATCGCGCTCTATTCCATGTTTGTCAAAACGTCCCTCATTAACAGCTACCCTCTGCTGATCCTGGTTTACACGGGCATAATCTGCGGACAGACGATCCTGTTTCTTCGCAATTTCATCGAGAACATTCCGGTTGAGATCGAGGAAGCTGCGGCAATTGATGGCTGCAGTCGACTTCAAATACTTATACGGATTGTGCTGCCACTGATCCGTCCGGGTATAGCGGCCGTAGCAATCTTCATCTTTGTGTTCGTCTGGAATGACTTCCTCGTCGGAACCGTCCTGGCAACCACCGAGGACATGAAGACCGTGCAGAACGGCATCGTCCGGTATATCTCAACCGGCTTCGGCAACTTCTGGGCGTCCTTCGGCGCGTTCGTTATTGTCGCGTTCATTCCCGTCCTGGGCATTTTCGTCGCATTCCAACGCTGGTTCATCGCGGGCCTGACCTCCGGTGGTGTCAAATCATGAGCGCACAGGCAACTGCTCCTCGTGTAGCCGTCGTCGGAGGGGCCGGCTGGGCAGGATCACGGCACGCGCGCGCATTCGCCGCGGCGGGGGCCGACGTCGCAGTCATTGTAGAGAAGGACGAGCGTGGCATTGCGCTCGCTCAGGTGTTAGGCGCACAGTTGGTGCCCAGTGCCCAGGAACTCGACCCTGAGCACCTGGACCTGGTTGTCGTAGCATTGCCCACTACGGTGCAGCCGCTCATAGTCGCAGATTTGCTGAACAGGGGATTCCGTGTGTTGACGGAAAAGCCGGTAGCTGCAGATGCCGAAGGCGCTGCGGTCATGGCTGCCGCTTCTGGTGTAAATGAGAGGCTTATGGTGGGGTACACGCTTCACCATCATCCCGCCGCTTCAATTGCCTCTCAATGGGTCAGGAACAACGACGTGATCGCTGTTTGTGTTCGTTCGGTCGCCCATAAAAAGGACATCAACTCGTGGCGCGCTGACCCGAAGGAGGGTGGCGTCGCCGTCGTGAATGGCATTCACGCCATCGAACTGGTCTCATCATGGTTTGACGGTGACCCAAAGGTGCTGACTACCAGTACCAGCAGCAGCCTGTATGGGTCCCCGGTGCCAGAGCATGTCATATCCGCCCTCGAATTTCCTGAGGGTGCCGTATTCACGATGCAGAGCTACTGGTCTCCCTGGCAGGAGCCGGAAGGTCTCAACCAGGGCGATTGGAGCCTCACCATCGATGTCCTGGCAACTACAGGCCGGCTGTTGTGGTCCAACGATTCAGTTCACATCTGGGACCGTGACGGTGGCCATTCCGTGAACACTTTCGAGCCCTCGGATCTCTTCCTTCGCCAGGCAGAGGCGGCGATAAAGTTCTGCGCGGGTGAAAGTCCCGCAGTCGGGTTCGCTCAAGCACTCCACGCTACAGAAATCGCCGATGCCCTCCTGGCAGCGGCAGTTTACGGCGCTGAGGATGTGGTTACCCCGTAGCATCGCGAAAAACTAGACAGTGGCACCGGCCGAACTGAGCAATACCAAGTAAGGATTGAAAATGAGCCTCAAAGACCAAGTGGTTTTGGTAACGGGATCGAGTGGGGGAATCGGCGACGCCGCCGTCAGCGCACTCACAGCGGCAGGCGCCGTCGTCATCGGCGGGGACCGGTCCCCTAAAGAGGGCCAATCGCTAAAGGAGTTCTACCCCCTCGACATCACGTCGGAAGAACAATGCGCGACCCTTGTTAAGGACATCGCAGCCAAATATGGTCGAGTAGATGTCCTCATTCATGCAGCCGGAGTGCTGGGCCCCACCCCCAACATCATGGAAACAACCACAGAAGAATTCGACTCAATTCTGAGGATCAACGCCACGGCGACCTTCACGATGGTGCGGGAGACCGCCAAGTCCATGCTTGAGTCCGGCACGGCCGGCGCCATCGTCGTCCTGTCCTCCGTCGCGGCCAAAGAAGCACGCCTCAATTACTTGCCGTACAACGCGAGCAAGCTCGCCGTTCTGCACATCATGTGGTCATTCGCCGAACTGCTTGGGCCTGACGGCATCTCAGTCAACGCCATCGCCCCAGGCCCGGTGAACACACCCATGCGGGCACAGTTCGACAAGGATTCCGGCTCGGGAGCGGCTGCCAGCAGGGCAAAGAGGGCAGCCCAACTGCCGATGCGCCGGTTTGCCGAACCCGAGGAAGTCGCCCGCGCCATCCTTTTCCTTGCCGATCCGGACAACCGCTACATCACGGGAGTGTCTCTTGATGTGGCAGGGGGAGCACATCTGGGAATCGGAACCTGAATCACCAGGCGCGGGGTTTCACAAACCTTGAGGCCCCGTCAGGGCCGAGCCCCTCCGCAATTAACAGGGAGCGAAGTGAAAGCCGAAATCAGACATCATCACACTGCCCTTCATGTCGCGGACCTGGAGCGTAGCGCACGGTTCTATGCCGACGGGCTCGGACTGATCCGTTCGGAGGCTTGGACGTCAGGGTCCTACATAGGCGAACTCTTCGGCCGTCCGGGCGTGAAGGTCAGAGCGCTGCTCCTCACGACGCCTGACGGAACCTTTCAGCTGGAACTCGTCCAGGTCGAGGATCCTCCAACCGCCATCAACCCCACTGAGGCGCAGCCGGGAACGGCGCACCTTGCCTTCACGGGTGTTGATGTCCGGAAGGTGTTCGCTGAGATGACAGCGCTCGGATATGGCGCGTTGTCCGAACCGGTTAAGCCGGATTCCGGCCCAAACGCAGGGGGTCTGCTGATCTACTTGCTCGACCCAGATGGTAACCGAGTGGAGCTCATTCAGGCGCCGGACTGGCAGGATCGCGACACACCCTGACAAACAACACGCGCACTAAATCCGGAGCCTCTTAGGAGGTCGACCGAGAAGGGCCACAAATGAAACGGGCCCTGAGCCTTATCGATAACGACGCTGGCCGTCGACGCGGTGAATGGCGACCTCGCCGCGTGCTCAAGACAACCTGACAGCGCCTGACTTGGCGGTATCGTCCTTGCCTAGTGCTGGTAGATGTCCCGCCGGTGGCCCAGGGCGACAACCAGGACGATCAGCTGCCCGTCCCGGATCTCGTAGATGATCCGGTAATCGCCGGTGCGCACGCGCCAGTCGCCGCTGCTTCCGGCGAGCTTCTTCGCCCCCGGCGGGCGCGGGGTTTCGGCGAGGAGTTCGATGGCGGCCTGGATCCGCCGGCGTGCATCGGGTGGGAGTTTGCGCAACTGCCGCAGCGCGGCTGGCGCGACCTGCACGGCATAGCTCACGCCAGGCCCAGTTCCGCCTTGACTTCCTCCCAAGGCACCGGGCCTTCGCCGGTGTCGGCCATTTCGGCCCGCGCCGCGTTCGCCGCCCGGAGGTCTTCCAGGTCTTCGGCGGCTTCAATCAGCGTGGCGAGGTCTTCGGCGTCGATTAGCGCCGCGACGCGGCGGCCACGGCGCAGCAGATACACCGGTTCATGGCTCACCCGGGCGGTATCGACTGCCTCCGAGAGTCGGCTCCGTGCGTCCGTCACAGTCATTTCGCTCATGCCCAATCTTAGACTCGCTAGCGCTGAAATGTACATCAGCGCGGAAAGCGCCGAAACCACGATACTGGATGTTCCGTTTTTTCTGCCATGTCGTGGAGGAAATCCAAGTCCTTCGCTGAAGCGGGGGCCGGGACAGTTTCTATGGCAGCGCGCGCGTGTAGGCGGTGTGCACTGGCTTACCCTCGTCGATCCCCCTGTTGCCTCATTGCAATACCTCCGGGAAGAGTAATACGTTGCCTCATTTGAAAACCTCCGGATGAGTGGCTTCGTTGCCTCGTTGAAGAACCTCCGGATTGCCTAGCCGTTCCAGGCTCGGTTTACGGGTTTGAGGGGTGCTGGTTTCTTGACCAGGGCCAGTGTTTCCAGCTGTCCTGTGAGCGCCAGAATCTGACGTGAGAGGGCTCCGGGCTTGATGCGTTTGAAGGCGGCGTTCATCTGGATGACAGGGCGTTTGTGCATCCGTTCATGCCGGATCGCGCGTTGGTGGGGTGTGGCTGGCGCGTCGTGTTTCTTGGTGACTTTCGCGCCGTGCCGCTGCTTGGAGAGTAGCTTCTGCTGGGGCAGCAGGTAGTTGGTGAAGACACGGTCCAGCTCCCAGATCTCGTTGAGTTTCTCCAACTCCGCGGTGGTGTCGTAGCGCAGGTAGCCGACCAGTTCCCGGACCCTGGCCCAGTTCTTCTGCTCCACGTGGGCTCCGTCGTTCTTGTTGCCTGGCCTGGATCTGGTGAACGTGATTTGGTGCGCGTGGCAGTAGGCCAGCAGATGCTCGTTGATGAACTCGGATCCGTTGTCCGAATCGATGCCGATGATGGGGAACGGAAAGACCGCAGTGACGTGTTCAAGGGCCTCGAAGACCCATTTGGCGGCCTTGTTCCGCACCGACCGGTTCACGGTCCAGCCCGTGGCGATGTCCGTCACCGTCAGGGTGCAGCAGAACTCCCCGAAGCTGTTGCCTCCCTCGTGGCCGACCAGATCGATCTCCACAAATCCCGGGACGGCGTCGTCCCACTCGGCCCACGTACGGATCGGGATCTGGGATTTCAGGAGAGTGCCCGGCTTCGTGTGGGATCGGCCCCGCAGGACCATCTTCGACCGTTCGCCGGCGAGTTTGCGGTCGATGGTTGCCGCGCTCATTCGCATCAGCAAATCCGCCTGCCCGTCGGTGATCTCAAGCTCTTTGTCCCGGCGCAGCAGCGGCACCAAGACAGGCAGCATCGGGGCCAACAGCCTGCCGGCAGGGGCGCGCAGCACCGCCCAGCATTTGATCAGCGGCGGCACCAGATCGGGGCCGTAGACCGGGGTCCTGCCCGGCCTGGGCCTGACAACTTTCAGGACCAGAGCCTCCCGCAGCGCTGCCCGGGCGTAGTCGCGGTGCCAACCGGTCAGCTCGACCAGTTCGTTCAGGATCCGGGACTTCCCTGACCGATCAGCACCCTTATAGGCGAGGGCTTTCTTCTTCGTCACAGCTTGCCGCTGGGCCATCGTTAGCTCCATGAAAACGGGCATAGCCCCGAACCGCCGCCACACTTGCGAACCACGCCGTTACGCGGAGGTTTTCAAATGAGGCAACGTATCCGGCTACGCGGAGGTTTTCAATGAGTCAACGCGCCTTAGCTCCACAGATTCCGCCTACAACAAAACCGGCCAGGCACAACGTGCCTGGCCGGTTTCTTGTGGGAGTTTAGAGGGGTTGGATGTTCTCCGCCTGAGGTCCCTTGGGGCCTTGGGTGATGTCGAACTGGACCTTCTGGTTCTCGTCCAAGGAACGGTATCCGCTGGAGGTAATTGCGGAATAGTGGGCGAATACATCCGGGCCACCGTCGTCCGGGGCAATAAATCCGAAGCCCTTTTCAGCGTTGAACCATTTTACTGTGCCTGTAGCCATGCTTGTTTTTCCTTCACGGGTCGCTGGTCGGTACCGCTTGTCGGATCACCGTCCCCGCCACTCACATTATTGAGCCTATGTGTCGATCCGACATGGGGCAACAGATTCGGCGGCGCGCCTTCGTAATATGGTTGTGACCGAGGCACGCGATCGGGCTGTGGTTGAAGAGCCGGGCGGCAGTGGATGGCGCCTTAGAATTACCCTGTGAACGACTCCCTGCCTCCGTGCCCCGAATGCTCCAGTGAATACACCTACCAGATGGGCGTGCTGCTCGTTTGCCCTGAATGCGCCCACGAATGGTCACCCACCGCCGAGAGTGATGTGCAGGCGCACGTCATCAAAGACGCGGTGGGCAATATTCTGAGCGACGGCGATACCGTCACAGTGGTCAGGGACCTCAAAGTCAAGGGCAGTGCCACGGCCATCAAGGTGGGCACCAAAGTGCGGAACATCCGGCTCGTTGACGGCGTGGGGGATCACGATATTGATTGCAAGGTGGACGGGTTCGGCCCTATGCAGCTCAAGTCCAGCGTCGTAAAGAAAGTCTGACAGGAGGCCTTCACGATGACCGGAACCCCAGTACCTAAAGGCCTCGCCGGCCCCATCCTGGTAGGCGTCATGCCCGGGCAGCGGCCCGTCGTCGTCGAGCGCGCCGCTGAGGTGGCGCTGAGCGCCGGGCTCCCACTGGTGTGCGCGTTCGTCGATGTGACGGTGTATCCGGTGGATGGCACCACGGGTGGCCCGTCTGCCCCGATTGATCCCGACGGTGTGGACGATGACGCCGAGGATGCCCCGGAATCCGTTCGGACAGCAATTGCCACCCAGCTGGCCGAAGCCGATCTGAACTGGTCCATCGTTTCCCTGGCAGGGGAGCCGGCACGGGCCCTGGCCCGTGAGGCCGAAGAGATCGGGGCGTCCATGATTGTGGTGGGCTCCAGGGACCGGAAGCTCGGATCGGCCATTAAAGAGCTGACAGCTGGCTCCATTGCCAGGCAGCTCTTCCACCGTCAGGACCGTCCTGTCCTCGTTGTACCCGTGGAGCCACGGGTACCGGTGGATGATGACGACTGAGATCAGGCGTCCTGTCCATCTTCACTGGGGGTTCATCGGAATCGTGGCCGCAGGTGGTGTCTTGGGGGCGCTCGCCCGGTACGGCCTCGGACTGTTGATTCCCGCGCCAGGGGCATGGCCGTTACCCACCCTTATTATCAACCTTTCCGGCGCCCTGGCGCTCGGCGCCTTGCTGGAAGGACTCTCCAGGAGGGGGCCCGACGTCGGACGTCGCCGGCTGCTGCGCCTCGCCTTGGGTACAGGCTTCCTGGGTGCCTACACCACGTACAGCACGCTCGCATTGGATGCTGTCCGCCTGTTTACTGCGGGAGACACGCCTGGCGCCACAACTTATCTGGGTGTGAGCCTGCTGGGTGGGGCGGTGGCAACCACAACCGGAATATGGCTCGCTGCGTGGCATCACGGGCGGGCGACATGACTATCGTCCTGTTGGCCTTGGCGGGGGGACTGGGCGCGGCTGTTAGATTCATGATGGATGGGCTCATCCGGGCACGCGTACGTACTGCCCTGCCGTGGGCCACCATCTTCATCAATGTTTCCGGTTCCTTGCTCCTTGGGTTCCTGGCTGGCGTGGTGATGCAGGGGCAGGCGCCCGAATCCCTTCAACTGATCCTCGGCACTGGTTTCCTGGGCGGCTATACCACCTTCAGTACGGCAAGCCTGGAGACCATCAGGTTGGTGCAGAGCGGGCGGTTGGGGCTGGCGCTTGTCAACGGCTTGGGTTCCATGGCCGTGAGCGTCGGGGCTGCCGCTGCCGGTGTTTGGTTCGCTCTGCTGCTGGCTTAACAGATGACTGCCTGGCTGTCTTGGCCCGGCTGTAGGATCGGTGCCATGGCTAAGAAGACATTCAATGAGCTGTTGTCCGTTCAGGTCGCCAATGAGTTTGCGGCCTCCCAGCAATACATTGCAGTAGCCGTGTATTTTGACGGCCAGGACTTGCCGCAGCTTGCCCGGCATTTTTACCGCCAGTCCCTCGAGGAACGGAATCACGCCATGATGATGGTCCAGTACATGCTGGACCGCAACGTGCCCGTCGAGATCCCCGGCATCGCCCCGGTACGCAACAACTTCTCCAACGCCAAGGAACCCATCGCTTAGGCTCTTGAACAGGAAAGGGAAGTCACCCGCAACATTGAAGAGATGTTCCGCGCCGCCCGTGCTGAGGGCGACGCCTTGGGCGAGCAGTTCATGCTGTGGTTCCTGAAGGAACAGGTTGAGGAAGTTGCCTCCATGACCACGCTTCTAAACATCACCGAGCGGGCGGAGAACCTCTTCGATATCGAGAACTATGTTGCCCGTGAGAGCGTCGGCGACGGCGGACACGACACGAGCGCCCCGTCTGCTGCCGGCGGCGTGATCTAGCGACAGAAGACCAAAGGGCCAACACCCGCACGAGGCCGCCCGAAGCTCAGCTTCCGGCGGCCTCTTCGATTGCCAGGGCATCGTCGTGGTCGGACCTGCCCAGCAGGGACAGGCGGCTGGCAATGCGGGCCAGGTCCACGGGCAGGACGCTGCCGGAGGGCTCCGCGTCCCAGTCCAGGGGTCCGGCGCCGATCAGGAACAAGGTGATGTCCTGATCGTGAAGCACGTCCACGGCATTGCTGAACCGCTGCCATGCGGGCGCAGAAGCAGGGTCGCCCCCGGCAGGGGAGGGAACGTCGTCGATGACCCAGGTCTTGAAACTGTGCGCCAAGGCCAGGAAGTCCGCGCTGGAGGTCAGCCCTGCGCACAATTCCGGAAACCCCACCCAGAGCAGGTCCGGGTCTGCGTTCTTGACCACGATCGGTTGCGTTGTTGGGGTCAGCACACGGCTTTGGGACGCGGATGGTCGGAAGAGCCCCAACCGTCCCAGTTGTTTGGGCGTGCCCGGCGTGATGATCCGGCCAGAGCTGAAGGCCTTGGGCGAGTCGCCGGGTTCTGTACCTGCTGCAGGAAACCGCCGGAAATCGGCGGGGCCGTTGATCTCCACAATCTCCATCATCTCTTTGATGGCTTCGATGGTGGGCACAAAATGGTCGTGCCACAGGGGATTGGGCAACAAATCGTCCGGAGCGTAGTTGGACGTCACCACCAAGGGAATCCGGCGCTGCGCCGCGGATCGCAGCAATCGCGCGATAAACATTCCATCCCCAACGTCATGGACATGGAATTCGTCGAAGAACAGGACATCGATGTCCGCCAGGAGCGCGTCCACCGAGTGCTGAATGGCGGTTCCATCCGCGGAAACGGAACGATGTGTTCCCGCATGCAGCCTGCGGAAGAAATCATGAAAGTGGACCCGGCGTTTCCGGGCCCGAAGCCTGTCATGGAAACTGTCCATGAGCCACGTTTTACCGCGACCCACAGGTCCGTGGAGATAGATGCTTCGAGGCGTCCTCTGCTGTAGCGCACGACGACGGGCCGTTACCGCTGYACCAAAGGCCGCCAACCGCTGCGCTGCTTCATGCTGACTGGGCTCAAGCTGGAAACCCAACCGTCCGGCGTCGTGCGTGATGCCCTCCAAGAGCGCCAGGACAGTTTCCCGGTTGCCCTGCTTCCCTCGTTGCGGGCGGCTCCCTCGTTGTGGGCCGAGCAGGGGCGTCACAGCCAGCCTTTCCGCTTGAAAATGAGATACATGAGCAGTGCTGCTCCGACCATGAGCCCGATGGCCATTGGATAGCCGAAGTCCCAGTGCAGCTCCGGCATATGGTCGAAGTTCATGCCATAAACGCCTGCCACAAAGGAGGGTGCGAACAGAATGGCGGCCCACGAGGAAATCTTCTTGACCTGTTCGTTCTGCGCAGCGCTCGCCTCGTTCTGGCGATTCGCCGTCAGGGTGCCGTCAAGGGTCAGGGCGTTCTGCAGGAGATCCCTGAAGGAGTTCACCCTGGAGATGACGCGCTGGACGTGGTCCTCTACGTCGCGGAGGGAACGCTGGAGCTCAATGTCCACTCCGTACTTCTCGAAGCCTTTCTCCAGCAGCACCATGATGTCCGGAAGAGGCTGGATGGCCCTTTGGAATTGGATGACTTCACGGGCAAGTTCATAGATTCGCCGTGAAACCGCCGTATCGCCGCTGAAGAGCTGATCCTCGATTTCATCGATGTCGTTCTCGAGTCCAGCCACAACGGGCGCGTAATCGTCCACCACCTGGTCCAGGAGGGCATACAGCACCGCTTCCGGTCCATGCCGTAAGAGGTCCGGGCGTTGCTCCAAACGGTGGCGGACACGCGCAACTCCGCCGGTCTCAGCATGCCGGATGGTCACCACGAAGTTGGGACCAGTGAAGATGTGCAGCTCGCCGAACTCCACCGTCTCGGTAGCATCCAGATAGCGGGCGGGGCGCAGGACCGTGAAGAGGTTGTTGTCGTAGCGCTCCAGCTTTGGCCGCTGGTGCGCTGAAACGGCGTCCTCCACTGCGAGTTCGTGGAGGCCGAATTCGTGGGCGACGGCGGCCATCTCGTCCCGGGTGGGCCGGTATAGCCCGATCCACGCCATGCCACCTTGCTCCGAGAGTGTCTCGAAAGTTTGCTCCAGGTTGTGCGGGGTGGCTGTGCGTACGCCCTCTACATAGACGGCGTTATCAATGATGGTCACGAGTGAACGCTACTGCATGGCACCGATGATGGCCCCGGCAATGGTCATGGCGAGGATGTCGTGCCCCGCGTCAATAACGGTCACCTCAGAGGGGCGCCCGGCGAAACCGTTGTGGATGACATGTCCTCCGGCACGGAAAACCAAGGCCAGGATCAGGGCGAAGAGGCCACCGGCCAGGAAAGTGTTGAGCTCCAGGGCGCTGATCAGGATTGCCAGGAGGATGCTGGTGAGCGCCGCGGCAAGCATCATGGGAATCCAGATGCCCGCACCGCCGTCGATGTTTTTCAGGTCCTCTTCGGTTTTGCCGATCGCTTGCATCCACCGGCGTCCGAGGACGGCCGGCATGTACCAAACGAACCCGATCACCATGCTTGATATGAAAGCCAGGAGGACAGCGAGCCAGTTGATGTGCGATATGTGTGAGAGCCAATCCATGGTCAAAAGCCTAGTGGCGGCGGAGCGCTGGAACCGGTGTTCAAGCGTTCATGCTGACCGCGTGTTGGTGGAACCGGCCAACCTTTCCATCAAAGGCTCGGTGCGGTAGGGGATATGCGTGTGGAGGGCCAGGACAGTTTCTGTTCGGATGACGCCCTTGGTACGCAGGACGGACCTCAGCGCGGATTGCAGATTATGCGTATCGGTTGCCACCACGCGGCACCAGAGATCTCCTCGTCCGGAGATTTCGTGGACCTCCAGCACCTGTGGAATCAACCGCAGGGCGCCGATGACGCCATCGAGTTCGCGGTGGGTCACTTCAATGGTGATGAAAGCTACGACGTCGTACCCCACCTTTTCGAGGTCCACTTCGCGGCCTGCTGCCTGGAGGACCCCGGACCGGAGCAGCCGTTTAAGGCGGCTCTGGGCAGTATTGCGGGCGATGCCGAGTGAGTCGCTGAGCTCGGCGATCTGGATGCGGGGGTCCTTGATGAGTTCCAGCAGGATCTTCAAGTCCATGGGGTCCAAGGTATTCAAATGGTCACTCCGGCTCACTTAGACGACGCTAGTTTGAGTATTTTGCTCAATTTTCCCACGTTTCTGCTTTGCTGAGCGCAGTCCTACGGCAATCTGTTGCTACCGAAACCTGGCTGCACTCTCCATCCCACAAGGAAGCCGTGTGCAGCCTCGAACCAAAGGCACGGAAATGACTGTCTTGAGCGAACTCCGCATGCGTCCGGCCAAAGCCGGCGTCTGGAGTTGGGATGCCACCACCACTGCACGGTTGGTCCTGGCCGGCACAGTGATGTTCGCCTTGCTGGTGGGCGCAAATCTGGCTACACCTCTCTATCCTTTGCTGCAGGCAAGCCTGGGTATGTCCTCCTTGGAGGTCACAGTGGCCTTTGCCAGCTACGTACTGGCGCTTGTTGCGGTTCTCATGGTGGCGGGGCACTGGTCCGATCACATTGGGAGGCGGGCAGCACTGGTCCTTGCTGTCGTCATGGGCTTGCTGGGCGGCATCATCTTCGCGAATGCGGACAGTCTTGCCGTGCTGTCCCTTGGCAGGGCCTGTCAAGGGGTGGCCGTAGGGCTGGCCACCGGGGCAAGCTCCGCAGCGCTGCGTGAACTATTGCCCCAGAGGCCTGATTGGGCCTCGCGTTTCACGTTGCTCTCCTCGGCTGGTGGCGTGGCTGCCGGACCCGCGATCGGTGGTCTCCTGTCGCTGCTTCCGGATCCTACGCGAACGCCCTATTACATCCACTCCGGGGTGCTGCTTGCCACGCTTATTCCACTTTGGCTACTCAAGGCAAGGCCCGCGATTGCCCCCGCTGCAGGAAAGCCGGCGTTCAAGGTTCTCGCTCCACGAAAACCCGCCATTTCCCGTCACGCCCGCGGTGCCTTTTGGATGGCATCGGCAGTGGGCTTCCTGAGCTTCGCAGTCTTTGGGTTCTGCCTGTCGCTGGCTCCCGGATATTTCGCAACGGTGGTGCATGCTGATTCCAGACCCCTTATCGGGCTGCTGGCTGGGGTGACCCTGGGTGCTTCGGCGCTCAGCCAGCTGGTAGGAGTACGCGGACGCTACCTGGTCCCCGTTGCCCTGGCGGTGTTGGGCATCTCGATAGTCCTGGTGGGAGCTGCCGCAGCTTGGTCGAGTCCGTTGTTGCTGGTTGCAGCCAGCGTCACTGCGGGTGCAGGGCAGGGCATCGCCTTCCGTCAGGTGTTCAACGATGTTGCCGGGAAGGTCGAGGCAGCCCGGCATGCGCAGGTCATCAGCACGGTATACGTCATCACCTATTTGGGGAGCGCAGTTCCGGTGATTGGTTTGGGAATGGCGGTCTCGGCACTTGGCTTGCAGACCGCCGTCGTTGGTTTTACCGTGCTGTGCGGGGTTGCAGCGCTGGCGCTTGCCGCGGCGTCACTCCGGCGTGCCAGGCGCGCCTGAGCTACTCGGGGAGCGGACCGCGGTTGCCCGGGATGTGCTGGAAGACCATGGTGGTTTCCGTGTGGCCAACCACCGGATCAGTCGCGAGGTTATCCAGCAGCCAGTTGCGGAGGTCGTCGGTGTTGGCGACTGCAATGTGCAGAAGGTAGTCCACGGAACCTGTGGTGTGGAACGTGGAGATCACTGCGGGCAGCTTAGGGACGCGTGCCGTGAAGCGGTCGATCTGGTCCCGATCATGGGCGCGGAGACGGACGGCAATGAGCGCCTGCACCGAGCGGCCGATGGCCGGCAGGCTGAGGATCGCCTCAAAGCCTTCGATGATCCCGCGTTCGGACAGGGCCCTTGTCCGCATCAGCGCAGTGGACGGAGCGATTCCCACTAGTTCTGCCAACTGTTTGTTGGAGATGCGGGCGTCCTCCACCAGGGCGGCAAGGATCCGTTCATCTATGGCGTCCAGCGGCTCGGCGCTACCTGACGTTGGCCGAACATTCTTCGCGGGGTTGCTCACGGATCCTCCTGAAATTGCCTCTCATTCATCATAATCACTGAAATCCTGGCTAACCATTCGTTCCAGATGGTACTTCCCGAATATTTGTCCGTGATGGCGCGGGTACTACGTGGATTATTTTGGGGTTGGGTCCAAGGGCTGTCGCTCGCTGTTCTTGAGGCTCCGACGCCGGGCGAGCCGTTGGAGTGGCTCACTGAGCACCATGAGGAGCAATGGCAGGTTTCCCAAGTCTGGAACTATGAGAGCCAGGATCAGCGCGGCGAGAAAGAGCGCCGCCACGATGGTCCCGGCCTGGATCCCAGACCTCGTGGCCGCCTCGTCCAGGTCATGCAAGTGCGGGTGCGAGCGAAGATAGACGCGGGCCAGCAGCAGCAGGAAACTCGTAGCGAAAAGCGTGCCTATGTAGACAAGCGGCTGCGCCCAATCCCCCTGCATCTGTGTTGACAGTGCGGTTGCCACCGGCATCCACACAATGGTGAACATCCATGCGATAGTCAGCCACAAAAGTACTGAATCCACGAGCCGGACGTTGCGGAACAGCCGGTGATGGTGCACCCAAAAAACAGAGATAAGGACAAAGCTCAGGACGAATCCCATGAGGGGATACCGCTCCTCGGCAAACCACTGGGCTGTGGTGCCATGATGGTCAGCCAGTTCACCAACGCTCTCCATGAGGGGGAGGATTAGCAGCGTCAAGGCGATCGCCACCACCGCATCGGTAAACGCCTGCAGCCGTTCCGGCGAGGACAGCTCCCGGGAACTTGTGACCTCTGTCATGCCTGACGATTATAGGGRTTCCGGTGCCGAAAGTGGCCTGGTTTGCGCCGGCGGTGAGCGATGTACGACGGCGGTGACTACCGCCGTCGTGATGGCAAGGCCCATGACGCTCCACGCCAAAGCCGGCCACCCGAACGCCTGGAAAGCCAGGCCTCCCGCCCAGCCGATGACACTGGACCCCAAATAGTAGGAGAGGTTATAGAGCGATGCCGCTTGGGCGCGGCCTGTTGTGGCGATCGCGCCGGTCCACCCAGAACCTACACTGTGGGCTGCGAAAAAGCCTCCAGTAAATACCACGAGGCCGATCAACGTGGCCACGAGGTTCTCTGCCAACGTGAGGGCGAGTCCCGCGATCATCATGGCAATCCCAAAGAGCAGGACAGTGCGCCGCCCAAAGCGCGTGGTGAGTCCGGCCGCCCACCGGGAGCTCACGGTTCCGGACAGATAGGCCAGGAAAATGAGGCTCACCAGAGTGGTGGGAAGTCCGAATGGTTCACCGTGGAGCCGGAATCCGAGGTAGTTGTAGACCGCGACGAATCCGCCCATGAGCAGGAATGCCTGAAGGTAAAGGGAGAACAGCTTGGGATTCGTGGAATGGCCTCGCAGTGTGCGCAAGGCTCCGCGGAATCCCTTCGGCGGTACGGGCATGAAGCGTCGCTGTTTGGGTACCAGCACCACGAACAGAACCGCGGAGACGGTGGCCAGCAGGGACACTGCCAGCGCAGCTGCCCGCCACCCCCACAGTTCTCCCACTGGACCTGCGACCAGTCGTCCGGCAAGTCCGCCGAGCGTGGTTCCAGCAACATAGCTTCCAGCCGCGAGTGCCGTGTGGATCTTTGTGACTTCTTCGTTGAGATACGCGATGGCTATGGCTGGGATTCCGCCCAGGGCCATGCCTTCAAGAGCGCGCAGTCCGAGGACCAGTGGAACGGTCGGTGCCAGCGGAACAAGCAGCCCCAGCACCGTTGCTGCTCCGATGCCGATGGCCATTGCACGAACCCGGCCGATCCTGTCTGCCACAAAGGACCACGGCAGGACGCTGACCGCAAGTCCCACGGTGGCCAGGGAGATACTCAGTGCGGCTTCTGCTGCCGAGATGCGGAGGTCGGCTGCCATGAGTGGCAGGACCGCCTGGGTTGAGTACAGCTGGGCGAACGTAGCCACGCCGGCCAAGGTCAATGCGGCAAGCACGCGTCGGTAGCCACGGGAACCCTTGGCATGCCCGTCCCATGGTGTAGCGCTCACAGCTGTTTTAGTCACTGGCCCAGACTAGGCTTCCTGGACTGTGCGTTCCAATGCATGATTCGCTTATGATTCATGCAGGAATGCATGACTTTCGTACTGATGCTGGAGCGGAACGGCAGGCGCATGGAACCGGATCACCAACAGCTTGTGCAACTCCTGCCGCTCCTACCCGTCCTGGCAGAATTGGGCCGGACGGAGCATATGACGGAAACGGCTGAGCTCCTCGGCGTTCCCCAGTCCACGGTGAGCCGTGCAGTGGCCAGGGCAAGCGCGATTGTGGGGATGGATCTTCTTGTTCGTGATGGGCGTGGCATCCGCCTGACTCCAGCGGCAAGGACATTGCTGCCCTATATCGAAGCGGCGCTGGAAGACTTCCAAGCCGGATTGGATAGGGTTCGCCACGAGTCGGACGTGGTCAGGGGACGGATCGGGGTCTCGTTCCAGCACACGTTTGGGGAAGCGACGCTGCCCCTGCTCATCAGCGCCTACCGCGGTCGCCATCCGCATACGGTCTTCGAGCTCCGGCAGGGTCCGCGCGATGACTGCCTGGAAGAACTGGCCAGGGGCGATACAGATTTCGCCCTCACTGCACCGATCGCCCCGGACGGCAGGGGCATCCACTCCCTGCCTCTCTACAGGGAGCCGCTCCGCGTAGTGCTGCATTATCGACACCCACTCGCGAGCCGCTCAAGCGTGCACCTCTCCGAGCTGCGGCACGAGCCCTATGTGACGCTGCCCGCCGGCGTCGGCCTCCGGGCCTTGGGTGAAGCGTTGCTGCGCGAAGCAGGTTTCCGTCCGCGGACCGCCTTTGAAGTCCAGGAATCCCACACTGTCCGTGGGCTGGTCGCGGCCGGACTTGGCTTCAGCATCCTGCCTCCCGCCGGGCCGGGCTCCGGAACTGGCCAATTCCTGCCGGGGGCCGAGTTGGGACTTGTTGAAGTTGCCATCGAATCCGATCTTGCCTTCCGTCAGATCGGCATGGCTTGGCGGGAGCGCACCTTCGAACCCGACGCCGTCAGGCTATTCCGTGAGCTGGTGGTCAGGGAGGGCGAAGCGTTGCTGGCCGAGCTTGTCAGAGCACGTTCAGGAAACTCCTGACAACATCCTCCGCAGATCCTTCCTTTGCTGATCGCCAACCGGTGCCCGCCCAGAGATTGAGGCGCTCAGGATCACCGGCCGCCGATGCTGCTGCCCGGATCGGCGCCGTCAGATGATGGATTGCCGGATAACCCTCCGGTGCGTTGGGGTGGTCGCGGACGAACTCGTTGACCAGAGAGCGGGCGAAGCGCCCCGTAAAGGCCCGGGTCCTGGCCGTCTCCGAATAGCGCGGATCGCCGAGGGCGTCTTTATGCGCTTGCCGGGCTCCGCTTTCCTCCGTGCGTATCAGCGCCGTACCAACTTGCGCGGCTGCCGCACCAGCGGACAGGACTTCGCGAAGCGCTGAACCGTCGCTGATCGCGCCGGCTGCAATCAAGGGAAGGTCGACGGCGGTACGCACCTGGGCGATGAGACCCGCCGTCGTGGTGCTTTCTCCTGGGCCGGCGGCGAGGAACGCCGCCGTGTGTGCTCCTGCGGAACTATGCTGCACCGCAAGGGCATCCGGGCCTTCCTCCGCGGCGGCAAGGGCCTCGGCAACACTCGTCACACTGGTGATGACAGCAGTTCCGGCCTTCTGCAGGGCCTTGACCACAGAGCGTCCCGGCAGCCCAAAGGCGAAGCTGACGAACTCCACAGGACCCCCGATCAACGCGTCGATTTTGTCCTGCCAGGCGTCGTCGTCATCAAATCGGAGGGCCGGGACTGCCACGCCGTAGCGGGCCGCCTCTGCTTCAAGTTCCGTCCGGTACGCCTCCATCCTCGCGCGAGCCGCCGGGGACGGGGAGAGTTGCGCCATATCCGGTACAAAAACGTTCATTCCGAACCGGATGCCCATTGCACGCGCAGTTGCGATCTCGGCCGTCATGGCCTCGGGGCTTTTATAGCCGGCGGCGAGAAAACCCAAACCGCCGCCGGCTTGAACTGCCTGCACCAGGGCGGCAGTGGACGTTCCACCAGCCATGGGCGCTGCAATGAAAGGCGTATCAAACAGGGAATGCGACATTGCGGTTTCTCCTCGGGGCGCTCCAAGCTAGTCTTTCACGGTGAACAATCTTGACTCTGCCATGCATTCCCACGCGTCCCCGGAGGCACTCACCGGTACCGTGATCGGGTTGGATATCGGCGGAACGAAAACGCGGGGTGTGAGGTTCGAAGACGGCGTTCCCGTCCTGGACGAAAGCGCCGGAAGCTCCAATGTGCAGAACGTAAGCCGCGAAGAGGCCATGGCAAATCTCGCTGAGCTTTTCGGAAAGATCGGCGGCGGTGACATTGACGAGGTTTACGCGGGTGCCGGAGGAATTGATACCGATGAGGACGCGCAAGCGCTCGCCGACCTCATTTCTCCGCATGTCCCCGGGGCACGCATCACGGTGGTTCACGATTCCCGGCTGCTCCTGGCCGCAGGGGGAGCAAGCACGGGCGTGGCCGTGATTGCCGGAACTGGTTCTGCCGCGTGGGGTAGGAACGCGGCCGGTGAGGAGGCCCGGGCCGGAGGCTGGGGTTATCTTCTGGGCGACGAGGGGAGCGGTTACTGGCTGGGCCGCGAAGCCGTGCGTCACAGCTTGCGGCGGATGAACCAGGGACTTGAGCCGGATACCCTGAGCCGTGCCTTGCTGAATTCCTGTGGAGTGGAAGAGCCTGGCAAACTGATCGCCTTGTTCCACTCCCCGGAAACGGGTCGCCGTTATTGGGCACAAAAAGCGCGGCTCGTCGTCGAAGCTGCGGACGCCGGTGATGAAACCAGTTCACGTCTGGTGGACCAAGCGGGCAGGGACTTGGCTGACTTGGCCGAACAGGCCGTTCGACAACTCGGCTTGGATGGTCCCGTAATCCTAGGCAGTGGACTGGGCATGAACGTCCACCGCCTGCAGGAATCATTCAAGGCGCGGCTGGCCGAGCAGGGCATCGTCGATGTCCGGATTCTCCAACAGGACCCAGTGTTCGGCGTCCCTATGCTTGTGGCCGAGCAGCGGGCATAGCGGTTTGAACATCAGCCCCGTGTCCGAGGACCTCAGCCTCGGGTACGGGGACCTCACCCTCGGGTACGGGGACGCAACTTAACGCCCGGAAGCGGCGGCGCAGGGATTCGTCCGGCTTCCGGCCCTGCGTCTGGACCATGGCCCTGGACCAACCCGAAGCGTGAAGTGGCGGCAGCGTCGTCGTCGAGCAGGCCTTCGGCTTCCCATTCCAAACGCGCTTTTTCCACTTCCTCATGGGTACGTCCCACGAAGTTCCACCACATCAAGAGGTCTTCCCCGAACGGTTCGCCGCCCAAAAGCATGAAACGGGTATCCGGTTGGGCCTCTACGATCAGGTTCTGCCTGCCGGCGCCGAGGTAGGCCAGGGGGCCTGGTTCGATGTCTTCGCCGTCGATGTTCAAGTGGCCGTCCAGCACCAACACGGCATGCTCAAACTCCGGAAGCAGCGGAAGCTGGAGTGTACCTGCGCCGGTGATGTCAGCGCCGACGATGGGGCTGAACATTGTGGCCGGGGAACGTTGACCGGCAAATTCGCCCACCATCACGGTTGCTGTGTAGCCCTCGCCAACAGCCACTGGAAGTTCGGTGTGTTGCTCGAAGGAGGGTTCGCGGTGCCGGTGTTCGTCAGGGAGTGCAACCCACAACTGGAGTCCCCGCGACATGGGAATCTCGTCATCCGCCCCGGTCAGCGTAGCTGCAGGCAGGACCGAGAATTCGGAGTGGGAGATTCCATGGCCAGCGGTCATGATGTTCAGTTCACCCGGTTTGACCACCACATCGCTTCCCACGCTGTCGCGGTGCCGCACGGCCCCTTCCAGCGGCCATGTCACGGTTTGGAGGCCGCAGTGAGGGTGGGGGAGAACGCTCATTGCCACACGGTCCGGACCAAAACTGTCCAGGAAGCACCAGGCGCCAACGGTGGGCAACCCGCGCTGGGGCAACGTGCGGAACACGTTCATGGCGCGGACTCCGCCCAGGGGAACTTCACGCTCAGGCCATAACTGCACACACGGGCCTTGTCCTTCAGGGGCAGCGGGGCAGACTTGCTCCGCCGGGGAAGTATCAAGATTGGTCATGTGTTCATCACCTGTGCATAAATGTTGTAAGTTGAGCTAATCTGTTCCGTGTGAACAACGCCGTTTTGAGCTACCACRACGCCGTCCTCTACCGTTCGGGTGAACCGTATCGCATCCTTGCCGGAGCCATCCACTACTTCCGCGTTCACCCTGATTTGTGGCAGGACCGGCTGCGTCGACTCAAGGCCATGGGCGCCAATACTGTTGACACCTACGTTGCCTGGAACGTCCACCAGCCTAAGCGCGAAGAGGCACCGGACTTTACAGGCTGGCGGGACATTGGCCGTTTCATCAACCTCGCCGCTGAGGAAGGTTTGGACGTGATTGTCCGGCCAGGCCCCTACATTTGCGCGGAATGGGACAACGGCGGCTTCCCGGCCTGGCTCACTGGAATCCCCGGCATTGGCCTGCGCTGCATGGATCAACAGTTTACGGCCGCGATCGAGGAGTGGTTCGATCACCTTCTCCCGCATATCGCATCCCGGCAGGCATCGGCGGGTGGTCCCGTGGTCGCCGTTCAGATTGAGAACGAATATGGCAGCTACGGCGACGACCACGATTACATTCGCTGGAACCGCCGTGCCCTGGAAGAGCGAGGGATCACTGAGATGCTCTTCACAGCCGACGGCGGAACCGACTATTTCCTCGACGGCGGCTCCGTGAATGGAACGTGGGCGACAGCCACGTTGGGAAGCCGGGGCGATGAGGCAATCGAAACCTGGAAGAGGCGCCGGCCGGACGAGCCCTTCTTCAACGTCGAATTCTGGGGCGGTTGGTTTGACCACTGGGGCGAACACCACCATCGCCGCGACGCCCAAGATGCTGCTGCGGAAGCACGGAAGATGCTCGATGCTGGTGGATCGGTGTGCGTCTACATGGCACATGGCGGCACCAACTTTGGCCTGGGTTCCGGCAGCAACCACGATGGCACCATGCTCCAGCCAACCGTCACCAGCTACGACTCCGATGCCCCCATTGCCGAGAACGGAACATTGACACCCAAGTTCCATGCCTTCCGTAAGGAGTTCTACCGAGCCCAGGGCATCAATGACCTTCCCGAGCTGTCCGCCGCGTTGCTCGCGGATGCCCCTGTCCTTCCCGCACAGTCCCTGGCCCTGGCAGAGGGCCGGGACCTGTTGGAGCTCGTTCGCGATTCGGGCAAGGCAGTAAACAGCGTCAAACCGCTCACTTTTGAACAGCTGGGGCTGGACGCCGGCATGGTCCTCTATGCAGCCAAAGCCACCCTCCCGGGACGACCCGGAGCTCCCGTGGAGGGCCGCCTCAAAATCACAGGGTTGAATGACCGCGCCTACATCTGGGTCGACGGACAGTATGCCGGCGTCCTTGACGATATCAACGCGGCCGAAGGGTTGGTTGTCACCGGAACCGGCGTCCCGGCCAAGCTGGAGATTCTGGTGGAGAACCTAGGCCGCATCAACTATGGCCCCCTGACCGGACATGGCAAAGGCATCCTTGGAGGCGTCCTGATCAACCAGCGCTACACCTTCCATTGGACACAGACGCCCGTGGCTTTGGCTGAATGGGCGGCCGAAGACCTTGAAGGACTGGCGGGAGCCGAGTTCGAGGTTGCGGAACCGGCGGATACGTATATCGCACTCCCCGATTCCGGAAAGGGCTTCGTGTGGCTCAACGGCTTCCTGTTGGGTCGGTACTGGGACAGAGGGCCGCAGGTCACCCTGTACGCCCCTGCACCTCTGGTGAAGATCGGCTTGAACAGCATCAAGGTGCTGGAGCTCGCCAAGCCGGGGACCGTCGTCGAGCTTCGCGAAGGACCGGACCTTGGTCCGGAAGAAGCGGGGCCGATAACGGCGGCCGAATTGCCTTAGTGCAGACCGACTCAGAAGTAGCTGCCAACTAAGCTGGCACCATGACCCTGGAGTTCGACACCCGCCCTGCCGCTTACGCCGTCATCATTCAGGAGGACCGGATTCTTCTGGCCTACTGGAAGCAGGACGGCAAGGAAGGCTGGACGCTGCCGGGCGGGGGACTGGACCTTGCGGAGCATCCCGTGGACGGATGCCGCCGCGAGGTCTTTGAGGAAACCGGCTACGAGGCCCGCATTGATCGCATGCTGGGCATCGACGTCGGGCACTGGCCCGCGGAAGCCCTGGCGGACGGTACGCTGCGGGACTTCCAGGCACTCCGGTTGGTCTACGAAGCGACGATCGTCGGTGGCGAGCTGACGCACGAAGTTGATGGCAGCACCACCCATGCGGCATGGATTCCCTTGGAGGATGTCGGCAAACTCAACCGGGTCTCCCTGGTGGACGTTGCGCTGCGGCTGCACAATGAGCGGCCTGCTGACGGGAAGCTCAACTAGTCGCGACTTCAAAGACCTAGCCAAAGCCCCGTGGCTTGGCTACGCTGTAGAACGTTGCCGGCCCACCAGCTGCCGGCCTGGATGCCGAGGAGGTGGAAATGATGATTGCCATAATCCTGCGCGCCCCGCACTCAAACGCGGCGCACCATCATCACACCACCATTCCTGTCCCGGCATCAGCCTGCCAAAACTAGGGGGCCGGGCCTCAGCAGAGGTTCCAACGTGAAAACTTACGCTTCTTCAAGCGACCCAAAAATCAGTTTCAGCAGCGCCGGCGACGGCAACCACCTGAAAGGCCCAACAGACTACGGCTATACCGAAAGCATCGCTGAACTCTTCCGCACCAACCCGGCTACGGGCGGCGACACAAGCGACAACACTCCGGGACGGGTAGTTCGTCTCGATAGGAATCGGGTGCTCGTAGCGTCCAACAGCGGCCTGCTCCATCTGCCCTATCCAGGGCATGGCTTGGTTCCCGCCACCGGGGATTGGGTGTGGCTGGGGCATAACCGCGCCGGTGAGCCATCCGTCGTCGAGGTTCTTCCACGGCATTCGGCACTGAGCCGCAAGCGCGCCTTCGAGGCATCGTCCGAGGAACAAATCCTGGGCAGCAACATCGACATCGTGGCAGTAGTAGTGCCCGTGGACCGGCCTCTTACCCACAACCGGTTGGAGCGGACGCTCGTGGCCGCTTGGGATTCCGGGGCAACCCCGATGGTCGTCATTACCAAAGCCGACCTCGCCGACCTTGCGGACGACGTCGTAGGCGAAGTCATCCTCCAAGCTGCCGGCGTGGAGGTGGTCACCACGTCCGCAGAGCAGGGCGACGGCCTCGAGGAGCTCAGGCAGCGCATCCCGAACGGCGCCACACTGGTGTTGCTCGGTCCTTCGGGTGCCGGCAAATCAACGCTCATCAACGCCCTCGCCGGACGAGATCTCCAGGAAACTGGCGAGGTGCGCGCCGGTGACGGTAAGGGGCGGCACACCACCACGTCCCGGGAACTGGTGCCGCTGGGAGGCGGTGCGGTGCTCATGGACACACCTGGTGTTCGCGGGTTCGGGCTGTTCGACGCCGAGGACGGAATGGAGGAGATGTTCGGCGACCTTGAGGTGTTGTTCGCCCGCTGCCGCTTCGCCGACTGCTCCCACCAGGCCGAGCCGGGATGTGCCGTGCAGGAGGCGCTCGCAGACGGAAGCCTTGACGCGCGTCGGTGGGGAAGCTACCTCAAACTGCAACGCGAACTGGCCGCCCTGAACCGGAAACACGATGCCGCAGCCAGGCGTGCCTATCAGCGCGAATGGCATCAAAAGGTGATGTCCGCGGACAGGGGACAGCGCGCCGCAGAAAGACACCGGCACGATCAGGCCCCGGAACGCGCAGCAAAGGGCGGCAAACGACGCAAACGCTGAACATTGCCGATTCATTACGGAATACGTGGCGTCGCTGACATCGTCGGTGGTGCTGGCTACGCTGGGTGAAGATCGTCCGCCGAAGATAGGCCCGGGTATGGCTGAAGCCATGATTGAGTTCCAGAGCGTGACCAAGCAATACCAAGGCGGCCAGCCGGCCGTCGACAACCTGACCATGTCCATCGACAAGGGAGCCATTACCGTCCTCGTCGGTCCCTCGGGCTGTGGCAAGACGACTTCCCTGCGCATGATCAACCGCATGGTGGAGCCGAGCTCGGGCACCATCACGGTGGCAGGCAAGGATGTCTCCACAGTGCCGGCCGCGCAGCTTCGCCGCTCCATGGGCTATGTCATGCAGTCCTCCGGGCTCCTCCCGCACCGGTCCGTTCTGGATAACATTGCCACGGTTCCGCGGCTCAACGGCGTCTCCAAAGCGGATGCGCGCAAACGTGCTGCAGAACTTCTCGACGTCGTTGGGCTGGCATCGGTGCTCGGCAAGCGGTATCCCTCGCAACTGTCCGGCGGTCAACAGCAGCGCGTCGGAGTGGCACGCGCGCTCGCAGCCGATCCACCGGTGCTTCTGATGGATGAGCCCTTCAGTGCCGTGGACCCTGTGGTTCGGGATGAACTCCAACAGGAACTGCTGCGCCTGCAGCGCGAGTTGGCTAAGACCATCGTGTTTGTCACGCATGACATTGACGAGGCCACGGTGCTCGGCGACAAGGTGGCAGTCTTTGCCGTTGGCGGCAAGCTTGCCCAATATGCCGCCCCGGAAGAGATCCTCCGGGCACCGGCCAACGATTTCGTGGCCTCGTTCGTGGGCAGGGACCGTGGTTTCCGCCACCTGGCCTTCGACGTCGCAGACTCCGTGAAGCTCCACTCTGTAACCATGGTGGGACCAACCGAGGGTCAAAACGCCGGACGTCAGACGGGGGAGTGGGCGCTGGTGGTGGACGACGAATCACATCCCCTCGGATGGTCCTCACCCCGGGACGGTGCCGGACTGATCCCCGGTGGTTCGCTCTTCCATAAGGGAGACACCTTGCGCCGGGCACTGGATGCGGCGTTGTCTTCGCCGTCGGGATTGGGCGTTGCAGTGGACGACGACGGCAGGGTGGCCGGAGTCTTGAAGGCGCCGGAAGTCCTTGCCCTGATCGAGGAAGTGCGCCGCCACAGGGAGGACGCCACCTGATGGAGTGGTTCCTGGCGAACATTGGCATGGTGTTCGGCTTGGCCGGCCAGCACCTTGTGCTCGCGCTCGTTCCGATGCTTCTTGGGCTGCTGATCTCAATTCCCTTGGCGCAGCTTGCCCGGCGCAACAGCACCTCGAGGTCTGTAGTGGCTACGGCTACGTCCTTGCTGTACACCATCCCGTCCCTGGCGCTCTTCATCATCCTGCCCACCATCCTGGGCACACGCATCCTCGATCCCCTCAACGTCGTGGTCGCATTGACGATCTATGCGGTGGCCTTGCTGGTTCGTGCTGCCATGGATGCGTTTGACTCTGTTGACGACGATCTCCGAAATGCTGCCGTAGCCATGGGATTCAAGCCCTCGGCCCGGTTCTTCCAGGTGGACCTCCCGCTGTCCCTGCCGGTTCTTTTTGCCGGGCTCCGCGTGGTCTCGGTCAGTAACATCTCGCTGGTCAGCGTTGCGGCCCTGCTGGGAGTCGGCAATCTTGGAATCCTGTTTACCGATGGCTTGCAGAGGACCTTCGTTACCGAAGTTGTGGTTGGCATCATCGCCATACTTGTCCTTGCCTTGATCATGGATGCAGTCCTGGTGGTGCTGGAGCGCCTCCTGACTCCGTGGACACGTGCGGCAGCTGGCGGACGGACCGACCGCAGGAACGGCACGGCTTTGCTCACTGAGCCGAAGGCCGGACCGTCCTTGCCCCATGCCCCAGTGCGGCCGGACCCGGGTGCATCGGCATGAGCAACGTTTTTACGGACACCATCGGCTGGCTGACGAACCCCATTCACTGGATGGGGAGCGGCGGCATTCCCACCCGGCTGGCCGAGCACCTGCAGTACAGCGGGCTGGTGCTCCTCATTGCTGCGGCTATTGCAGTGCCTGTGGGACTCTACATTGGCCACACAGGACGAGGCAGGGTGATTGCGGTGGCCCTCGCCGGTGCCCTGCGCGCCCTGCCCACCCTGGGTCTATTGGTCCTCTTTGCCTTGTTGGCGGGCAGCGGTTTGATGCCGCCCGTGTGGGCGCTGGTCATCCTCACGGTTCCACCGTTGCTTGCCGGGACGTACGCGGGTATCTCCAGCGTGGATGCCGCAGTGGTGGACGGCGCCCGGGCCATGGGCATGACTGAGCTTCAGATCCTGTTCCGCGTTGAGCTGCCCAACGGCCTCCAAGTGATGTTCGGTGGCATTCGGACGGCTGTTCTGCAAGTGATTGCCACAGTTTCGGTAGTCGCCTACTTACCGCTGGGTGGCCTGGGACGGTATTTATTCGATGGGCTTGTCCTGCAGGACTTTCCGCGGATGCTTGGTGGATCGCTCCTGATCGCTGCCCTTGCCATTGCGGTGGACCTCGTTCTGGCCGCCTTACAGAGGCTGGTTCTCTCGCCCGGCCTCACCCTCGACTCAAGCGGACGCCATACGGCGGCCGACGATCTCACAGCCCCAGCTCCCGCCGCGGCTGCCGTTCAAGGAGGTACACCATGAAAAATCCCGTTCCCATGACCCTTACGCGCCGTGGACTCGGCGGCCTCGCGGCCGGCGTCGGTGTGGCCCTCGCCTTGAGCGCGTGCGGCGGCAGCCCTTTGGCCACTCCATCCACTTCTGCTTCCGGCGGATCCAGCGGATCCAGCGGTCCGCTTGTTGTTGGATCGGCCGACTTTCCAGAGAGCCAGGTGATTGGCGAGATCTACGCGGGCGCGTTGAATGCGGCCGGCCTTACGGCCACTACCAAGCCGAACATCGGCTCGCGCGAGATCTACTTCAAGGCTGTCCAGGATGGGTCCGTGGACCTGGTCCCGGACTACTCCGGCAACCTGCTCTCCTTCGTTGATCCAGAGGCCACGGAGGTCTCGGCTGAGGACGTCTTCAAGGCGCTCCCTGGCAAGCTTCCGGACGGTTTGGCGGTACTGGACGCTTCCAAGGCAGAGGACAAGGACGCCATGGTGGTAACCAAGGCCACAGCCGAGAAGTATCAGTTGAAGTCCATCGAGGACCTGGCCAAGGTGTGCAAGGACTTCACCATGGCTGCCCCGGCCACGTTCGAGACCCGCTCGTACGGATTCCCGGGGTTGAAGAAGAATTACAACTGCGAGCTCAAGGGCCTGCAGCCATTCAACGACGGCGGCGGTAACCTGACGCTCCAGGCGTTGTTGGAGGATAAGGTCCAGGTGGCTGACATCTACACCACCACACCCTCGATCGCCGACAACGACCTCGTGGTCCTGGAAGATCCCAAAAACAACTTCAAGGCCCAGCAAGTATTGCCGCTCTACAACAAGGCCAAAATGACGGACAAGGCCAAGGACGCACTCAACAACGTGTCCAAGATCCTGACCACCGATGATCTCGTGGACCTGAACCGCGCAGTCAGCGGCGACCAAAAGCAGAGCCCCAAGGACGCCGCAGCTGCGTGGCTGAAAGACAAGGGCATCGTTAAGTAGCCCTTGACGCAAAGCGCGTACGACGGCGGTGACGGACCCGTGCGGGGCTGTCACCGCCGTCGTCGTATCTGTGAGTTAAGTCTCAACTGGAGTCCATCCCCGGTGTGGCATATTTGAGGAATGGCGAATTTCAAGCAGTCCACCAAGCTTCATAATGTCCTTTACGACATCCGTGGACCGATTCTTCAGGCCGCCCAGCAAATGGAGGCGGAGGGTCACCGGATCCTCAAACTGAACATCGGAAACCCGGCTCCCTTTGGCTTTGAAGCGCCTGACGCCATTTTGGTGGACATGATCCGCCACCTGCCCAATGCCCAGGGCTACAGCGATTCCCGCGGCATTTTCTCAGCCCGGACGGCGGTATCCCAGTATTACCAAACCCGCGGAATCCAGAACATCCACGTTGATGACATCTACCTCGGCAACGGGGTCAGCGAGCTCATCACCATGTCCCTCATGGCCCTCCTTGAAGATGGCGACGAGGTCCTGATTCCCACGCCGGACTACCCCCTGTGGACGGCTTCCGTTGCACTGGCTGGGGGTCGCCCCGTGCACTACCTCTGTGATGAAGAGTCGGGGTGGCAACCTGATCTCGAGGACCTCGAATCCAAGATCACGCCGCGAACCAAGGGCATCGTGGTCATCAATCCGAACAACCCCACGGGCGCCGTCTACCCCGAGGACACGCTCAAACAGATCGTTGCTTTGGCCGAAAAGCACGGCCTGGTCCTCTTTGCCGATGAAATCTACGAGAAAATCCTTTACGAAGACGCTGTCCACGTAAACCTTGCCGGACTGACTGGGGACGACGTCCTGTGCCTGACGTTCAGTGGACTGTCCAAGGCCTACCGCGTTTGCGGCTACCGCGCTGGCTGGATGGCCATTTCCGGTCCGAAGAAGGACGCTGCCGATTACCTTGAAGGCATCAACCTGCTGGCCAATATGCGCTTATGCGCCAACGTCCCGGCACAGCACGCCATACAAACAGCGCTTGGCGGCTACCAGAGCATCAACGATCTCATCCTGCCCGGTGGCAGGCTCCTGGAGCAGCGCAACAAAGCGTACGATCTCCTGAACGCGATCCCCGGTGTCAGCACGCAGCAAGCCAGGGGCGCCCTCTACCTTTTCCCCAAACTGGATCCAGAGGTTTACCACATCCGGGATGATGAGAAATTCGTCCTGGACCTGCTGAAGGAACAGAAAATCCTGGTCTCCCACGGGCGTGCCTTCAACTGGGTGCGGCCGGACCACTTCCGGATGGTGACGCTGCCCAACGTCAAGGATATTGAAGAGGCAATTGGCCGCATGGCGGACTTCCTGTCGAGGTACCCGGGGAACTAGCCTGAGGTCCATGGCCGCGTCATGCGGTCGCGTCCATGCAGAAAGGCAAGCCATGTCTGTCGCAGTTGAGTTCGCCAAGAGTCCAGCCGATGAACTGAGGGTTGGGCCCGGTTTTTCCTTGGCCAGCGTGGATCCCAAGGCCACGCCGGGCTTTGTCGGCGCAAAGGCCGACGGCAAGTCCTTGCTGGCTGCTCAGGACGCCAGGCTCGCTGAACTGCAGGAGAAGCTTTTCGCGGAGGGTAAGTTCGGCAGCAATAAGCGGCTGCTGCTGATTCTTCAGGCCATGGACACGGCCGGCAAGGGCGGGATCGTCAGCCACGTCGTGGGCGCCATGGATCCACAGGGCGTGCAGTTGACGGCATTCAAAGCACCCACTGACGAGGAAAAGTCGCACGATTTTCTATGGCGCATCGAGAAAGAGGCGCCAGCCGCTGGAATGGTGGGAGTCTTCGACCGCTCCCACTACGAGGACGTCCTGATCCACCGAGTCCATGCATGGGCGGACGCCAGGGAATTGGAACGGCGCTATGCCGCTATCAATGATTTCGAATCCAGGCTGGTCCAGCAGGGAACCACCATCGTCAAGGTCATGCTCAACATCAGCCAGGATGAGCAAAAGAAGCGTCTTCTCGCGCGGCTTGATGATCCCAGCAAGCACTGGAAGTACAACCGGGGTGATCTCGCGGAGCGGGCGTTCTGGGATGACTACATGGATGCTTACAACACGGCCTTTGAGAAGACGTCCACGGACATCGCACCCTGGCACGTTGTTCCGGCAAACAAGAAGTGGTACGCGCGGATCGCAGTCCAGCAACTGCTTTTGGACGCTTTGGAGGGCTTGTCCCTGAAGTGGCCGAAGGCGGATTTCGACGTCGCTACTGAACGTGCGCTTGTGGAGGAATCCTGAACGGCGGAGCTGTCGTTTTCGTCGGGTGAGCTGGTCGCCCGGAGCGGCTGGTCTGTGCCGGTTCGTCCCGGGGCGGCTTGTCTGTGTCGTCTAGTCTGGGCCGTCTAGTCTGTGCTGGCGGCAGTTCCGCCGTCGTTGGTTGCGTCCCTCGCTGTTGCCAGTCGTTTACGGGCGCCCTCAAGCCAGTCCTCGCAACGTTTTGCCAACGCCTCGCCCCGCTCCCACAGCGCCAGCGATTCCTCAAGGCTGGCTCCGCCTGCTTCCAACCGGCTAACCACCGCCACAAGTTGTTCGCGGGCTTCCTCGTAACTGAGGGAATCCAAGGAATCCGGTGAAGGTGCTGCGGGATTGTTCTCTGTCATGGTGGTCCTTCGCGTTCGATGGTGAGTGTTTGTGCCGTGCAGTGTTTGTGCCGTGCAGCTGCCGTGAAATCAGCGCTCGACGAGTTGTGCTTGTCCGGTGGACACAGCCCTGAAGCGGCCTTCGGCGACACGGATGGCTAGCGGCGTGCCGTCCGGAGTCTGCGCCGGGCTACTGACCACTGTGTGTCCAGCTTGGTCTTCACCCACGATCTGGACAACGGCGTAGCCCCGGTCCAAGGTCTTTTGTGGAGACAACGCGCGCACTTGGGCACGCAGGTGATGGACCTGGTCAAGCGCGCGGACCACGGCTGTATTGACGGCAGCATGCGACCTCCGCTGAAGACGGGTGATGTCCTCCGATCTGGCTGCGACGATGGTGTCCGGCGTTGCCAGGACCGGCCGCGACCTTAAGGCGTGGAGCCTGTCCGTCTCCCTGTCCACCATCCTGCCAATGCTCCGGCGAAGATGGTCCCGGGCCTGGCGGACCATGGCGAGCTCCTCAGTGACATCAGGAACGATGCGTTTAGCGGCGTCGGTGGGTGTGGAAGCCCTCAGGTCAGCTACGTCGTCCAGGATGGGACGGTCAGCTTCGTGGCCAATGGCGCTCACCACCGGCGTTGTTGCCGCGGCCACAGCCCTGATCAAGTCCTCATTGCTGAACGGCAGAAGATCTTCCAAAGCGCCGCCACCCCTGGCCAGGACTATCACGTCCACGTGTGGATCGTCATCCAACGAACGGAGCGCGGCAATGATCTGTGCAACGGCCGTATTGCCCTGGACAGCTACCTCGCGCACGTCGAACTCAACGGCTGGCCAGCGGAGTGCCGCATTGCGGAGGACGTCCTTTTTGGCATCCGAATCCCGTCCTGTGATGAGCCCAATCCGGTGGGGGAGCAGGGGCAACTTCCGTTTGCGGGAGTCGGCGAACAGGCCTTCCGCGGCAAGGGCCTGACGCAGCCGCTCGATCCTGGCCAGGAGATCACCCAGGCCTACGGGCCGGATGTCTTTGACGGACATATTCAGGCGTCCGGTCTTGACCCAGAAGTCGGCCTTGACCAGGGCGACCACCCGGGAACCACGCTCCAGGGGTATCTTCTGGCGATCGAGGACCGTGGACCACACGGATGCCGGCAGGGAAATCTCAGCATCGACGTCCCGGAGTGTCAGGAAGGCGTTCCCGCCACGGCGGTTGAGTTCGATGACCTGACCTTCAATCCACGCCGCGGGAGCGCGCTCGATGTGGGCCTTTAGCTTCCTGGACAGCAACTGCAGGGGCCAAGGGTTATCCGGGCTGGTCTCCGCAGCGGTACCTGGCAGTGTCGATTCCGGGGTCGCGTCAGCTGCCATGGGTTATCCGTGCGTTTACCTGCATGTGTATATATCCTCGCTAGCTGTGCGGCCGTGGTCGCGGCCAATCGGTCCCTGGGCCGGCCTTCCAACTCTATCCATAGCTTTAGCAGTGAAGCCCGACATTTTTTCTATCCTGTGGACAGACCTAGGATGGTGGCACTGGCCCCTTACCCCGAGGATGACTTTTGCGCAGTTTCATTTCCGCGGTGGCAGTGGTCCTCGCCTTGATGCTCACGGCCGTCGCAGTTCCGGCCGCTTGGGCGGACGTCAACGTGGTCAAGGAGGACGGCTTCGTCCACCTGGCCGGCGCGTTGGGCAAGGATCCCGAGTTCCAGAGCCGACTTGCTACAGCTGCAGTGGGGAACTTCGAGTCCTCCGTAAATCTTCCGGAACCACTCAAATCAGTGGCCGCGGATGCCCTCAGGGAAGCTGCTTCCGGAATGCAGTCATGGCCTGAATATCCCAAAGCATGGGAAGAAACGGCCAGGAACAGTCATCGGTTGAACTTCGAAGGCGGGAAGYAGGCGGAGGAGACGGTATCCCATACAGCCCTGCTCCTGGACATTGGCCCACTCATCAGGCTTATCCGCGACCGTTTGTCCTCCGCCAGCGGACTACAGATCGAGGTCCCGGCGGAAAGTTTGGTGACCATGGGCGAACCATCGCAGAAGCAACTCGTTGAGCGCGTGGCCGCCTTCGCACCCCTCTGGTGGCTCGCAGCGCTGGGTGCCGTCGTGTCGGTCCTGTTGGCCCTCGCTGCAGCGCGTCGCCGCTCCATCGTGATGGTCGCCCTCGGACTCGGCGGCTTGGTGCTTGTGGCGATGTGGTCCGCGATGGTGGATCTGGCGGGCGGACTCATGGGAAGCCTCTCCAGTGGCAACGGTGTTGCAGAACTGTTCAAGCAGGAGTTCTTTTCGGCGGTCCGGACAGGCTTCGGTGAGTGGATCGTCATCGCTGCTGTGGTGTCCGGTGCAGTCTTGGCATTGGGTGTCATCGGCTGGATCCTGTCCGCGAGACGGCCGTCACCTTCTGCCAGCGGGCCGGGGCCGGGCCGGTAGCATGGAGGGATGACCAGCACAGCAGTTTCCATTCCGATGCCCACGGTGCCCCGCAGACGGCGATCACCGGAAGAGGTTCAGGCGGCGGCGCCGGTTACTGGACCCAAGAAGGTTCTGCTGGCAGCTCCCCGGGGCTATTGTGCCGGCGTGGACAGGGCTGTCATTGCTGTTGAGAAAGCCCTGGAACACTACGGACCTCCCGTTTATGTCCGCAAGCAGATCGTCCACAACGTGCACGTCGTCAGCTCCCTCGAGGAGCAAGGCGCCATTTTCGTCGAAGAAACGGATGAGGTCCCTGAAGGCGCCCTGGTGATCTTCTCGGCACATGGCGTGTCTCCTGCTGTAGTCCAGTCCGCCGAAGACCGCGGTCTTCGCACCATTGACGCTACCTGCCCCCTTGTCACCAAGGTCCACCGTGAAGCTGTGCGCTTCGCCAAGGAGGACTACGACATCCTGCTCATCGGCCATGAGGGCCACGAGGAAGTCGAAGGAACAGCCGGCGAGGCCCCTGAGCACATCCAGATCATCAACGGCCCGCACGAGGTAGACAAAGTCACCGTGCGGAATCCCGAGAAGACCATCTGGCTCTCGCAGACCACCCTGAGTGTGGACGAGACCATGGAGACCGTCCGCCTGCTCAAGGACCGGTTCCCCACGTTGCAGGATCCGCCCAGCGACGATATCTGCTATGCCACAACCAACCGCCAAGTGGCCATCAAGAAGATCGCTCCGCAGGCTGATCTGGTCATTGTGGTGGGTTCGGCGAACTCGTCCAATTCAGTGCGCCTCGTTGAAGTGGCACTTGAGTACGGGGCGCGGACCTCATACCGCGTGGATTTCGCGAACGAGGTGGATGAAAGCTGGTTCGAGGGCGTCGCCACGGTGGGCGTGACCTCCGGAGCTTCCGTCCCCGAAGTGCTCGTTCAGGACGTCCTCCGGCTTTTGGCGGACTACGGCTATGGCGAAGTCCAGGAAGTAGTCACGGCCGAGGAAGACCTTCTCTTCTCTTTGCCGAAGGAGCTGCGGGCCACCCTGAAGGAGGCTGGCGACGTGAGCCGGGCCCTTGGCGGCCGCGGGAACCGTCCTTCGTCCTAGGTGTACCTATCCTGAGTGTTATTTAACCGGCCCGCTGCGGCAGCCACCCGTTTGGGAAGCTGCGCAGCGGGCCTGTCTTCTTAAGCTGCAGACTCCTCTTGGGCTGCTGAATCCTGGGAGTCCAGGGCGAGCAGCTCGGGTGCAGCCAAGGCCCGGGGGACTGCCTCCACGGACATGGGTGTGGCCAGTCCGGCGTCGTCCATGGTGTTGAGTTTGCGCGCTGTGGGGAGTACCCGTGCTTCCAGTGTGCCGACCATCGCGTTATAGCGGTCCACGGACGTCTTCAGCGAACTTCCGAGCTTTCCGACGTTCTCGCCGAGCGTGCCCATGCGTTCATAGAGCTGCTTGGCCAGTTCGAAGAGTTCGTGCGCGCTGTCGGTCAGGACATCCTGCCGCCACGTGAAGGCGACGGACTTGAGGACCGCCAGCAGTGTTCCCGGAGAGGCCAGGACGACGTTCCGGGAAAGGGCGTACTCCAACAAAGCGGTATCGGCTTCAAGGGCTGAAGCCAAAATCGACTCCGCGGGGAGGAAACAGATGACGAGCTCCGGGGAGTTGCCCGGAATGTCCCAGTACTTCTTGGCTGCGAGGGCATCGATGTGGGCTTTGAGTGCCTTGGCGTGCTGTGCCAGGAGCGTCTTGGAATCCTGGTTGGCCGTTGGCCCAACCGATTCACCCATGGAGCCTTCGCCGTGCACCTGTTCCTGCGCCGCCAGATAGGAGGCCAACGGGACCTTGGCATCCACAACTAGTTGCTTGCCGCCCGGCAATTGCACCACAAGGTCCGGACGCAGCGTGTTCTCGCTGCGGCCGGAGTGCACTTGCTCGTGGAAGTCCACGTGGCGGAGCATCCCGGAGGCCTCGACAACCCTGCGCAACTGAACTTCGCCCCATTGACCACGGGCGCTGTTGGAACGTAGTGCCGAAGCAAGGGCATGTGTGGAACGCAGAAGCTGTTCGTCGGAGAGCCTGGCGTCCTGAAGTTGCTGTGCCAGCTGACCATATTGCTCCACCCGGTCGCGTTCCAGGAGCGAGACCTGCTGCTGTACCGCCGTGAGCTTCTCGGCCACGGGTCCCAAGGCCCGCAGCACGCTGCCGTCTGAGGTCCTTGATTCACTCAGCTCCCGGTTCTGTACGAACAGAAGCCGGCGTTCGGCGTCGGCTGCTGCGAGCTGGGCAGTTACCTCCGAAAGGCGCGACGAAACGGCGTCGAAGTCCTCCTCCAACCCGGCCGTCCGGCGTCGAAAGACCACATATGCACTGCCGAGTCCCACCGCCGCTCCGATCAGCAGCATGAGCAATGCCAAAACAAATCCAAATCCATCCATGTGGCAACCCTGTCACAGGGGTCCGACAGTTTTAGCGCAGGGCAGTCGCCGGCGTTGGCTTCAGGAGCGAACAAGCAGGGTCATCGCGGCAACGGGTAGAATAAATGCTCGTGGCTCTTACTATTGGCATCGTCGGACTGCCCAACGTCGGCAAATCAACTCTTTTCAACGCACTGACCCGCAACCAGGTGCTTGCTGCGAACTATCCGTTCGCAACGATCGAACCGAACGTCGGTGTCGTTAACCTGCCGGATCCCCGTCTGGCCAAGCTGGCGGAGATCTTCGGTTCCCAGAAGTTGCTTCCCGCTCCTGTGTCCTTTGTGGACATCGCCGGCATCGTCAAGGGTGCCTCCGAGGGCGAAGGCCTGGGCAACAAGTTTCTGGCCAACATCCGCGAGGCAGAGGCGATCGCTCAGGTTGTTCGGGTCTTTGACGATCCTGATGTCATCCACGTCGACGGCAAGGTTGATCCGCGCTCCGACATGGAGACCATCAACACCGAGCTGATCCTGGCAGACCTCCAGACCATCGAAAACGCGATCCCGCGTATCGAAAAAGAAGTCAAGATCAAGAAGCGCGATGCTGCGGAACTCGCTGCCATTAAGGCTGCACAGGCTGTGCTGGAACGCGGCGACACCATCTTCTCTTCGATCAAGAGCGACAAGTTGGAGATGGGGCACCTCAAGGAGCTCGGACTGCTCACGGCAAAGCCCTTTATCTACGTCTTCAACGCCGATGAAGGCATTCTCGGTGACCAGGAAAAGCAGGACGAGTTGCGTGCCCTCGTCGCTCCCGCAGATGCCGTATTCCTCGACGCCAAACTCGAATCCGACCTCGTTGAACTGGACGAGGAAGAAGCCCGCGAAATGCTGGAAATGAACGGCCAGAGCGAATCCGGCCTTGACCAGTTGGCACGCGTTGGTTTCCACACCCTCGGCCTGCAGACGTACCTCACGGCTGGCCCCAAGGAAACCCGCGCCTGGACCATTCGCCAGGGCGACACCGCACCCCAGGCCGCCGGCGTGATCCACTCCGACTTCCAGCGCGGCTTCATCAAGGCTGAGGTTGTCTCCTTCGAGGACCTCATCGACGCCGGTTCCATGGCTGAGGCAAAGTCCCGCGGCAAGGTCCGCATCGAAGGCAAAGAGTACGTCATGGCCGACGGCGATGTGGTGGAGTTCCGCTTCAACGTTTAGGGCAGCCAAGCGGGCTACCCATTGTGCCCGATCCACTTCAACCCGCCGATAACATGGCTATTTCATGAGTTGTCCACATAACGCCACGGGCCTCCTCGCTGCAGGCGGCGCCCTGGCGATACTTGGAGAATGGGAATCAGATACTACGCATATGCCTTCGACGGCGCCATCACTGACCAGGTGCTGTCCGACCCGTACAGTGTTGTGTCGGGGGATCCGTTAGCTGATGCTTGGGGTCTTGAACCGGGGGCTGGGGTCAGTAGTACCACCTTCGAGCAATCGGTGCCTGAGCGCGACATGCTCTACCTGGACAAAGCGTGGCGGCAACTGCAGGCCTTCACTGCCCCTTTGGGGTCTGTAGTGGTGGCGAGACCTGCGTTTCGTATGTTTGAAGGAAGTGTGACTATGCATGACGACGGTTGGGAGCCGTGGGTGCAGGCACTGACTCCGTCCGATGTGGTGGCTATTGCTCAGGACTTGAACATTATCTCTGAGGCTGAGTTAAGTCTGCGGCTGCCGGTTTCGCCGCACATCGATAGGGCCTCTGACGTCCAGTATGCCGTTGGCTATCTTCGACGGGCGCGGGTTTTCGTCACCAATCTCGCGGACGCGGGCCGCGGCATGGTCTACCTGATCGGGTAGGGAACAATGCTGGCTCTACCGCTGGTTGCGGAAAGTGTTTGGACCTGGTCAGCCGGATCGAATTCTAAATGCGGTGACCCGTGGAGTTCCTCCTCGTTCGCAATGCCTGGCCCGCGTACTGCAGCCTGAACAGTCGGCGGGTTTGCACTAGACGCTCGACTCGCCCAAGAACCCCGGTTCGGCTGGAGCCTTCAGCCTCAACCGGGGTTCTTTTTTTGCCCAAAAACAGGCTTGTCCTGCTGTCAGACAGCGAATATTACCACCCAGTAGCTTTTGACTTGAAATTCCCGCCAGTTTAGGCATCTGGAGGTTGCGGAACGGTTACAGTTTGGCCAGCGAGTCCCAACATCTGGACACAATGTGGGTAGGCTTACACACACATGTAGGCAACGTCACAGTAGGAAACCTGTGTCTGCGCCTGGGGGTCATTACAAATTTCCCCTGATCAACTCCACGACTCATAGGAGGCGGAATGCGTTTCTCGCGCACTTCCAAAGCTCTAGGCGTAGCGGCGATAATCGCCCTCGCAGTGACCGGTTGCGGCGGCGGCTCCGGCAGCAACACGAACAGCTCTGCCGCAAGCGACCCCAACAAGGTCATTTCCGCATACAGCAACGAACCACAGAACCCGCTGCTCCCCGCCAACACCAATGAGGTGTACGGTGGCCGCGTCGTCGAGCTCCTTTTCGAGGGCCTTCGTGCCTACGACTCCAACGGAAAGCCGGTCAACGCTCTGGCGGAGTCGATCGAGACCACGGATTCGCAGAACTGGACCATCAAGGTTAAGTCGGGTGCCAAGTTCACCAATGGTGAGGCCATTACAGCCAAGACGTTCGTTGATTCCTGGAACTTCGCGGCGTTGAGCACCAACCTCCAGAACAACGGCTTCTTCTTCGAATCCATCGAGGGTTACGCCGATGTCAGCGCCGTCAACCAAACCACGGGCGCTGATGGCAAGAAGACCTCCACTCCGGCCCCCACCGCGCAGACAATGTCCGGTCTGGCAGCCAAGGACGATCAGACCATCACGGTGAAGCTGGCCCAGCCTGAGGCTGACTGGTCGCTGCGCCTGGGCTACTCCGCCTTCTACCCGCTTCCTTCAGAGGCCCTGAAGGACCCGAAGAAGTTTGGTGAAAACCCGATCGGCAACGGCCCGTACAAGTTCGCGAAGGAAGGCGCTTGGGTACATGACCAGTCGATCTCCCTCGTCAAGAATCCTGATTACAGTGGTCCGCGTGCTGCCAAGAATGGTGGCGTAACCTTCAAGTTCTACACCGATCCGGGCCCCGCATACACGGATCTCCAGGCTGACAACCTCGACGTCACGGACGTAGTCCCGTCGAATGCCCTGAAGACCTACACGACGGACTTCCCGGACCGGAACTCAACTCGGCCGAACGCCAATAACTCCACCCTGAACATCCCGGGCTACAACCCGAACTTCCAGGGTGAAGCCGGCAAGTTGCGCCGCCAGGCCTTGTCCCACGCGATCAACCGCGAAGAAATCACCAAGGTCATCTACAACGGCACGCGTACCCCGGCCACCGAATTCACGGCTCCCGTTCTGGATGGTTACAACGACCACATCCCGGGCAATGACGTCCTGAAGTTCGACGTTCAGAAGGCCAAGGATCTTTGGGCGCAGGCTGAAAAGATCAAGCCGTATGACGGTTCAAAGCCGCTGCAGATCGCTTCCAACACCGATGGTGGCAACAAGGAATGGATCGACGCCGTCGCAAACGGTTTCAAGAACAACCTCGGCATCAACGCTGAAATCCAGCCGTTCGCCAAGTTCGCTGAAGTACTGGACCTGCGCAAGTCCCAGTCCCTCCCGGGCCTGACGCGTGCTGGCTGGCAGGGCGACTACCCGTCGCTCTACAACTTCCTCGGACCGGTTTGGGCCACCAACGCATCGTCGAACTACGAGAAGTACTCGAACCCTGAGTTCGACAAGCTCCTCAAGGAAGGCCTTGCTGCCAAGACCCCTGAAGACGCAAACGCCAAGTTCAACAAGGCGCAGGAAATCCTGTTCCAGGATCTCCCAGGCCTGCCCCTTTGGTACAGGGCAACTCCGATCGTGTGGAGCAACAACGTTGTCTCAGCTGAAACCGGTTGGAACGGCGGCATCCGCTACTTCGATATCGCGGCCAAGTAGTCCTCAGGATCTGAACTTGCCGTAAGGCATGGGGGCCCGGCCAGTGCGCCGGGCCCCTAATGCTTGCCTCGGCAGGAAGGCAAACATGACACACCAACACTCGACCCATGGAGAGGGGTGAATCGTGGTTCGCTACATTTTGCGTAGGCTCCTCCAAGTGATTCCCGTCTTCATCGGGACCACACTCCTCGTGTACTACATGGTCTTCGCACTACCCGGAGATCCGATCGCTGCCCTCTTCGGCGATCGCCAGCCTCCGCAGAGTGTCATTGACGCCCTGCGGGCCCAATACAATCTGGATCAACCGTTCTGGGTGCAGTACGGGATCTTCCTGAAGAACCTGTTTACTTTCAACCTCGGAGTCGACTTCACCCAGCAACCCATCGCTGCTGCTCTGGCCCGGGCATTCCCCGTTACCGCGATGCTCGCCGTTGAAGCGCTCATCATCCAGGCTGTCTTTGGCATCGCTTTTGGCGTCTTCGCCGGCCTTCGAAAGGGAAAGCTCTTCGACTCCACCGTGCTCATTATGTCGCTGGTTGTGATTGCCGTACCTACCTTCGTCCTCGGGTTCGTCTTCCAATTGGTATTTGGCGTCCAGCTCGGCTGGGCCAAGCCGACGGTTGGCGCCAATGCGGACTGGGGAAACCTCATACTCCCGGCCGTGGTTTTGGGGCTGGTCTCCTTCGCATATGTCCTTCGGCTGACCAGAGCGTCTGTCAGCGAGAACATGAACGCGGACTACGTGCGTACTGCCACGGCCAAGGGCCTCTCGCGTCCCCGGGTGGTCATGGCCCATATCTTGAGGAACTCGCTGATCCCTGTTGTGACCTATCTGGGCGCAAACCTGGGCGGCCTGATGGGAGGAGCCATCGTCACTGAAGGCATCTTCAACGTCCCCGGAGTTGGGAACAAACTCTTCCAAGCCATTCAGCGCAGCGAGGGTCCCACCATTGTTGCGATCGTGAGTGTCCTGGTCTTGGTTTTCGTCGTGACCAACCTCCTGGTTGACCTCCTGTACGCCTGGCTTGACCCGAGGATCCGCTATGACCAGTAATACCGAACACTTCGTTGCCCCTGTCGATGAAACCCCGCTGCTAGCCACTGACGCCGTCAAGACGGATCAGGCACCCCTGAGCCTATGGGCCGATGCGTGGCGAAAGCTGCGCCGCCGTCCCATGTTCATCGTCTCCTCGCTGCTGATCCTGTTGTTGCTGACGGTTGCCCTCTTCCCAGGGCTGTTTACCAGCGTGGCGCCCAACAACGACTGCCAGTTGGCCAACTCTGAGGCGGGCCCAACTTCAGGACACCCGCTAGGTTTCACGCTGCAAGGCTGTGACGTCTATTCCCGGGTTGTCCACGGCACGCAAGCTTCGTTGTCTGTCGGCATCCTGTCCGTCCTCGCAGTGATCATCATCGGCGTGACTCTCGGCGCCCTGGCTGGCTACTACGGTGGCTGGTTGGATGCGGTCCTGGCCCGACTCGGTGACATTTTCTTTGCCTTGCCGATCATTCTCGGTGCCCTGGTCATCACTCAGTTGCCGCTGTTCCGCGAGAACAGGAGCGTTTGGACGGTCGTCCTGACGATATCCTTGCTGGCCTGGCCGCAAATGGCCCGTATTACCAGAGGCGCAGTGATTGAGGTGCGCAACGCGGACTTCGTTACAGCGGCCCGGTCTCTTGGTGTTTCCAAGTTTGGGGCGTTGGTCAAGCACGCCTTGCCAAATGCCCTGGCTCCGGTAATTGTTCTGGCCACGCTGGAACTTGGCGTGTTCATCGTCCTGGAAGCGACATTGTCCTTCCTTGGCGTGGGCCTGCCTACCAGCGTGATGTCGTGGGGTAACGATATTTCAGCGGCCAATGCCTCTATTCGAACCAACCCCGGAATCCTGCTCTATCCGGCAGCCGCCCTGTCCATCACCGTCCTGAGCTTCATCATGCTTGGCGACGCCGTTCGCGATGCTCTTGATCCCAAGAGCCGTCAGCGCTAAGGAGGCGAACATGGCTTCTGCCAACGTACGAATCAACGAAGTCACCTCACAGGTACGGCCAATCCTGGAAATCAAGGATCTGGCCATCACCTTCAAGACCGGCTCGGGTGAAGTGAAGGCCGTCAAAAACGCCCACTTGACCATCATGCCCGGCGAAACCGTCGCGATCGTGGGGGAGTCCGGTTCAGGAAAGTCGACGACGGCCCTGGCTGCCATTGGCTTGTTGCCGAACAATGGACGCGTCTCAGGGGGGCAGATTCTGCTGGACGGCGAGGACATCTCGCATGCGCCGGAACGACGCATGATTGAACTCCGCGGCAGCCACATCGGTATGGTTCCCCAAGACCCGATGTCCAACCTCAATCCCGTGTGGAAGATCGGCTACCAGGTTCGCGAGACCCTCAAGGCCAATGGTCGTCCGGACGGGCCCGAAGACGTTGCCCGGGTTTTGGCGGAGGCGGGTCTTCCCGATGCTGCGCGGCGAGCCAAGCAGTATCCGCACGAGTTCTCCGGCGGTATGCGCCAGCGGGCTCTTATCGCTATCGGTCTGAGTTGCCAGCCCAAGCTCCTGATCGCGGATGAGCCTACGTCTGCATTGGACGTTACCGTCCAGCGCAAGATCCTGGATCACTTGGACAAAATGACTACGGAGCTCGGTACATCGGTGCTGCTCATCACCCACGACCTCGGCCTTGCTGCCGAGCGCGCGGACAAGGTAGTCGTTATGTACCAGGGCAACGTTGTGGAGGCGGGTCCTTCACTGGAACTGCTGCAGAACCCGCAGCACCCCTACACAAAGCGACTCGTGGAATCGGCGCCCTCGCTCGCCTCCCGCCGCATTCAGGTGGCGAAGGAGCTGGGCGTGGAAGCCAGCGACCTCTTGGCGCCTGTCACGGCAATTAAGAAGCACGCAACCGACGAGGTCCTGCAGATCCGAAACCTGCGCAAGATCTACAAGCTCCGGCAGGGCCTGGGCCAGACCTCAGACTTCGCTGCAGTGGACGACATCAGCTTCGACGTCAAGCGCGGAACCACTACGGCGATTGTGGGGGAGTCGGGTTCGGGTAAATCCACCGTGGCCAAAATGGTCCTCCAACTTGAGAAGCCTACCGAGGGCCAGATTGTATTCGACGGCGTCGATACTGCTGGACTCAAAGGCAAGGACCTCTTCAAGTTCCGGCGGCGGGTGCAGCCGATTTTCCAGGATCCTTACGGCTCCCTGGATCCCATGTACAACATCTTCCGGACCATCGAAGAGCCTCTCCGGGTGCACAAGATCGGAAATGCGGCCAGTCGCGAAAAGAAGGTCCGCGAGCTGTTGGACCAGGTGGCTTTGCCACAGTCCATGATGCAGAGGTATCCGAACGAGCTTTCAGGTGGCCAGCGACAACGCATTGCGATTGCCCGTGCCTTGGCCTTGGATCCTGAAGTGATCATCTGTGATGAGGCCGTTTCCGCGTTGGACGTACTCGTCCAGGCGCAGGTGCTGAACCTTCTCGCAGATCTTCAGGACAACCTTGGTCTGACGTACTTGTTCATTACCCACGACCTCGCCGTTGTGCGCCAGATCGCCGACCACGTCTGCGTCATGGAAAAGGGCCAGCTCGTAGAAACGGGCAGCACGGACGATGTCTTCGACAACCCGCGCGAGGCCTACACGCAGGCACTGTTGGATGCCATTCCTGGCGGTTCGCTGCTGCTGCCGCCCGCGGTGGCCTGACCGACGTCGTACTCTCTGCTGACGAGGCAACAGCAGCCGAGGAGACAAAAGCAACAGCCGGTGGTTCCCACGAGAGGGAACCACCGGCTCTTGCCGTTAAATCACCCGTTGTTAGGCCTGCTCTGCATCCCAAATCACCCGCAAAAGGCGCAAAGCAAGCCCCGCAACGGCATCTATTCGGGTGAAACGGACGGTTCGGTGTCCGGGCGTGCCGTCAGACCAAGTGCCGTGAGTTCGCGCGCCAGAACGCTGCCCAACTTCGCGTGCCCGGATGGCTTGAGGTGGACGCCGTCCTGGAGATCGGCAACGGCATCGTAGCGGGTGAGCCAGTCGCCCGCGCTGACAAACGGGATCGCTTGCTTGGCGGCGATCCGGCCAAGGAGTGCGTCCACCTCGGAACGGCGGCCGCCACCGTTGTCGGCTCCGCGTGCCAACGTCCCGATCATTGCCAGCCGGGCACCCGGATAGCGCTTCTTGAGCGCACCGAGGAGCCGGTCGGCGTTACTCGTGATCTGGGCGTCAGTGGCCTTTTGGGAGGCATCGTTGCCACCACCCTGGACCACGATCAGTGGCGGATCTCCGTAAGGCAGCAGCCAGTCCCCACGCTGGAGCGCGTCGATGTAATTGCCTGTCTTGCCGTTGGAAGCTACGAATCCCGTGCCACCCATGCCCACGACGTGCAATTTGTACCCAAGCGCCGAGATTCCCCTTTGCGGCCATGAGTCCTTCGGCATGGCCTGGGAATCGCCAATCAACACCGCGGTGTGGCGCACATCGGCGAGGACCACTTCGTCGCGGTTGTTCGCCGGATTCCTGTAGAGGGAGCCCACTGGCAGGTCAAGGGGGCTCGGAGCAGGCGCCACCCTAAGGGGTTTGTCCGCCGCTGAAGTCTCCGCGGGAACTGGCGCGGCTGAGCGCGAGGGTGTGGATTGTGGGGTTGCTTGGTTTGGTCCGCAGCCGACCACAAGAACGCCAACGGCGATCAAGGGTGCGAGCAGGCGGAACGCGGCCGAGGCTTTGCGCATCGTTGGTCTCCGTGTGGCACTGGTTCTGCAGCAATCATGGGGCACTGGAAGCAGAAAATCCAGCATCTTGACTGCCGGTTACTAAAGCGTGATGTGCTGTGATGGACGCCACAATCGGACGGTAAATGGCTTGCTTTTTAGGCTGATAAATGCAACTGCGTTTAGACTTGCTGTAGGTGCCCTGTGTCCCGGGGTCTTTTTCGTTGTGTGTTCCGATCACGTGATCAGGTATGCGCGCGGATACAAACAACTGACTTCACCACTGAAACGAGTCATAAACGCATGTCTGAAACCATCACCAACACTGCGTCGCGGAGCGATCTGCGCAACGTCGCGATCGTCGCACACGTTGRCCACGGTAAGACCACCCTGGTCGACGCCATGCTCAAGCAGACCAACTCCTTCGCTTCCCACGGTGAGGTTGAGGACCGCGTCATGGACTCCGGTGACCTGGAGCGCGAAAAGGGCATCACGATCCTCGCCAAGAACACTACGGTTGCCTACAACGGCCCGTCGTCCAACGGCGAAACCATCACCATCAACGTCATCGACACCCCCGGCCACGCCGACTTCGGTGGCGAGGTTGAGCGTGGTCTTTCCATGGTCGACGGCGTTGTCCTGCTGGTCGACTCCTCTGAAGGCCCGCTGCCCCAGACCCGCTTCGTGCTCCGCAAGGCCCTTGCTGCGCACCTCCCGGTGATCCTCCTGGTCAACAAGACGGACCGTCCCGACGCCCGCATCGATGAAGTTGTCCACGAGTCCATGGACCTGCTCCTGGGCCTGGCTTCGGACCTTGCCGACGAAGTTCCGGACCTGGACCTGGACAAGGTCCTGGAAGTTCCGGTCGTCTACGCTGCTGCCAAGGTTGGCCGCGCCTCCCTGGACCAGCCGGACAACGGCTCCGCCCCGGACAACGAGGACCTTGAGCCCCTTTTCAAGACCATCATCGAGCACATCCCCGCTCCCACCTACAACCCGGATGGCGTGCTTCAAGCGCACGTGACCAACCTGGACGCTTCGCCGTTCCTTGGCCGCCTCGCCCTGCTCCGCATCTACAACGGCACGCTCCGCAAGGGCCAGACGGTTGCCTGGGCCCGTGCCAACGGTGAACTCAAGAGCGTCAAGATCACTGAACTCCTGGCCACCAAGGCACTGACCCGCGTTCCTACCGAGTCGGCCGGGCCGGGTGAAATCGTTGCCGTTGCAGGTATCGAGGAAATCACCATCGGTGAAACCCTTACGGACGCCGAGAACCCGCAGCCGTTGCCATTGATCACCGTGGATGACCCCGCGATCTCCATGACCATCGGTATCAACACCTCGCCGCTGGCCGGCAGGGTCAAGGGAGCCAAGGTCACCGCCCGCCAGGTGAAGGACCGCCTGGACAAGGAACTGATCGGTAACGTCTCCATCAAGGTTCTGCCCACCGAGCGTCCGGACGCTTGGGAAGTACAGGGCCGTGGCGAGCTCGCCCTGGCAATCCTCGTTGAGCAGATGCGTCGCGAAGGCTTCGAGCTGACCGTTGGCAAGCCGCAGGTAGTCACCAAGACCATCGACGGCAAGATCCACGAGCCGATGGAACACATGACCATCGACGTCCCCGAAGAGTACCTCGGTGCCGTAACGCAGCTCATGGCCGCCCGCAAGGGCCGCATGACCAACATGGCCAACCACGGCACTGGCTGGTGCCGCATGGAATTCATCGTTCCTGCCCGTGGCCTCATCGGCTTCCGCACCAAGTTCCTCACCGACACCCGTGGTGCCGGTATCGCGGCTTCCATCTCCGAAGGCTACGAGCCGTGGGCCGGTCCCATCGAATACCGCACCAACGGTTCGATGGTTGCCGACCGCGCCGGTGTCGTGACACCGTTCGCCATGATCAACCTGCAGGAGCGCGGTTCCTTCTTCGTGAAGCCCACCTCCGAGGTTTACGAAGGCATGATCGTGGGCGAGAACTCACGCGCCGACGACATGGACGTCAACATCACCAAGGAAAAGAAGCTCACCAACATGCGTGCAGCTTCCTCGGACACCTTCGAGAACCTGACGCCGCCGCGCGACCTGACGCTCGAAGAGTCCCTCGAATTCGCACGTGAAGACGAGTGCGTTGAGGTGACGCCGGAGGATATCCGTATCCGCAAGCTCATCCTCGATTCCAACGAGCGCGCCAAGGCCAACCGCGCCCGCGCAAAGGCCTAGTCCGGCCCGGTTGAACCCGGCTGGAACAGCAGAATGAACAAGGGAGTCGCCAGTATGGCCCGTGGCATCGCCGCGGCCGTGCTGGCGGCTCTTTTGGTTGCTGCGGCAGGAACGGCACTCCACCGGCAGACCATGGTGATCTCCGGCGTCGACGTCCCGTGGGGCGTCTGCGCCGCGCTGTTGCTGCTCGCGTCGGTGCAGTTGTGGCTGGCAGCTTGGTCGGGTTCAGTTATCCCGACGGCGGTAGCAGGCGTGGTGGTTTATGCCACCGTCGGTGCATTGTCGTCAGGGGGACGCGACAAACAGTTGTTGCTAGGTGACGCCGCGGGCAACATCTGGGTTTATGGCATAGCTGCAGTCACGTTGATCATGCTTGTTGTTGCCAGCCGTATGGTGAAGCGATGGCGGACAGCTGTTCAGTAGGTAGTGTCCCGCGCACAGCTGCCACCACTACTGGCGCCGGGACGGTGGTGGGGGAACTTCTTTCGCTGCGATGACCAGCGCAAGTGGAATTTCGACGTCGGACGTTCGCGTTCGTACGGTGCAGCTGCTTTCTGTGGTGATCAGCAGATACCCCAGCGCATCGGTCAGGCCGTCTTGGATCCTGTAGCGGACTACCACCCGAATGCCCGGCTGGGCTTTGAGCAGAAATTGTCGAGGTGGCAAATGCGGGGGAGTCACCGTTTCATACTAAGACGCGGGCTAGGTTGGCGTCATAGCACTGTTGGATAATAGGGTCAGAAGTTGAGTGTCCGGCATGCTGCCGGCCGTATTACCCCGGCTATTGGCCGGGACAAACCGTGGAGAGGTCTGGGACGTGACGTACGTAATCGCGCAGCCGTGTGTAGATGTCAAGGACAAGGCATGTATCGAAGAATGCCCTGTTGACTGCATTTACGAAGGTGAGCGTTCCCTCTACATCCACCCGGATGAATGCGTTGACTGTGGTGCTTGCGAACCCGTATGCCCTGTTGAGGCCATCTACTATGAGGATGACACTCCGGAAGAGTGGGCTGACTACTACAAGGCCAACGTCGAATTCTTTGACGATCTTGGCTCCCCGGGCGGCGCTGCGAAGATCGGCAACACCGGCAAGGACCACCCGTTCATTGCCGCACTGCCCCCGCAGAACCAAGACCACTAAGGGCGGTTGCTTCCTTGATTTCCGCGGCACCGGCCTTTGGCCTTAACCTGCCCGACTACCCGTGGGAGGCCATGGCACCGTATGTGGCCACAGCCGCCAAACATCCCGGGGGTGCCGTTAACCTCTCGATCGGAACCCCGGTTGATCCCACTCCAGGGCTGATCCGCGACGCATTGGCTGCGGCGTCGGACGCCCACGGCTACCCGACTGTGCATGGCACCCAAGCCTTGAGGCAGGCCGTCGTGGACTGGTTTGCGACCCGCCGCGGAGTCCCCAACCTGGATCCAAAGGACGTTATGCCCACGGTGGGCTCCAAGGAGCTCGTCGCTTGGTTGCCTTTCCTGCTGGGCCTTGGCAACGGGGACATCGTAGTCAGGCCTACCGTTGCCTACCCCACGTACGACATCGGCGCGATGCTGGCGGGAGCTACCGCCGTAGCGGCGGATAGCCTGGACGAACTGGATGCCGCTACTCGTGCAAGGGTTCGCTTGGTCTGGATCAACTCGCCGGGCAATCCCACGGGCAGTGTCCGGAGCGTGGAATCTCTACAACAGATCGTCAACCAGGCGCGCGAAATCGGCGCCGTAGTGGCCTCCGACGAATGCTACGCCGAGCTTGGCTGGGGTGAGTGGGATGTCCAGCGTGGGGGAGAAGCTGTCCCGAGCATCCTGGACCCGCGGGTTTCCGGTGGTTCCACGGATGGCCTCCTTTGCGTCTATTCCCTGAGCAAGCAGTCCAACCTCGCTGGCTATCGGGCTGCTTTCGTAGCTGGCGATTCCGCGATTATGGCCAACCTTGTTAACAGCCGGAAGCACGCGGGAATGATCGTGCCCTACCCGGTGCAGGAGGCGATGCGCGTCGCTTTGGGCGATTCGAACCACGTGCTTGCCCAAAAGGACCTCTACCGCGGGCGGCGCGAGAGAATCGTCCCGGCACTTGAGAAGTTCGGATTGCAGATCCATGACTCCAACGCCGGCCTTTATCTATGGTCTACCGCCGGTGAAGCTACGTGGGACACTGTTGCCCGGTTCGCTGAGCTGGGGATCGTCGTAGGACCCGGTGTTTTCTACGGTGATGCCGGCAACGGCTTCATCCGGGTGGCACTGACGGGCAGCGATGAACGCATTGATGCGGCCGTGAAGAGGTTAAGCTCAAGGTCATAACAATGCTGTGACTTGTGCCACAAGTCGCGTCATTCCGCCAGTAACCGGACGGAACGGATTAGTTCCGGAGGGTTACTGGCGGTAGCTTTTTAACTGACTATCAATGGTGGCCTTCAATAAGAAAGCACTGCGGTCGTTGGAGCCCTGCAACAGTGGGGCCGAAGACGGCGTCACCAGAAGTTGGTTGGACAAGCGTTCTATAGAGGCCCAGAGGCCTCATGAAGGGGACTCCATGACTGAGACCACCAGCGCGACACTGCGCCATGCCGGCGGCGAACTTGAACTGCCGCGCATCCAGGTTGTAGAAGGAAACGAAGGTTATGACGTTTCCAAGCTGCTGAAGCAGACGGGCGCCGTTGCCTATGACCCCGGCTTCATGAACACAGCGGCCACCACCTCGGCCATCACGTACATCGACGGCGACGCAGGCATCCTGCGGTACCGCGGGTACCCGATCGAGCAACTCGCCCAGCACTCGAGCTTCCTTGAAGTTTCCTACCTGCTCATCTACGGCAACCTTCCCACTCCCACGGAGCTGGAAGCCTTTGATCAGCGGATCCGGCACCACACGCTCCTGCATGAGGAACTGAAGGGCTTCTTCGGCGGATTCCCCCGCGACGCCCACCCCATGCCGGTGCTTTCCTCGGCCGTTTCGGCGTTGTCCACGTTCTACCAGGACTCGCTGGATCCCTTCAACGCGGAGCACGTGGAAGTTTCCACCATCCGCCTCATGGCCAAGCTGCCCGTTATTGCCGCTTACGCCCACAAGAAGTCCATCGGCCAGCCGATGCTCTACCCGGACAACTCCATGAACCTGGTGGAAAACTTCCTGCGGCTGAGCTTTGGCCTCCCGGCCGAGCAGTACGAGCTGGACCCCGTTGTGGTTAAGGCGCTGGACCTGTTGCTCATCCTGCACGCTGACCACGAGCAGAACTGTTCCACCTCCACTGTCCGCTTGGTGGGTTCCTCCAATGCAAACCTCTTCGCGTCAGTTTCTGCCGGCATCAACGCCCTCTTTGGCCCCGCCCACGGCGGCGCCAATGAGGCCGTGCTGAAGATGCTTCGCCAGATCCAGGCCGATGGCATCAAGCCCGAGGACTACATGGAGAAGGTCAAGAACAAGGAAGACGGCGTCCGCCTCATGGGCTTCGGACACCGTGTCTACAAGAACTACGATCCCCGCGCCAAGATCATCAAGGCAACGGCCCACGAGGTCCTGGGCAAGCTCGGCGGCAACGACGAACTGCTGGACATCGCGATGCGCCTTGAAGAAAAGGCCCTGGCTGATGACTACTTCATCCAGCGCAAGCTGTACCCGAACGTGGACTTCTACACCGGCCTGATCTACAAGGCGATGGGTTTCCCGGAGAAGATGTTCACCGTCCTCTTCGCAATCGGCCGCCTCCCGGGCTGGATTGCCCAGTGGCGCGAAATGATCAACGATCCCCAGACCAAGATCGGCCGCCCGCGGCAGCTCTACACAGGGGAGCCGGAGCGCAACTACCCGGCCAACTGATACGGCAACAGCGTCAATCACGACGGCGGCCGCCCACCTCGCGCGAGGGGGGCGGCGGTGGGCGCCCACCTCGCGCGAGGTGGGCGGCCGCCGTCGTTAATGCAGTCGGTAATAGAGCAACGCGGGGTCACTTGTGGCCCATAAAGCAGGCCGACATGGGCCCGAAGTGACCCCGCGTTGCTTTAGGAAGCGTTGTAGCCGTACGGGTTGTTCTTCTGCCAACGCCAGTGGTCCTCGCACATCTGGTCCACTGTCTTCGTGGTGGACCATCCGAGGTCTGCGAGGGCAGAAGAGGCGTCGGCCCAGAAAGCGGGAAGGTCGCCAGCGCGGCGGCCCGTGATTTCGTAGGGCAGCTCGTGTCCGACGGCCTTTTCGAAGGACCGCAGTACCTCCAGCACGGACGATCCCTTGCCGGAACCAAGGTTCCAGCGACGGACGCCAGCGCGGTCAGCAATGAAGTTCAGTGCCGCCACGTGACCTTCAGCAAGATCCACGACGTGGATGTAGTCGCGCTGGGCTGTTCCATCAGGGGTGTCATAGTCACCACCGAAAACCATGAGCTTCTCGCGGCGTCCCACGGCAACCTGTGCGATGAATGGGACAAGGTTGTTGGGAATGCCTTGAGGGTCCTCGCCGATGCGTCCGGACGGGTGGGCGCCAACCGGGTTGAAGTAGCGCAGCAGTGCGATGTGCCAGCGGTTGTCCGCATTGCCCAGGTCCGAGAGGATGTCCTCGATCTGTTCCTTGGTGCGGCCGTACGGGTTGTTGGCACCGATTTCCATCTTCTCGATGTACGGGATGGGATTGTGCTCGCCGTATACGGTCGCGGAGGAGCTAAAGACGATGGAACGGACGTTGTGCTTGTCCATGGCTCGGAGCAGGTTCAGTGTGCCCACGATGTTGTTGTAGTAGTACGCCAGTGGCTCCTGAACGGATTCGCCCACGGCCTTCAGTCCTGCGAAGTGGATCACGGCGTCGATCTGGTGCTGGTCGAACACGTCCTCGACGGCGGGCTCGTCCACCAGGTCAACTTTGTGGAAGGCTGCAGTCTTGCCAGTGAGCTCGGAAACCCTCCGCAGGGACTCTTCGCTGGAGTTCACGAGGTTATCGAGCACGACGACCTCATGGCCGGCTTCCTGGAGGGACAGAACGGTGTGCGAACCGATGTAGCCGGTGCCACCCGTGACAAGAATTTTCATGATGTCTACGCTATCGGAAATCGGAGCCACGCCGCTCAGTGTTGAGCGGTGTTGAAGCACGTTCGTGCTAAAAAATACTGGTGCCCAAAATTGTTGATGCCGAAGCCCGGCGCCAGGAAGTTGTCCAAGCTGTCTTCAGGATCATCGCAAGCGACGGTTTGGAACGGGCATCCCTTCGTGAAGTAGCTGATGAAGCCGGGCTGGCCGTAGGCTCCGTTCGGCACTATTTTGCCAGCAGCGACGAGCTTCTCGTGTTCTCCTTTGCCTCCGTCATCGACCGGATCAGCGGTCGGCTGGAGTCAGCTTTGCTTGCCGTTGAAGGCGAAACCCCGGGCAGCGCCGGGCAGCACGCCGCGGTGTTGAACCTCTTGGGTCAGTTCCTTCCCTTGGACGAAGAACTCGCCGTGGATGCCTGCGTTTGGATGGCCTTCCGCCACGCTGCCCGGATCAAACCGGTCCTGGCTGCCGAGGCCGAACGCAGCCACCGCGCCGTCGCTGCCATTGTCGGACGCCTCATCATCCTGTTGAGCCCCGGCGAAGCTGCAGCCCGGCAAGGCCTTGTCACAGAGGCTGAACGGCTCCTGGCCACCATGGACGGCCTGTGCATGCACGCCCTTCTCCAGCCCGAATGGATGACGGCCGAGATGTGCAGTGACGTCCTCACGGCCCATCTCGCGGCTTTCGCTCCGGTGCCGGCTATGCCGTAGCTTGTCTCCCGAGCTCCCCACAAGACGACTATGTGCCGCCAGCAAGCAGTGCCTGCCGCACCGTTACCGTGGGAAGCCAACGGGAATAGACTTGGACATGTCGGGAACCTGCCAAGGGAGGAATTCGGATGCATGAGTCAGGCGGCTCTGGATGGCGCATCACCATGGACACGTCCGGGYCGATGCTCATCGCCCTGTACTTGCGCGACGTAGCTGGACTCGACGGTGCCGGAAAACCGTTACTGTCCCACGCTGCTCCCAAGGTCCGCCATGCCGATCATAGCCACCTCACCTCGGATGTGGGTGGGATCCACGCCCTCAAAACCGAGTGGGAGGCCTGGTGGGAGAAGCTCGTGAAGACCTATCCCAACCCGGCACTTGAGCTCGCGCCCCCCAGTTTCAAGGCCTTCGGCAATTCTCCTGCCCTTCAGCGTGTCCTGCAGGCACACTTTGGTTCGGCTTTGGGATGGGCAACGGACAGGATCGATGAATACGCGAAGATCGAGGCAGAGCGCGAAGCCAATGGGGTTACGGGAGTCCTGAACGAGATGGTGGAGGACAGGCTCCTGGAAGTTGGCCGGAGCTCGCGGGACTTTGATCTCACCATTATCGAGTTGCCGCTCAACGAGCCGCGGGCCTGGTACTTGGAGCCCAGCACCATGATCATGAGCCACAGGCTGCTGTCCGAGCCTGAAGTCTTCCGCAGCTATGTCCAGCCCGTGGTGGAGATGCTCGCCTAAGGAGTCAGGTGGTAGGTGCCGAGACGGTGATGGTCACTGACTCAGACGGTGCGGCCGATGCAATCCACCCGTCGCGTTTTTCCCGATTCCACGTCTGACCACCAACATCCACTTGCGTGATGGAGAGGGACTTGGCGTTGGCTACCGCCCAATGGGCAACTGCCCAGGCTTGCGTACCAGTGATATCCAGTTGCACCGAGCGGCCCTGGACTGTGGCCGGCTGGGAGCCGAACGCCGTCGTCAATTCCTCCACGACGGCGGCAGGGTCACCGGCCGCTTCGGGCATGCGGAGTTCACAGGTCAGCGCGGATTCCGAATGCCCGGTGAGGGCAGAAGCGAAGGCGCGCCCCATGTTCTCGTGCTGGGCGTATGCCCGGGGGAACGCGGAGCGCTGGACCTGCTGGGCTGCCTGTGTAATTTCCATGGTCTCGTAACCGGGAATTTTGATGAGGCCGTTATAGAAGGCGTTCGTCGCATAGACAGGGTCCATGACCTGTGCCTCGGTTCCCCAGCCTTGGGATGGCCTCTGTTGGAACAAACCCCGCGAATCAGGTCCTGCATCGTCGCCGTAATTGATGTTCCGTAGCTTGGATTCCTGCATCGCGGTGGCGAGGGCGATGCTTGCAGCCCTTGGTGGAAGTCCGCGCTGAACGGAGATGGCCGTGATGAGCGAGGCGTTGGCCGCTTGGTCGGTAGCCAACTCGTAGCTTTCGGACCCCGTGACGGCGAGGCAGCGCTCCGAGACCAGGGTCTCGGAGCGCTGCAGTATGGCAACTATCGCGTAGATAGCACCGGCCACGAGGGCCAGCGCCAGCACCGCAACGATGGCGCGGCGGAACCGGCGCATTGCTTGTCTCCTGCTAATTGGCGTGCAGCGCCTCGTTCAACTCCACGGTCTGGCCCTTGCGGGGCAGGACTTCCACACCACCGGTGGTGGAGTTGCGGCGGAACAGCAGGTTGGGAACACCGGAAAGCTCGACGGCCTTGATGATCTTGCTGGTGTCTTCGCCGTTTTCGTCCTTGGGGCCGGGCACCCGAACGCGGGTTCCTGCGGTGACGTACAGGCCGGCTTCCACCACGGAATCATCGCCGATGCTGATGCCGACACCGGAGTTTGCGCCAAGCAGTACCCGCTCGCCCAAAGCGATCTTTTCCTTGCCGCCGCCGGAGAGCGTACCCATGATGGAGGCGCCGCCGCCGACGTCCGTCCCGTCACCGGCCACCACTCCAGCGGAGATGCGGCCTTCCACCATGGACGTGCCGAGGGTTCCAGCGTTGAAGTTCACGAAGCCTTCATGCATCACCGTGGTTCCTTCGGCGAGGTGGGCACCCAGACGGACGCGGTCGGCGTCGGCGATCCGCACACCCGTGGGAACCACGTAATCGACCATCCGCGGGAACTTGTCCACGCCGTAAACCACTACATTGCCGCGCTTGCGCAGGCGAGCACGCGTCATTTCAAAACCTTCGACGGCGGCTGGACCGAAGTTGGTCCATACGACGTTGGGGAGCTTGCCGAAGACGCCATCGAGGTTGATGCTGTTCGGCTTGACCAGGCGGTGCGAAAGGAGGTGCAGACGCAGGTAAGCATCGGCGGTGTCGGCCGGCGCGGCGTCGAGGTCGATCTGTGCGAAGACCACCTTCTGCTCCGTGCCGCGATCGGCGTCTTTGCCGTCGTCAGCCAGGGCAGTGAGCGCCGGATCGGCATTCTCAACGTCACGAAGGGTTTCAGCGGCTACACCCAGGGCCGGTGCCGGGTACCAGACATCCAGCACGGTTGCTTCCCCGGAAGGCGAGGTGGCGATGGTGGCGAGGCCGAATCCGTAGGCTGATCGGTGGTTTGCGGGCACAGCAGAGGAAGCAGTTTCAGTCATGGCCCCAGTGTATCGATCGCCCGTGGCGCGGCTGAAACCCGTCTCACCCGCAAAGGTCGCATTTGTTGCCCGAAACACAGCCGCCCGGGGAGTTAAGGTGGAGTGGTGACCCTTAACCCTGCCCCCGCCCTGCTGGACCTGCGCCAGGACGTCGCCTTGCTGACAGCCACGCTCATCGATATCAACAGTGTCTCGGGCAACGAGACCCCGCTCGCCGATCTCGTCGAGGCCGCCCTGCGCGCCATCCCCGAATACACCGTGGTGCGCGACGGCGACGCCATCATTGCCCGCACCGAACTTGGCCGCGCAGAGCGCGTCATCCTCGCCGGACACCTGGACACTGTTCCGCTRCCCACAGTGGAAGGCTCACTGGGCACCGTTCCGGCAACGTGGGAGTCGGGCATCCCCGGGGAGGGTGTGCTCTATGGCCGGGGGACCACCGACATGAAGGGCGGCGTTGCCGTGCAGCTCGCGCTCGCGGCGACCCTCTTCGACTACGGCAGGGAGCCAGACAAAGATGTCACCTTTGTCTTCTACGACCACGAGGAAGTGGAGGCCGTCAAGAGCGGCCTGGGCAGGCTGGCCCGCAACCATGGTGACCTGCTTTTGGGGGACTTCGCCATTCTTCTTGAACCCACACACGGCACAGTTGAAGGGGGTTGCAATGGAACCAGCCGGTTCGAAGCGACCACCATCGGTGAAGCGGCCCACTCGGCCCGCGCTTGGATGGGCAGCAACGCCATTCACGCTGCGGCACCAATTCTCGCCCGCCTCGCAGCCTACGAGCCCCGGACCATCAATGTGGACGGCCTCGATTACCGGGAGAGCCTCAATGCGGTGAAGATCAATGGCGGCACGGCCGGTAACGTCATCCCTGACCGCTGCGTGGTGGAGATCAACTACCGCTTCGCTCCGGACAAGACGCCGGACCAGGCCGAGGCCCACGTGCGCGAGCTCCTGGAGGGATTCGACGTCGTTCGCACAGACGCTGCTGCCGGCGCCCGGCCCGGACTGAACCACCCCGCAGCTGCGTCTTTCGTGGCCGCAGTCGGCGCGGAACCAAAGCCCAAATACGGGTGGACCGACGTCGCGCGTTTCAGTGAGTTGGGCATCCCGGCCGTGAACTTCGGGCCCGGCGATCCGTTGCTGGCGCACAAGGACAATGAACACGTCGATGCCGATGCCGTCCGTGAGTGCCTTCGTGCACTACGGACGTGGCTGGTCGCTAAGGTCTAAAAGCACTCTAAAAGCACATGAAGAGAAGGTGCGCAGCCCAATGTACCTTCTTTGAACCTCGCCGTTCGATCCAGATCGCAAGCCGGGAAACCGACAAGTTGATCAGGATGTAGATCGCGGCGCCAACGAAGAACGCGGAGAACAACAGGCTGGGTTCCAGGTCTGAGATCAGCTTCACCTTACGCAGCAGTTCCTCGTAGGCCACGATGTAGCCAAGCGACGTGTCCTTCAGGAGGACGACCAACTGTGCAATGAGTGACGGGAGCATGCGGCGGATTGCTTGGGGAAACTCGATGCTCATCCTGGACTGGAAGCTGCGCAGGCCAATGGCCAAACCGGCTTCGCGTTGTCCCTTGGGAAGTGACTGGATACCCGCCCTCAGAATTTCGGCGAAGATTGCTGCGTTGTAGAGGACCAGGCCACTGACGACAGCAGTGAAGGGGGTCGTAGCAAACACCAGGAGCACGAAGAGGATCATGAGCACCACTGGCATGCCGCGGAGGAACTCAAGCACCACCTGTGTGGGAACCCGAATCCAGGAGATCAGGGAAATGCGGAGCAGGCACAGCGCCACTCCAAGGGGAAAGGCAATGACGGCTGCGACGCCGGCTGCCTGCAGGGTGGCAAGGACGCCATAGCCGAGCTGGGTCCAAACGTCCTTGGCAGATTCATTAACAAAGACTTCCCAACGGGAGGCGTTGAATATGCCCTGCGAAGACAGAATGACAATGGCTCCCACCACGCCACCGGCAATGATGATGGACCCGACAACTGAACCAATGAGGGAAACGCGGCGGGCCTTGGGGCCCGGTACGTCATAGAGAACCGAAGTCATCGGGCAATCGCCACCTTTTTCTCGACGAAGTGGGCCAACAAGCCCAGGGGCACGGTGATCAGCAGGTAGAAGAATGCCACACCAATCAAGATCCACATGACCGCGTCACCATGGCTGTTTGACAGCTGCAGACCATAGCCGAAGAGCTCCAGGACAAAGAATGCACCCGCGACGGATGAGTTCTTGACCAAGGCAATCATGATGTTGATCAATGGGGGTATGACGGTCCGGACAGCCTGTGGCAGGACCACCAGGCCCAAAACCTGCGTGAACGTCATGCCGATACTGCGGGCTGCCTCGGCTTGCCCCACCGGGACGCTGTTGACGCCGGATCGAACGGCTTCGGCAACAAATGCTGCCGTGTAGCTGCTCAATGCGATGATGGCGGCGACTTCAAACTGTTCGAACTTGACGCCGAGCCGGGGAAGCACGATTGCGGAGAAAAAGAAAATAATTGTGAGTGGGGTGTTTCTGGCGACTTCAACATAGAACGTGCTGAAGCCCCGTAAGGCAGCCACGGGCGAGACACGCATTGCGGCGAGCAGAGTGCCTGCTGTCAGTGCGATGACGCCAGATATGACGGCTAGAAACAGGGTTCGGAGAAATCCGTCCCAATATTGGGGGAGGCTTTCGAAGATGGCGTCCATTGGCTTCCTTCGGCTGCTGCGGAAAGGTAGGGAGTCCTCAAGGTCGGTGGCTGCCGCCCTTCCCCAAGGGGGAGTGCGGCAGCCACCGGCTTCCGACTAGTAGCGGTCGATCTTGGGCAGTTCAGGTGCGGTCTTGATGACCTTTCCTGCTGTTGCTTCCCAAGCCTTCTTGTACGTGCCGTCCTTGGCGAATCCCTCCAACTGGTCATTTATCCAGTTGCGGAAGACCGTGTCATCCTTCTTCAGGCCGATGCCGTACGGCTCTTTTGTGAACGTTTGGTCCGATGCGAGCTTGAAGGCGTCCGGTTCCTTGTCAACGTAGCCGGCGAGGATCACGTTGTCCGTGGTGACTGCGACAACCTGCTTGTTGCGCAACGGCTCAAGGCAAGCGGTGTAGTTTGCGGCCGGGACCAGTTCTGCACCGTACGTTTCGACGATGGTCTTAGCCGGGGTGGAACCTGTTACAGAGCAAACCTTCTTGCCCTTGACGTCCTCGGGTTTGGTGATGGAGTTATCGTCCTTGTTCACCAACAGAGCCTGACCGGCTTCGTAGTACGGACCCGCGAATGCGACCTTCTGCTTGCGGGCATCGTTGATCGTGTAGGTGGCAATGACGATGTCAACGCGGCCCTGCTCGATGAACGGTTCACGGTTGGCGGAAACAGTTTCCACCCATTCGATCTTGTCAGGTTCAATTCCGAGCTTGGCAGCGATGGCCTTGCCGATTTCGACGTCGAAGCCGACAGGCTTGCCGTCCAGGCCCTTCTGGCCGAACAGCGGCTGGTCAAACTTGGTACCAATGGTGATCTTCTTGGCCTGGTTCAACTTCGCCATCGTGGTACCGGCGTCGAAGCTCGCCGAGGCAACAGGCGGAGTGGTGGTGCCACTGCCTCCACCGCAGGCGCTCAGCGAGAGGGCCAGTGCAGCCGAAGCGGCCACCAGGAGAGATTTCCTCCGGGTAATAAAAGCCTTCTTCATGACATTCCTTTCATTGGTTGGCCGGCGTACGGCCTGGATGCGGTCCGTGCGGGCCTGGATGCGGGTCAGCAGGGAGCTAGTGGGTCAGAAGCTTGGACAGGAAATCCTTGGCGCGGTTGCTCTGCGGATTGGTGAAGAATTCCTCGGGTGTTGAATCTTCCACGATCTGGCCATCGGCCATGAACACGACGCGGTCGGCTGCCTTGCGGGCAAAGCCCATCTCGTGGGTGACCACGATCATGGTCATGCCTTCCTTTGCCAGCTGGATCATGACGTCCAGGACCTCGTTGATCATTTCGGGGTCCAGCGCCGAGGTGGGCTCGTCGAACAGCATCACCTTGGGCTTCATGGCAAGCGCGCGGGCAATGGCCACACGCTGTTGCTGGCCACCGGAGAGCTGCGCGGGGAGCTTGGGAGCCTGGTGGCCGACGCCGACACGTTCCAGGAGGGCCATTGCCTCCCTTTCTGCCGTGCCTTTGGCAACGCCCTTCACCTTGATCGGTCCCAGCGTGACGTTCTCAAGGATCGTCTTGTGGGCGAACAGGTTGAAGGACTGGAAGACCATTCCGACGTCGGCACGCAGGTGGGCGAGTTCCTTGCCTTCTTCCGGGAGCTTCTTCCCGTCGATCGCGATGTCGCCGTCGTCGATCGTTTCCAAACGGTTGATGGCACGGCACAACGTGGACTTACCGGAGCCGGACGGCCCGATGACCACGACGACTTCACCCTTCCGAACCTGGAGGTTGATGTCTTTGAGGACGTGCAATTGACCGTAGTGTTTGTTGACGCTGTTCAGGGAGACGAGCGCATCGCCGGACACTTGAGTAGTCATAGGACGAATCTAGCGAACAAAGACACAATTATGACCACGGTCACGGCAAGTTCCTCCAGATCGTGACTGAACAGAAACCTGCCCTCCAGCGATATACCAGACTGCAATGCAAGAACCGCGTCGTAGCGTCTTCGCTTGCATTCATCCGCGCTAGCCTTGGGCAATGAGCATTAGCCAGCACCCGATTCCCAGCCCGGACGCGAATGGCCACGTCGCGGGCGTCCACGTGCCCCTGCCTTCGGAGATCGCACCGGCCAAGCACAAGGGCCCTTTGGAACTGCGACGCAAACAGGCGGACAAGGGAATGTCCGATCAGCATTTGCTGGACACGAGCGGTGCCGGGCAGTTCATCCACACCGATCCCTGGCGCGTCCTGAGGATTCAGAGCGAATTCGTTGAGGGCTTTGGGGCATTGGCCGATATTGGTCCGGCAGTCAGTGTTTTCGGTTCAGCCCGTACCAAACCGGGAACCGAGTACTACGAGATGGCAGTGGATGTAGGGCGCAAGCTCGCCGAAGCCGGAGTCGCCGTGATCACCGGTGGCGGCCCGGGCTCCATGGAAGCCGCCAACAAGGGTGCTGTGGAAGGCAACGGCGTATCTGTCGGACTGGGCATTGAGTTGCCGTTCGAGCAGGGCCTGAACCAATGGGTGGACCTGGGCATCAACTTCCGGTACTTCTTTGCCCGCAAGACCATGTTCGTGAAATACGCTCAGGGCTTCGTCGTCTTGCCCGGCGGACTTGGAACCCTGGATGAGCTCTTCGAGGCAATGGTCCTGGTACAGACACGCAAGGTGACATCGTTCCCGATTGTGCTGTTGGGTGTTCGCTTCTGGGGTCCAATGATTGAGTGGATCCGGGACACTTTGGTTGCTGAAGGAATGGTGTCCGAAAAGGACCTGGACCTGATCCAACTTGTGGATGACCCTGCCGATGCCGTCCACCGGGTGTTGCATGGTGCTCCGCTTCCCGCCACCACCAACGGAAACCAGCGCCCGGAGTAGGCGGCTGTTTCTGGCACGATGGTGGCTGTGAGCTTTTTCCTGGTGTTTGTCGCGATTGTCCTCATTGGTGCCGCATTGTATTTTGGTTCCGGCATCATCCGTGGCGGCTCCGTGGGAGCGGGGCTGGATGACTCCCTGCCCAATTTGCCTCCGGTGCTGCTCCCGGAGAAGGCTGCAGCCACGGACATCGACGCCGTGCGCTTTGCACTGGGGTTGCGCGGGTACCGCATGGACCAGGTGGACCAGGTCCTTGATGAGCTGCGCGACCAACTGGTAGCCAAGGACCGCGAGATCGAGAGACTCAGTGCCTTGGTCCAATCAAAGCTTGAGGATGGCGACGCCAAGCGGACCACACTGTGAGCACCCCTGCACCTACCCGTTTTGGCGGGGAGGGACCCACCGCGCGCCTTTCGCGGGGTATCTCCGCCGCGGGAGCCCGGATGGCACGTTGGCCTTGGTGGCTGCAGGTTTCCTTGGTTTTTGTAGTGGCCCGGGTGGTCAGTGCCTGTATCTTCATGGCGGATGCCGTTCATCAGGGAGTGAATCCATGGTTCCCACCCGCGCCGGACTACTGGAACTTCATCACTATCTGGGATGGACGCTGGTATGCCCAGGTTGCGGACAACGGCTACCCTTCCCTGCTTCCGGTGGATGCCAACGGGGTAGTCAAGGAGAATGCCTGGGCCTTCTATGCCCTGTTCCCGTTCCTGGGGCGGGGACTCAATGCCGTCACGGGCCTCGGGACTCTGCAGTCCCTCACCGCCATAGCAATGATTGCAGGCCTCGGTGCTGCCTTGGTGATCTTCAAACTGTTCAGGGAAGCGGCCAGCCGGCGTACCGCAATGTGGGGCGTCATCTTCGTGTCCACCTTCCCGGTGTCGCCAATTCTCCAAGTGCCCTACGCAGAATCGTTGAACCTCCTGCTGCTGTCCGGCTCGCTTCTCCTGGTGGTCCGGCGACGCTACTTGGCAGCCATACCGGTAGTGCTGTTGATGTGTTTGTCCAGGCCCACTGGAGTCCCGTTCGCCGCGATGCTGGGCCTCCTCCTGGTTTGGCGGATCTGGCAGCGCTTCAGGCCATCCGACGTCGATGACCAGCCCCGGGCAATGGCTTCGTCCACGCCAGAACTCCTGTCCCTGGGCACCCTGGCGCTGGCAACCGGACTTGGAGCCCTGGCCTGGCCGGCTATAGCTTGGGCGGTCACGGGGGATCCAAGCGCCTACACGCGTACGGAAACCGCCTGGCGCGGTCATGACCTGGTGCCCTTCAAACCGTGGTTCGATACCGGAAGGATGCTGTTCGGTCCGGCTCTTGGCGTGTTGGCGCCCTTCGTCTTCGTCGGTTTGTTCGTGCTGCTGATGGTTTCAAAGCCTGTCCGGGCACTGGGAACGGAAATGCGGCTTTGGTGCGCCTGCTACATGGGCTATTTGCTGGTGTTCCTGTATCCCCAGACCAGTACTTTCCGGATGCTCCTTCCCCTTTTCCCGCTTGCCCTGGGTGCAGCGCTGCTGTCCAGGTCCAAGGCATACAGAGGAACCGTCGTGGTCATGTTTGTCCTCCTGCAGATCGTCTGGGTGGTGTGGCTTTGGGCCTGGGCGCCATTGCCGGGAGGCGGAGACTATCCGCCATAACCGGACCACCGGCCGTCGGGAAGTGTCTTTGTTCCGTGTCGGGGTAATTAGTCCATTGATTCGCTACGGACGGGTAAGTACGGGATAATGGAATACGAGCAAGGACAAAAGCACCTAAAAGTGCCCGGCCAAGGCGGCCTCCCAAGCGGTGCCGCCGGCTGCAATTGCGAAGCGGATCCAGCCCGGCCGGGTTGGGCGTGACTTGGGACAAATGGAGGGGATTTTCCTAATGGCGGCTATGAAACCACGTACTGGCGACGGCCCTATGGAAGTAACCAAAGAGGGACGCAGCCTGATCATGCGTGTGCCGCTCGAAGGCGGAGGACGGCTTGTAGTCGAGCTCAATGCCGCGGAGGCGGAGAACCTCAAGGAATGCCTTGTAGGCGTTACCGAATAGATTCATAGGCAGGCTGGATTCAAAAGACCAGGGCCCGGCGAGAGCCGGAGCCCTGCTTTTGTTTAAGCGGCAGCGTCTTTCTTGGGTGCTGTTCTTTAAGAATGTCCGCTAAATGGCAATTGCCTATTTTTTGACAGCCACCAGAAGTCCATCGCCGGTGGGAAGCATCGCAGAGGCCAAGCGGTCGTCGTCGCGAATGGATTTGCCAACTTGCCGAAGAACCACAGTGGTGGAGTCGCGGGCTGCTGGATTTGAGACGCGGTCCTTATCCAGGGCGTCGTTGATCACCAAGGTGCCACCCGTCTTGAGCAAGCGGACAGCTTGTTCAACGTAGCGGGGGAAGTTGGGCTTGTCGGCGTCGATGAAGACAAGGTCATAGGCGGAGTCCGTGAGGCGCGGGAGGACGTCGGCGGCCCTGCCGGAGATGGTCCGGGTCCGGTTGGCGGGGCTGCCGGATTCCAGAAAGGCTTCGCGGGCGGCCTTGAGGTGTTCAACGTCGACGTCGATGGTTGTCAGGACGGCTTGCGGACCCAGGCCACGCAAAAGACAAACACCTGAAACTCCCGCGCCTGAACCAACCTCAACCACTGTCTGTGCCTTTGAAGCCGCGGCAAGGACGGTCAGCACGGCACCAACACCGGGGCTGATGGGCTTAACCCCCAACTCGAAGGACCTCTCCCGGGCGCGCAACAAGACGTCATCCTCAGCAGGCAGATCTTCTGCATAGGACCAGCTGGTTGACTTGTCGGCACTCATGAAGGGTTCGCTTTCCGCGCGTAGGGGTGTCTGTACCAGCCTACTGTGTCCGGTGCCGCAAACCCCGTGTTCGCAGCCGTCCCGGGATTGTGTCTGCAGCAGGATTTCGCCTTGCGTGGAAATTGTGCCTTAGTCAGGAAATTCCCAGAAAAACTTGGGATGATATTGATCCGGTCATCCACGTGGTGGGCGGCACCGGACAAGTACGGTGAACCACAGTTTGAGGGGAGTGGACGATGCCGGCATCGCATGCTGCGCCAGTCCAGACATCGGAGAGCCTTGAGACCGTTACAGACTGGGTCATGCCCAGCTGGGAGGATGTGGTCGCCAACCACTCCGCCAAGGTATACCGCCTTGCCTACCGCCTGACCGGAAACAAGTTCGACGCCGAGGACCTCACCCAGGAGGTCTTCGTCAGGGTTTTCCGTTCACTGGAAAACTTCAAGCCAGGAACCCTGGATGGGTGGCTGCACCGTATTACCACCAACCTTTTCCTGGATCAGGCACGTCGTAAGAGCAGAATCCGCTTTGACGCCCTTGCCGAGGACGCCGAGTCGCGCCTGCCGGGCCGTGAGCCAGGCCCGGAGCAGAGCTTCGAGCACAACAATCTGGACCTTGATGTTCAGCGTGCGTTGGAAGAATTGCCACCGGATTTCCGGGCTGCGGTTGTTCTGTGCGATCTTGAAGGATTGTCTTACGACGAAGTGGCGGAGGCGCTGGGCGTGAAGCTGGGCACCGTCAGGTCCCGTATCCACCGCGGCCGCACCATGCTGCGGGAGAAGCTCGCCCACCGTGACCCACGCCCGGCCGACGCCCGCAAGCCGCGCCTGAAGATGCCTCGCATCGCCAGCATTCTTTAGGTAGTCGATGCCTCGACGCCACATTCGTCCGGGTGCCCTGTCACGTCGCAAACTGGCTGCACGTTACAAACTGGCTGCCCTTCGCCACACCCGGAACCCTGAGCACCTACGGCATTGCCCCGAGTGCCGTGCTGCCCTGAACCGGGAGCGGCAATATCTTGAACGGCTTCGCGGAGCAGCGGTGCCCGAAGCCAGTCAGGACCTTACGACGCGTTTGCTCCAGCACACCCAACGACTCGCGAATGAGCAGGCCCCGCCGGTCGCAAATTCCCGGACCAGGAGTGGTGCTACCGAGGGCGGTGCGTGGCGCGGCCTTCGGATTGCCGGCCTGGCCGCCGGTACTCTTACGGTAAGTGCAGGTGCACTGGCAGTTGCCGCTTATGTGGTGTCAGGTGATACCGCGCCACAAGCAAGCATCCGTGCAGGCAACGATGCCTCGTCCCTTTCCAGTGCGCTTACCGGCGGCCCGGCAGAACTGATGACGAGGCCGGAGTTCGTGGCAACGCCGGACTTCCGAGCCGGCACACCGGTGAACTTGAACTCTGAGCAGTTGGATGCCCTGCGGGGCCAGGGATGGGCGTGTCCTGAACTTGGTGGTCTGGGCTTCCACGTGGTCTCAGCCAAGGCCACCATGTACAACGGCCACCCGGCAGTAGAACTCAGGCTGGAAAGCAAGGGCCATTACGCCACTGTTGTGGAAGAGCACCTGCAGACTTCAGACATGGCGCTCACTGGACGCTCGCCATCGGCCCAGCTCTCTGTCACCCAGGGGACCCCGTGGGAGGCCGTATACAGGACCTCGACGGCCGTCCTCAGCTATGCATCGGACTTGCCGGCAGATGTAGCCGACGACGCCGTTCCCGAGTTGGTTCGTGCAGGGGACTCCATGATCAGCACGAAAGCTCCGCAAGCCTCCGAGACGTGGTCCGAACGGATGATCCGCGGCCTCCGGACACTGCTCCGTCCCGCTGGTTTATGACCGGCACCACAGACAAGGTAATCTTCGTAGCGTGTTTGGAATCAACGGCCCGGAGTTCATACTCCTTCTGATTATCGGCGTACTCGTCATCGGTCCCAGCCGTTTGCCCGAATACACTCAAAAGCTCGCCAACCTGGTGAAGGAAGTCCGCCGGATGGCCTCGGGGGCGCGTGAGCAGATCAAGGAAGAAGTCGGCATCGACATCGATGAGGTCGACTGGAAGAAGTACGATCCCCGCCAGTACGATCCGCGGCGCATCATCAAGGATGCGTTGCTTGACGATGATTCCAAGCCCGTCAACGCCGGCGCGCCGGCTGCTGCTGCAACAGCTGCGGCGGCAGTGGTGGACACGACGCCCAAGGCTCCGGCCCGCATTATTGAGCGGCTCGCCGAGGGCGAGGCTGCGCCTTTCGATACCGAAGCTACTTAGCCTGCCAAAGCCCTTTCGAAGGCTCTCCCGAAATCCAGGACGGTCAGCGCGGCTGGATTCCCAGTGGCATCCCGGATAATCCCCGTGGACGAGTGGCCAACATCCCGGCAATGCCTTCCAGCGCTTTCGCAGCAGCAGTCTCGCTCGCGGCAAGGACTACAGGTTTTCCGGCATCTCCGCCCTCACGCAACCGGATATCCAAGGGAATCTGGCCGAGAAGGGGTACGTCGCTGCCCACAGCAGCACTCAACCGCTCAGCCAGGACGGCACCGCCGCCACTTCCGAACAATTCCATGCGACCGCCGTCGGGCATTTCCAGGAAGGACATGTTCTCGATGACGCCGGCAACCTTTTGGCCGGTTTGGGTGGCGATGGTTCCGGCGCGTTCGGCGACATCCGCGGCGGCTGCCTGCGGGGTGGTCACCACAAGGATTTCGGCGTTTGGGAGCAGCTGGGCCACGGAAATTGCGATGTCCCCTGTTCCGGGAGGCAGGTCAAGGAAAAGGGCATCGAGGTCACCGAAGTAGACGTCCGTGAGAAACTGCTCCAAGGCCCGGTGCAGCATGGGACCACGCCAGGCCACGGGCTGGTTACCCGCGACGAACATGCCAATTGATATGACCTTCACCCCGTACGCCACAGGAGGCAGGATCATGTCGTCCACCTGCGTCGGTTTCTGCGTGATGCCCATGAGCCCCGGGACGGAGAAGCCGTGTACGTCGGCGTCCACAATGCCCACCCGCAGGCCCTGGGCGGCCAAGGCACAGGCAAGGTTGACGGTGACCGAAGACTTCCCCACGCCGCCTTTTCCACTCGCTACCGCGTAGACCTTCGTCAAGGACCCGGGCTTGGCGAAAGGGATGCCCCGCTGACCACCTGGACCGCGCAGTTGTTCCTTCAGGGCCTCGCGCTGGGCGGGAGTCATGACCTTCAGCTCCACGTCAACACCGGTGACGCCTGCCATGCCTGATAACGCAGTGGTGGCATCTGCCGTAATGGTGTCGCGGAGTGGGCAGCCGGCGATCGTGAGCAGCACTGCTACGTGGACGGTGCCGTCGTCGTTGGCCGACACTGACTCCACCATGCCAAGTTCGGTGATTGGACGCCGCAACTCGGGGTCGATGACTGTTGCCAAGGCAGCGTGAAGTGCCTCGGCTGATGGGGTGCTCATGGGTTACGCTCGGCTTTCGGGATTTTCGGAAGGGGCCGGCTTTGCGCTGGAATGCTGGGGCCCGGGGCGTTGTGGACGTACTTTGGGGATCTGCTGCGTGCGTGGTCCCCGCGACTTGTCCCGTTTCTCCTTGAGCTTCTCTTTGACCTTCTCGCCTGGAGTCTCAGTGCCGTCTGCCGCGGCTTCGCTCTCCCGCAGTTCCTCCTGGGCATCGATGATGTCCTCCAACAGGCTGCGGAGTTCGGCGCGGACGTAGTCACGAGTGGCTACCTCACGGAGTGCGATTCGCAGGGAAGCCAATTCCCGGGTCAAGTATTCAGTGTCAGAGAGGTTCCGTTCGGCACGTTGGCGGTCCTGCTGCAGCGAAACGCGGTCGCGGTCGTCCTGACGGTTTTGGGCCAGCAGCAGGAGCGGTGCGGCGTATGAGGCCTGAAGGGACAACATGAGCGTCAAGAGCGTGAAGCCGAGTTCCACGCGGTCGAACTGCCACTCCGTAGGCGCAAACGTGTTCCATGCCAGCCAGAAGAGACAAAAGATCGTCATGTACACGAGGAACTGCGGCGTACCCATGAAACGGGCGAATCCCTCGGTGGCATTGCCGAATGCGTCCGGGTTGGGGGAGAACTTGGGCAGTATGCGTTGGCGCCCGCTTAGCGGCGTGTCCAGGCTTCCGAGACCGTTTGTACGTCCAGTGGACCTGGGGGATCGGGGGGCGTTGTTTTCAGCCAATGCGGCCTCCGAGTTTCCTTATAGGGGCGTCGTCCTCGTGAGCGCGCCAGTCATCGGGCAACAGGTGATCCAACACGTCATCAACAGTCACCGCCCCCACAAGGCGGCCGTCGTCGTCGACGACGGGCAGCGAGTTCAGGTTGTACGTGGCCAGGGTCCGGGCTACTTCGCTGATGTGCGCCTGGTCCGACAACGGCTCAAGGTTCTTATCAACCAGGTTGCCCAGCGGTTCAGGCGGGGGGAAGCGCAAGAGTTGTTGTATGTGGACGACGCCCAGGAACCGGCCGGTGGGCGTTTCCAGCGGAGGCCGTGTGATGAAGATGGAGGACGCCAGGGCCGGGGAGAGTTCCTCGCGGCGAACGTGCGCAAGCGCTTCGGCGACCGTGGCTTCAGGAGGCAGGATGACGGGCACGGGTGTCATGAGGCCACCTGCAGTGTCTTCGTCGTACTCCAAAAGACGCCGGACGTCTTCGGCTTCCTGGGGCTCCATGAGTTGGAGCAGTTCTTCCGCTTGGGCGGAGGGGAGTTCGGCGAGGAGGTCGGCGGCGTCGTCGGGATCCATTTCCTCCAGGACGTCGGCGGCCCGTTCCACGTCCAGCGCGGAGAGGATCTCCACCTGATCGTCCTCGGGGAGCTCCTGGAGTACGTCTGCCAACCGTTCGTCCTGAAGTTCGCTGGCCACTTCGAAACGGCGCTTGTCGCTCATCTCCTGCAGGGCTTCGGCGAAGTCGGCGGGCTTGAGGTCCTCGTGCGTGGCAACGAACTGGGTGGCCGCCTGAGGCTCGTTATGCCCGCCTGTCTGCGCGTCCGCCCAGTCAATGATCAGGGTTTCGTTGCGGCGGAGCCTGCTCAGGGGCGACAAGGAATGCCCGCGACGGACGAAGAGCTTGCTGACGAACCAGTCCTTGGACCGGTGCTGGTCCATCGCGATGTCCTCGATCGTTGCATCGCTGCCATCGGCAAGGGTGACGCGGCGATCAAACATTTCCGCTACCACGAGTGTTTCAGCGCCCCGTTGTTCGAAACGACGCAGGTTCACCAGGCCCGTGCAGATGATCTGGGTTTGGTCGATGGAGGTGATGCGGGTCATCGGTACGAATACCCGCTTCTTGCCCGGCACTTCCACCACGATGCCAACAACGTGCGGGGCGCCGCGGGTCCCCCGGGAGAGCACGACGACGTCGCGCAACCGGCCTAAACGATCGCCCAGGGGGTCGAAAACGTCCAAGCCGAGCAGACGCGCGACAAAGACGCGTGAGGGATGTGTGCTCATGTCTACAGGCTACCGAGTCTGCTCTCTTTTAGCTGAATTCCAGCCGCTTCACATCTACATGCGACACAATGGGGCTATGTCTAACATTTTTGGTGCTCCCAAAGCCGTTGAGGAATCCCGCAGCGTACCCCAAGGTGACACTGTTGGCTCGTACACCTCATATTTGGATGCCCAAAAAGCGGTGGACTACCTCGCGGACCAGCAGTTCCCCGTCCACTTGGTGTCGATCGTGGGCAACGATCTCAAGATGGTCGAGCGGGTCACCGGCCGGCTGAGCTACCCACGCGTTGCCCTGTCCGGTGCTTTGAGCGGCATGTGGTTCGGCCTCTTCGTCGGCGTCATGCTCTCCTTCTTCACGCCCGGTGGCGGCACGTTCTCCATCATCACCTCCGTGCTCATGGGTGCAGCTTTCTTCATGCTGTTCGGCATCGCCACCTACGCCACTCAGCGCGGCAAGCGCGACTTCACGTCCACAAGCCAGGTGGTCGCCACCAACTACGATGTCATTGTTGCCATCGAGGCAGCCCACGAAGCCCGCCGGTTGCTCCACCAACTGCCCATGAATTCCGCCCAGGCTGCCACCGGACAAGCACAAAATTACAGTCCGCCAAACGCGCCCTTCCAGCAGCCCGGCCAGGCGCCTGACCGTCCTGCCACTTGGAACGATCCCTATGGCCAGCGCGGACCGGAGGCCACCGAATCCGATGCTTCCGGCGCGCAGGCTCCTGCTGTACAGGCAGCGCAGCCTGTACAGAACCCAACGCCGTCACCGGTGCGCTATCCGGACCTGCCCGATGGCCGCCCCCAGTACGGCGTCCGCGTCACGGAGGGCCAGAATGCCCCACGGCACGAGGAACAGCAGCCTGGGAAGGACGACTCCCAGAAGCAATAACTTCAAAAGAAGCGCAAAGGGGAAGGCCACCGGATATCCATCCGGTGGCCTTCCCCTTTCTGCTGTTGTCGCCTGAGGGGGCCTTTGCGGGGGCTAGCCCGCAGCTTCCTGATAGATGCCGGCCATCCAGGACTCGACGTCGTCGGCCTTGCGTGGCAACGCCGCGCTCAGGTTCACTGGGCCGTCTGCGGTCATGAGGATGTCGTCCTCGATGCGCACGCCGATGCCACGGTATTCGGCGGGAATAGCCAGGTCTTCGTTCTTGAAGTACAGGCCGGGCTCGATCGTGAAGATCATGCCCTCCGTGAGGATTCCATCAAGGTAAAGTTCGCGCTTGGCCTGGGCGCAGTCATGTACGTCCAGGCCGAGGTGGTGGCTGGTGCCGTGCGGCATCCAGCGGCGGTGCTGCTGGCCTTCGGGGCTGATGGCTTCCTCAACAGAGACAGGCAGCAGACCCCATTCAGCGAGGCGCTCGGCAAGGACCGTGGTGGCTGCCGTGTGGATGTCCCGGAATTTTACGCCCGGCCGTGCGGCTGCGAATCCCGCATCAGCGGCATCCAGGACAGCTTCGTAGACCTTGCGCTGCACCTCGGTGAAGGTGCCGTTTGCCGGCAGGGTCCTCGTGACATCGGCTGTGTACAGCGAATCGGCCTCCACTCCTGCGTCAAGCAGCAGGAGTTCACCAGCGTTGACGGCGCCCGAGTTGCGGGTCCAGTGCAACACTGTGGCGTTGTTGCCGGAGGCTGCAATGGTGTCGTAGCCGAGTTCGTTGCCTTCCTCGCGGGCACGGGCGAAGAAGGCGCCTTCAACCACGCGTTCGCCACGCTTGTGCGTCAGAGCACGTGGGAGGGCCCGCACGACGTCGGCGAAGCCTTCCACGGTGGCGGCGACGGCGATCTTCATCTGCTCGATTTCCCACTCGTCCTTGATCAGGCGGAGTTCGGAGAGTGCTTCACTGAGCTTTTCGTCCAGAGCATCGAGCTCGCCCAGGTCAAGGTTCTCAGGATCCTTTGCCGTGTTGTAACGTGCAGTGTCCACCAAAGCATCGATGTTCTCATCTACCTTGCGGACCAGGCGGACGGAGATGCCGCCGATTTCGGGGGCGCCCACGTTCTTGGTGATGGCAAGTTCAAGTTCGGAAATGTGCGCCGTGGGCAGACCCAGGCGGGCTTTGAATTCTGCCAGCGTGGGCCGTGCGCCAATCCAGAATTCACCGGCCCTGGAGTCGGCGTAGAACTGCTCGGTATCGCGGCCCGCCAAGGGACGGAAGTACAGCGTCGCAGTGTGGTGACCGCCGTCGTCGCCCTTTCCTTCAGCCGCTGGTTCCAGGATCAAAACGGCATCCGGCTCGTGGTCCAGGCCCAACCCGGTGAGGTGGGCGAATCCGGAGTGGGGGCGGAAGCGGTAGTCGCAGTCGTTTGAGCGGACCTTGAGCGGACCGGCCGGGATAACGAGCCGTTCGCCCTTGAACAGTTCAGAAATTGCACGACGGCGGCGGGCAGCGTGGTCTGCGACGGCGTCACGAGCGGGGGTTACCTGCGGTGCGGGCGCCCAGCTGCTGGCCATGAATGCCTTGAAGGCATCGGATGTGGGCCGCTGCGAACGGTTGTTGACGCGTTCTTGCAGGGGCTGGGAATCTGTGGATTCCGCGTACGGGGTGTTTTCGGCATCATTCACCGTTACATCGTCCCACCAGTTTCGTGAGGAGGCCAACGGCGCAACACCCCAAGGCGGTCCGCATCCCATAGGCTGGGAAAGTGAGGATAGACCTGCATACGCACTCGAATGTTTCCGACGGAACCGAGACCCCCGCCGGGGTGATCATTTCGGCTGCATCTGCAGGCCTGGACGTCATTGCGTTGACGGACCACGATTCCACTGATGGCTGGGAGCTTGCTGCCGCCGCTGCCAAGGAGCATGGAGTCACTTTTGTTCCCGGAATGGAGATCTCGTGCCGGACGAAGCAGGGGATCAGCGTCCACCTGTTGAGCTACCTGCATGATCCTTCCCACCCCGGGCTTCTTGAAGAGATCACCAAGTCAAAGGACGCCCGGCTCACGCGCGCTGAGCGCATGGTTACCCTGTTGTCCGAGGATTACCCTTTGACGTGGGATGACGTCATTCACCATGTGGCTCCTGGCGCTACAGTGGGCCGCCCGCATATCGCGGATGCCTTGGTTGCTGCCGGTGTGGTCGCGGACCGCTCGGAAGCCTTCACATCGATCCTCACCTCGCATTCGCGATATTTCGTGCAGCACTACGCACCGGACCCCGCTATCGCCGTCGAGCTTGTCCGTGCCGCTGGCGGCGTGCCGGTCTTCGCACACCCGGTCGCTTCGGCGAGGGGACGAATTGTGGGGGAGCGGACGTACCGGGAGATGATCGACGCCGGACTTCTTGGGCTGGAAATTGAACACCGCGACAACCCGGAAGAAGGACGCGGGTTCCTTCGCAACATGGCGTCCGAACATGGGCTGCTCATCACGGGATCATCCGACTATCACGGAGCGGGCAAACCGAATCGGCTGGGAGAGAACCTGACATCCCCGGACGTCCTGGCAAAGATCGAGGAACTGGCAACCGGCAGCACGGTTGTTCGCTGATGGATGTGCCCCTGGTCAGGATCGCCGCGGCTAATCAGGCATTCGTGAAGGGCACTGCCTGATCCAGGGCGCCTTCCGGCTGGTCCACCGCGCCGTCCGGCAAAGGCCCCCTGCTGTGGAAGACGGCCTTCGTGCCAAGGCGTTTGCGCATGACGTCGATGGCTTGCTCGTTCTGGTCCACGCAGACGAAGTTGCGGCCCAGCTTGGCGGCAACAGCGCCGAGGGTTCCTGATCCAGCAAAAAAGTCCAGGCACCAATCGCCCTCGCGGCTTGAGGCAGAGACGATCCTGCGCACCAGGCCTTCGGGTTTCTGGGTCGGGTAGCCGGTCTTTTCCCTGCCGGTGGGCGAAACGATGGTGTGCCACCAGACGTCCGTGGGAAGTTTTCCCCGCTCGCGTTTGGCAGGCGTGACCAGACCGGGGGCCATGTAGGGTTCGCGGTCCACTTCAGCGTTGTCGAAGTGATACTTCGCAGGGTTCTTTACATACACCAGGATGTTGTCGTGCTTGGTGGGCCAGCGGTTCTTGGCCCGGGCGCCGTAGTCGTAGGCCCAGATGATCTCGTTGAGGAAGCACTCCCGGCCAAAGATGGCGTCCAGCATCACCTTGGCGTAGTGCACCTCGCGGTAGTCCAGGTGCAGGTACAGCGTGCCATCGTCGGCGAGGAGCCGCCAGGCCTCTACGAGCTTGGGTTCCAGGAAGGACCAGTAGTCGCTGAAGGCGTCATCGTAGCTGTGAAGGGCACCCTTGATGGTGTCGTAGGAGCGTCCTTTGAACCCGACGCGGTCGCCGTCGCCGTCCGCGTTGCGGACCATGCGTGTTTCCTGGCGGCGTTGGACCCGGCCTGTGTTGAAGGGCGGGTCCACGTAAATGAGTGTGAAGGCGCCGTCCGGCAGCGTCGGGAGGAATTCCGCGTTGTCCGCGTGCACCACCAGATTGCCGCCGTCCGGCGCCCAAACAGTATCAGTCATTGAGGACTTTAGGCCTCGGAGTTGCCGGGCTGGGCGCCAGCGGTCTCGCCGGAAACCACTTCGCCGTTACGACGGCGCGTGCGGGTACGGCGCGTGCGGGCCGGCTTCTCGGCATTTTCGCCGGTCGCGGTGCGGGTTTCGGAGGAACCGGCTGCAGGGGCAGCATCGGCGTCGGATGTACGACGGCGGCGGGTACGGTTGCGTCCGCCCTCACCGTTGGATTCTGAGTTGGCTTCGCTGGACTTTGCTGCGTTTCCACGGCCACGGCCGCCGTCCCTGCCACGGCCGCCATCGCGTCCACCGTCACGGGATGAACCGCCGGAACGGGAGTTCTTCTTGCCTGTTTCGCCCAGGTCCTCGAGGACCTCGGCATCGACACCGGCAAGCGTACGCTTGTTGCGCGGGAGGCGGCCCTTGGTGCCCTCGGGAATGTCGAGGTCACTGTAGAGGTGGGGGGAGGAGGAGTAGGTTTCAACCGGCTCGGGAACGCTGAGCCCCAGTGCTTTGTTGATCAGGCCCCAGCGGGGCATGTCGTCCCAGTCGACGAAAGTGACGGCGGTTCCCTTGTTGCCGGCTCGGCCGGTACGGCCCACGCGGTGCAGGTAGATCTTTTCGTCTTCCACGCACTGGTAGTTGATAACGTGCGTAACGTCGTCCACGTCGATGCCACGGGCGGCAACGTCCGTGGCAACCAGGACGTCCACCTTGTTGTTGCGGAAAGCACGGAGAGCCTGCTCGCGGGCGCCTTGGCCAAGGTCACCATGGATCGCAGCAGCGGCAAATCCGCGGTCAACCAGTTCCTCGGCGACCTTGGCAGCTGTGCGTTTCGTCTTGGTGAAGATAATGGTGCGGCCGCGTCCGCGGGCCTGGAGGATGCGGGCCACTACCTCGGTCTTGTCCATGCTGTGGGCACGGTAGATGAGCTGGCGGATGTCGCGCTTGGTAAGGCCTTCGTCGTTCGGGTCGGCAGCGCGGATGTGGGTGGGCTGCGTCATGTAGCGGCGGGCCATCGCGATGACCGGGCCAGGCATGGTGGCAGAGAAGAGCAAGGTCTGGCGCACGGCCGGYGTACCTGCGATGAGTGTTTCCACGTCCGGCAGGAAGCCGAGGTCCAGCATTTCGTCGGCCTCGTCCAGGATCACCATTTTGACGTTTTTCAGGCTGAGGTGCTTCTGCTTGTAGAGGTCAATCAAACGGCCTGGCGTGCCGACAACTACCTCGACACCCTTCTGCAGGGCGTCAACCTGTGGCTCGTAGGCGCGGCCACCATAGATCGTGGCGATGCGGGCGTTGCGTTTACGGGATGCCGTCTGGAGATCATTAGCCACCTGTACCGCAAGCTCACGCGTAGGAACGATGACCAGGGCCTGCGGTGCGCCGGGGACGGCCAGCTTGGCGTAGCCGGGGTCATCCCGGCCTTCCACGCGCTGCAATGCCGGAATGCCGAAACCGAGGGTCTTGCCTGTACCGGTCTTGGCCTGGCCGATGATGTCGTGGCCGCTGAGGGCTACGGGCAGCGTCATGGCCTGAATGGGGAAGGGGTGGGTAATGCCGGCGTCGGCGAGGGATTCGACGATGTCAGCGCGGACGTTGTAGTCAGCGAACGATTTCTCTTCGATCTCGTGGGGCGTCTCATCAGAGATGATCGTTTCCTCGGGCTCGATGGATTCGGTGCCGGTGGCGTCCGTCAGGACTTCATGGGTGTGCAATTCACTCACAGGGAGTTTCCTTATTCATTTGGGCATTGGCGCTGCATGCTCAACGGGTGGCGGAGCCGTACCGGAGCACGAACGGGCGCGCAAGCTAATCCAGTGGAAGCCGATCGCGGGCTATCTAAGTACTGGCACTGGTGACCAGCGGGCACATCTCAAGATCGCGTAGGGGCGGGCTTGTTGAGTTCAAAAATTAACTGAATCAACGACCGGGCATCCATTACTACAGGGTCAGTCTATCCTCTGGGAGCCCTAAAGCCCGGATCGGCGGCAGTTCGGGTGCTGCGGGGCTTCAGGGGAGCAGGGTAAAACGGATCTCGCGGCTGGCGATATCGGCCTTCAGGAGTTGCACCCGGACCTTGGTGCCTGACTCCAGTTCGCCGTCACACCGGGCTGTGACGGCGGGTTCAGCGATCTGGATGATGCCGAACGGCCCATTGCCGTTTCCGTTTCCCCTTCCATTGCCATTGGGGGTCCCATTGGACGGCTTGGAACCGGAGATGACCACTGCATCGAACTCCTCGCCGATGTGGTTCGCCACGAGTGCAGCTTCCACGGTGTCCATGGCCAGACGCTCAAGCCGCCCGGCCAGTTGGTCGGATGATGCCATGATCTCGGGCAGGGATGGAAGTGCTTCACGCGCCCACGCCGGGATCTGGTGGCCGTTGCTGAGGGCCTCGCAGATCACCAGGACAAAGCGGTCGATGAGTCGGCGCAAAGGTGCTGTGGTGTGAGCATAGGGTGCGCCGATGGCTGACTGGATGACGTTTGGGGGAAGCTCACCATCGAAAGGCGTGTACCCTGCGCCGCGGAACAGCGTGCCCGCCGAGTGCAGGATGGCAAGCTGTTTGGGATCCGAAGCGTCAAGTGTCCGAAGGTACTCACCGTAGGTAACCTCGCCGTCCCACGGTTTCCCCAGTGCCTTGGTCTGGCGCTTGAAATGGAGCAGCGACCGTTCATCCGGCGCCGGCATGGTGCGCAGGATGCCCACTTTTCCATCGAGCATCAGTTGGGCCGCTGCCATTCCGGTCATGAGGGATATCTGCGCGTTCCAGTCCTCCACAGGCAGGGAAGGCGCGGCCACAATCCTGTAGCCCCCGCCGCCGGTCGCCTGGACGATTTCCTGCTCGGGCATGTTCAGGTTGGCGCCACCGCGCAGCCGTTCCAGTTCCACCCGCTTCAGGCCAACCTCCTTGAGGAGCTTCAGGACAGTTGGGGCTGTGCCGGCATCGATCTGTTCCTGGGCACCCTTGTAACTGAGCTTGGCGCGGCTGCGGACAGTGCCACGGGCCACCGACGTAGCGGATACCTCCGCATTGTGGTCCAGTTCGAAGTCCCACACGAAGGCGCTGCAGTCCTGACCAGCCAACAGGCTTCCGGCGTTCTCGCTGATCACTTCCGGGTGCAGGGGGATCCTCCCGTCAGGAGCGTAGAACGTTTGTCCCCGTTGCCGCGTCTCTGCATCGAGCGCCCCGCCGGGAGCAACAAAGGATGGCACGTCGGCGATTGCGTAGAGGACTTTGTAGCCGTCGCCGGCCCGTTCAATGAATACGGCCTGGTCCAGATCGGTGGACGTGGCTGGATCGATGGTCACGAACGGAATGTCCCTGAGGTCACGCTCTGGCAGTGTGTGGTTTTCTACTGCTTTCCGGGCTTCCGCCACGGCTTCGGCCGGATACTCGCCTGGGAGCTCCAGTTCGGTCCGAAGGGCTGCAAATGCCTCTGCGAGCTGGTCCGACGAGTCGTCGACGTTGGGCGAAATCCGATGATGTGACACGAAAATCAGGTTAGCCCGAAATCGCTGGATAGTCTTGGACCATGAGCCCTTCCTTGGACGATAATGCTCGCGTCCAGCGCCTCTCTTCGGAGCTGCTGGGAGCCATGGCGTACGGCGAGCTCTCGGCGTTTGGCCGGCTGTCTTTCGACTCCCGGTACGCTCCCACCCTGCACGACAGGGCAGTGTTGGCAAAGATTGCCGTTGGGGCTTACGGAAACTTTGCCTTGATCAGCAGCCGGCTCTCGGAGATGGGACTCGATGCCGAAGAGGCCATGCTTCCGTTCCAGCGCTCGTTTGACCACTTCCATGAGCGAACAAAGCCGGCGGACTGGTTTGAATCAGTCATGAAGGCCTATGTGATCGACACCGTGTCATCGGACTTTTACCGCATGGTCGCTTCGTACCTCGACGGCGGAACGCAACTCTTTGTCCAGAAGGTGGCCTCCGCCGACCAAGCCACGGAAGTATTACGCGTCCTCCTGCGCAGGGCCCTGGCTGATGATCCTCGCCTGGCATCGCGACTGGCTTTGTGGGGCCGCCGCCTCGTCGGTGAAGCGCTGACCCAGGCCCAACGCGTGGGCATGGAACATCCTCACTTGGGACCGCTGCTCAAGGGCGGCGGGGATGCCCGCACTGCAGTCAAGGTCCTTACCGCTGAACTTGCCGAGCGGCATGGTCGACGGATGTCCGGGCTCGGGCTCACGGCTTAAGAGACTTTCGCATATCCTCGGCTGCCGCCAGGGCGCCGGCGGTGATTATCCGGCGTCGAGCGCTTCCAGCAGAGTCTTTGCCGCCGCCGTCGGATCCTCCGCCTCAGTAATGGCCCGCACCACGACGATCCGGCTCGCTCCCGCAGCCACCACCTGTTCAATGTTGGTGAGGTCGATGCCGCCAATCGCGAACCAAGGGAGGAGGACCCCACCTACGGTCTCCGCATCCGCGCGCTTTACGGCTTCTGCGGCATATGTGACCAGATCCAGCCCGACTGCTTCACGGCCGGGCTTTGTGGGTGTTGCCCACACCGGACCAACACAGAAATAATCCAGTCCGCTCCTGCCAGGGGAGGCAGCGATAGCAGCGTCAACCTGTTCCGGCGTATGGGTGGAAAGGCCTATCACGGTGCGGTCGTGGAGGAGATGCCTTGCCGCGGGCAGGGGGATGTCTTTTTGCCCGATATGGAACACCGGAGCCCCGGAAATACTGGCAACATCGGCGCGGTCATTGACGGCCCACAGCCGTCCGTGCCGTTGGGCAACGTTGTGCAGAACCTCCAGGACTTCCAGTTCCTCTGCGGCCTCGAGTGTCTTGTCGCGCAGCTGGATGATGTCTACGCCGCCCTCAAACGCGGCGTCGACGAAGTCTTCAAAATCGCCCTGACGTTTGCGGGCATCGGTGCACAAGTAAAGGCGGGCAGTGGTGTGGACATCAGGCTGGGTCATGGAAACCAGAGTAGTTCCTCTAAACTGGGCACGTACTGCGGGAGCCGTGACAGCGTCATATGACCGTCCGGCTGAGAGGGCTTCAGCGCCGACCGCTTGACCTGATCCGGCTAGTACCGGCGTAGGGAAGGAAACACATGGCAGAATCCGGCCAAACCCCCTTGCAGGCAGACGTTGCAGTGGTTGGTGGCGGCATCATCGGCCTTGGCATCGCCCACGAAGCGCGCCGCCAGGGCCGCTCGGTGGTCCTCATTGATCCCACCCCCGCGGCCGGTGCGACGTTTGCTGCCGCCGGGATGCTGGCTCCGGTCAGCGAACTCCACTACCAGGAGGAAGACCTCCTGGAACTCATGCTGGAATCCTCCCAACTTTGGCCCCCTTTCATCCGGAGCGTCCATGGCGGCGAATCAGCCACCGGATACCGCACGACGCCGACAATCGCCGTTGGTGCCGACGCCGCCGACCGCCGCGCCCTCGCAGACCTCCGCACAGTCCAGCAGGCCGCGGGGCTGCACGTGGAGCCATTGTCATTGCGGGAAGCGCGCCAACGTGAGCCTTTGCTGAGTCCACAGATTTCCTGTGCCTTCGACATACCGGCCGATCACCAAGTGGACCCGCGGCGGCTTGCACGATGCCTCATGGAAGGGTTGGCAGCCCACGGACCAGGTGACGCAACGTGGGTTTCCGGAGCGGAGGACGGTTTCGCACTGCCGTTCCAAGCATCCCGTTTGCTCTGGGATGGGGACCGGGTCTCCGGCGTCAAACTGGCTTCTGGCACAGTCGAGGCCTCGGAAACTGTGATCGCCTGCGGGCTGGACGCGGCAAGGATCGGTAATCTCCCCGAAGGTCTCAGTCTTCCTCTGCGGCCCGTTTACGGTGACATCCTCAGGCTGCGCGTTCCCCACCACCTCCAGCCCCTCCTCACATCCACCATCCGGGGTATTGTCCGCGGGGTGCCCGTTTACATCGTGCCGCGGGACGATGGCACGGTGGTGATTGGAGCAACACAGCGCGAGGACGGACTATCCGCGTCCACCAATGCAGTCTCCGCCGGAGGCGTCTACCAACTCCTGCGGGACGCCCAAGTCCTGGTGCCTGCGGTGGCGGAGTTGGAACTGCTGGAAGCGACAGCCCGCGCACGGCCCGGCACTCCGGACAACGCACCATTACTGGGACGGGTTACCGGGCGCGCGGGCACCATCGACGGTCTCGTAATCGCAACCGGGTTCTTCCGCCATGGCGTCCTGTTGACGCCTGTGGCCGCCAGAATCGTCGGCGGGCTGATCAGCGGGTCAGTCGATCCCCGATGGTCCAACTTCACCCCTGATCGATTTACGGCAACGCCGGATCACCATCTCCAACCAGCAACCAAGGACACACCATGAACATCAAACTCAATGGCTCCGAACACGCCGTGGCGGACGACGCATCCGTCAGCACGCTCGTCAGCGCCATCACAGGCCGCATCCTGGACCACCGCGGACAGGCGGCCGACGGCGGCAAGCTGGGTGTCGCCGTCGCGCGCAATTCCGAGGTAGTGCCGCGCAGCCAGTGGGCCGCGACTGCGCTCGCCGATGGAGACGAACTCGAACTCGTAACCGCAGTCCAGGGAGGCTGAAAAAATGACAGTAGCAAAATCTGACATCCGCACAGATGCTTTGGTGATCGACGGCGTCGAATTCGGCTCCCGCCTGATCATGGGTACCGGTGGTGCACCGAGTCTTGACGGGTTGGGAGCAGCCCTTCTGGCTTCAGGAACGGAACTGACCACTGTGGCAATGCGCAGGTACTCACCGGCCGAGACAGGCTCACTGTTTCAACTCCTGCTGGATCACAACATTCGGGTCCTGCCCAACACCGCTGGCTGTTTTACTGCCAAAGACGCAGTGATGACCGCGGAGCTCGCCCGGGAGGCGCTGGAGACGGATTGGGTGAAGCTGGAAGTCATCGCCGATGAGCACACACTTCTTCCGGATGCGGTGGAACTCGTGGAGGCCACCGAACAGCTGGTGAACCGCGGCTTCAAGGTCTTCGCGTACACCAATGATGACCCTGTCCTGGCGCTGCGCCTGGAAAACCTGGGTGCCGCAGCAGTCATGCCCCTCGGCTCGCCTATTGGTACGGGGCTGGGCATCCTGAACCCGCACAACATCGAACTGATAGTGTCCCGGGCCTCTGTCCCGGTAGTGCTCGACGCCGGCATTGGAACCGCCTCCGATGCCGCGCTTGCCATGGAACTGGGATGCGATGCTGTCCTGCTGGCAACAGCCGTGACCCGTGCGCAGAACCCCGTGCAGATGGGGGAAGCCTTCAAACACGCGGTGATCGCCGGTAGGCTGGCCAAGCAGGCTGGCCGAATCCCGCGCCGGGAGCACGCCCTCGCGTCATCGGCCATGGAAGGCCGGGCAGAGTTCCTCTAAATGCAGAGTTCCTCTCAATGAAGGAGCAGTGGTGGCTGACAGGAAAGAGCCATTGACCCAGATCGCCGTGGAGACCGCCCTCAAGGGCCTTCCGGACTGGAAGCTCCAGGACGGCCTCGTGACGGTATTCAAAACCTCGACGGCGGCCGACGCCCTGGCGCTTATCGCCGCCATTGGCCGGATCGCCGAGGAACAGAACCACCACCCTGATCTTGACTGGCGTTACAACAGGGTGTTCTTGCGCTACGTTTCCCATGACGCAGGCGGCCAGGTGACCCAACGCGACATCGCGGCAGCCGCTGCCGTGAGCGAGGCCGCGGCCGCGTCCGGTGCCTTGGCGCAGCCGGATCGCTACCCGGGAGTTTCAACGGGATAGAAGAGGTTAAACGGTGCTGGCCATCACCCACGGGGTGGTGGCCAGCGTCGTTTAAAACTGAACAGTGCCTTAGAGTCTCAATGCCCTAGAGCCTCAGAGCTTTGGTGAGGGCGGCGGTGTCATGCTGGGTGCGCGTGCGGCCAAGAAAGAGCACAACGGCAATCGCGATAACCGTCCCCAACACGATAGGGAGGATCCAGGGGATCCAGGTCAGCCCGGGCTGGTAACCAAAGCCGGCCATGATGAAAGCTATCCAGCTCAGCACGCCGACGGTTGTCGAAACGCCCGCCGGTAATGCAATGCCGTACTTGCCGTGTCGCTTGTCATTTGCCCACACGATGAATCCTGTAGCGATGGTGGCAAGAACCACCACAACGAGTGAAAGCATGGAGACTCCTTAGCGGCAGCTGTAACCGGGAACCGCTAGAGTGCGCCGAAACCGACGCGGCGGACTTCCTCAGCACCAATTTCAACGTATCCCAACACGCTGCCGGGAACGATGATCTGGCGGCCTTTCTCGTCCGTGAGCCGAAGATCCGAACCCTTGGAGATGGCCTCTCCGACAATCTTGGCTACAGCATCAGCATCGAGTGCGGATTCGAGCACGATTTCACGGCCAACATTCTGAATGCCGATCTTTACTTCCACAGCAAGGCCTCCAAGCCAATCAAGTTTTAAGTCAGTCCTCTATTTGTAGCCTAGGACTCTTTGGGGAATCGACTGATTCCGCGCCAAGCTAAACGATAGATCAGATCGCTGGCTACATCGAGGTCGAGGTTTCCATCGGTTTCGAGCCAGTAGCGGGCGCTGACCTGCGCCATTCCTGCAAGTCCCCGGCCCAGGAGCTGCGCCTCCAAAGGGGGCAACTTGGTGTCCTCGGCGATGACATGGGCCACTGCGTCCGCGAACGTTTTGTTGAAGGTCTCCAAGCGGGAGCTGACATCGGGGTCATTAATGAGGTCAGACTCGAAAACCAGGCGGTGGGCTTGGTCGTCGTCGGCAATGAACCTGTAGTAGGCCCGCATGACTGCCTTCACACGCTCTTTGTTGTCCGTGGTTGAGTYCAGGGCATTGAGCATCAAATCGGTCAGGGCAGCCAGGTGGCTGTCCAGCAGCGCCATGTACAGCTCGCGCTTGGAAGGGAAGTGTTGATACAGGACCGGCTTGCTCACATGCGCTGTCTCGGCGATTTCGTCCATGGCGGCACCATGGAAGCCGTTGGACACGAAAACTTCCAAGGCGGCGTTAAGCAACTGTGCGCGGCGCTCGTCCCGGGGCAACCTTGCTGAACGCGTTGAACCAGTCCGTTCTTGCTTCGCTGGTGCTCCATCGTTTGCCCGTGTGCCGTCAGCCACAGTCTGCCGCCTTTCCTTTGCAGTTATGACCACTGTACCGGTGGGTAATATGACCGGGCGGCATCGGCAGGCATACATTGGGGTATGGCCTCAATTCTTGCTGCCCACCCCGCGCCCGCTGTCCTGCCGCCCCTCGTTGAACCGGCCGCCGCACTAACGCCGGCCGAGGTGGAACGGTACTCCCGGCATCTCATCATTCCGGAAATCGGCGCTCTGGGCCAACGCAGGCTTAAGAATGCGAAAGTTCTTGTCATCGGTGCCGGCGGGCTGGGATCTCCAGCGTTGCTGTATCTCGCCGCGGCGGGTGTAGGAACCCTGGGAATAGTTGACGACGACGACGTAGACCTCAGCAACCTGCAGCGGCAGGTCATCCACGGGGTCAAGGACGTGGGCACCCCCAAAATCGAATCTGCGCGGAAGGCCATTGAGGAGCTTAACCCTCTGGTGGATGTTGTCCTGCACAACGTCCGCCTTGACTCCTCAAACGCCTTGGAACTGTTCGCCGATTACGATCTCATCCTGGACGGCGCTGACAACTTTGCCACCCGTTACCTGGTAAACGACGCCGCCGCGATTTTGGGCAAGCCGTACGTTTGGGGCTCCATCTTCCGCTTCGATGGCCAGGTCAGCGTCTTCTGGGCCGAGCACGGCCCCAGCTACCGGGATCTCTACCCGGAAGCCCCGCCTGCTGGCTCAGTGCCTTCATGCGGTGAGGGTGGAGTCTTCGGTATGTTGTGTGCCGCCGTTGGATCCCTCATGGTGACGGAGGCAGTGAAGCTGATTACCGGCGTCGGGCGTTCCTTGCTTGGCCGGGTAGCGCTGTTCGATGCCCTTGGCGGCAGCTGGCGCGAAATCAAGGTGTCCAAGGACCCTGAAGCGGAGCCCATCACCGAACTCATGGATTATGAAGCATTCTGTGGGGTGACTCCGGCTGCTGCCACTGACCTGGAGGACACCGTCACCGCGAAGGACCTTGCCCGGATGTTGACAGAGCGGGAAGCTGGTGAACGCGACTTTGAATTGGTGGACGTGCGCGAGTCCGGCGAGCACAGCATCGTGAACATCGACGGGTCGGTCCTCATCCCGCAGGGCAGGATTCTTTCAGGCGAGGCCTGGGTCGAGTTGCCGCAGGACAGAGACATCGTGTTCCACTGCAAGGCAGGGACGCGCTCTGCTGCGGTCCTGGAGGCCGCGCAGAAGGCAGGCTACACCCGCGTCAGCCATCTCGACGGCGGCATCCTCGCCTGGGTCCGCGACGTCGAGCCCGAAAAGCCCGTCTACTAGTCGTTGCCCGTTCCCAGACTTCTCTGGGAAGCTCAGGCAATGAGCGAACATTGGACAGAGACAGAGCAGCATCCCATCGGCTCCGGATTTGGGCACGGATCCACTGCCACGGAGGTCATTGACGGGATCAACCTGCAGGGCAAGACGGCAATCGTAACGGGAGGCTATTCCGGGTTGGGATTGGAGACCGTGCGGGCCCTGGTCTCGGCCGGGGCTGACGTAACGGTACCTGCCAGGCGGCTTGAGCACGCCCGCTCCGTCCTCGCGGACGCAGGCCTCTCCGCGGCCGTCCACGTGGAGCACATGGACCTCGCCGATCAGGACAGCGTCAAGGATTTTGCCGCCCGCTACCTGGCCGGCCACGAAAAGCTGGACATCCTGATCAACAACGCTGCCATCATGGCCAGTCCTGAACAACGTGTCGGGCCAGGCTGGGAAGCCCAGTTCGCCACCAACCATTTGGGGCACTACACATTGGTCAACACCTTGTGGCCGGCGTTGGAGGCATCAGGGAATGCGCGCGTTGTCTCATTGTCATCGACCGGGCACAAGATCTCACGGGTCCGGTTCGAGGACTTCAATTTCAGCACCGGTTATGACAAGTGGCAGGCCTACGGGCAGGCAAAGACAGCCAACGCCCTCTTTGCGGTGGAACTCGACCGCCTGGGCCGTGAATCCGGTGTACGGTCGTTCGCCGTCCATCCAGGCGGGATCATGACCGAGTTGCAGCGGCACCTCCCCAAGGAGGAAATGGTGGCCGCAGGCTGGATGGACGCCGAGGGCAAGGTGCGCGAAGGTTTCAAGACGCCGGAGCAAGGGGCAGCTACGTCAGTTTGGGCGGCGACGTCCCCGGCTTTGGCCGGCATGGGCGGTGTCTACTGCGAGGACTGTGACATTGCCAATCCGACCGACAAGGCGTCTCCGCTGGCGCGCTACCAGGGAGTCGACGCCCACGCGGTGGACAAAGCCGACGCAAGGAAGCTGTGGGCGTTGTCGGCAGAGCTGACCGGGATCAACGCGTTCGGCTAATCGGATCTCGTTAGCCGGATCTCGTTTTCCGGATGCGCTCAGAAAGCATCGGTTCCCCCGGCCGCTTCGGGCTGGGGGCTGGGACGTCAGGCGCTTTCGGAGCGGAGTTGCTCGTGGTCCACGGGGCATTCTGCAGCAGCGTGAGCCTGGGGCTGCTCCACCTGGATGCCGTACAGGGCTTCCAAGGCGGCCACGTAGTCGTCTTGTTGTCCGTTGGCTGCCAGCTCGCGGGCGCGCACGGTCGGAATGTGCAGGAGCTGCTTGACCATCCGGCGGAGCGCAAACTCCACCTCTTCGGCAGCGGCGGTGCAACCGTGGCGGGCGCGGACCTTTTCCATTTCCGCGTCAAGTACGTTCATGGTGTGGCGGCGCAAGGCCACGATCGCGGAGTCGACGGAGCGGGATTCGCGCTCCGCTTCGAACGCCGTTGCCGCGCCGTTGACGATCTCGCTGGCGTGGGACAGCGATTCTGCCTGCTCCTGAGGTGCAGCGAGACGTACGGACTCAAGCGTGAGGAGTTCCACGCCGTCGAGCTCGCCCACAGCAGGATCGAAGTCATGGGTGAGCGCGAGATCAATCGCGATGAGTGGTTTACCGGAATTCGCCCTGACGCGGGCCAGATCCTCAGCTTCAACGCGCGTGTCCGAACCGCTGCATCCGATCATGACGTCGGCTGCGGCCACCGCCGCCGGAAGGCTATCGGCGTCGAGCGCTGTGCCGCCGCGGGTGGCGACGAAACCCTCGGCGCGGCCGGAGGAAGAGTAGACGGAAATGTCGGTGCATCCGCGTTCACGGAGCAGGGACATGGTGGCCCCGGCATAAGCGCCGGTTCCGAAGACAACTACCTTCTTGGCAGACCAGTCGTCACTGTCAGAGAGGTCCGTTGCCAGATCCAAGGCCACCGAGACGATGGAAAGGCCGCGGGAGCCGAGGGCCGTCTGGGCGCCTACGTCTTTTGCGGTCTTGGATGCAGCCTGGAAGAGGCGGACGAGTCCGGAACTCGCAGTGCCTTCCTGCTGCGCGGTGATCAGGGCCCGGCGGACCTGGCCGGCTATTTCGCGTTCGCCCACCACTGCGGAGTCCAAGCCGGCGCTTACAGCGAAGAGGTGCCGGGTGACGTCAGGTCCCGTGTGCGTGCTGAAGGAGCGGGACACAAGTTGCTCGTTGAGGCCGCTCAATTCGCTGATCTGGGAGACAAGGGCCGAACGAGCGGCTTCGAGGCCTGCTCCGTTGGCTGTTTCGCCGTAGATCTCGTAGCGATTGCAGGTTGCCAGGACTACGGCGCCCGAGACCAACGGGGATCCGGAGAGGGCCGAAGAGGCAAGCTCAGAGGAACCGTTGCTCAGCTGAGCAACGGTTTCGAGGTCGATGTCGGCGTGTGTAGCCACCAATGAGAAAAGAACCACAGCACCCCAATCATAGCTTTTTCGCAGGCCGGTAGAACAATGCGGCGCAGTGGGAATTCACACGCGGTTCCGTGATCCCCGCCACCCCACCGGTTGGAGGGGTGGGACGTGACAGCCTGTCGTTATCTTTTGGCCGGGATTTTCGGCACAATCAAAGGCATGACTTCTAGCGCGGCAGCATCCAATAGTACGGCCACCAACGCCCCTGCAGGCGAACCTGCCGGCAAACTTGGCGCGGATCACCCGTTGATGGACGGCCGTACGTCGGACTCCCCGCTCATCACCGCCTACCGGGGCGGCAAGCCGTCCCGCAGGCCTGTATGGTTCATGCGCCAAGCTGGCAGGTCCCTGCCGGAATACCTGAAGGTCCGTGAGGGCGTTGCCATGCTGGACTCATGCCTGCGCCCCGAACTGGCCGCGGAAATCACCCTGCAGCCGGTTCGCCGCCATGACGTGGATGCCGCGATTTTCTTCTCCGACATCGTTATCCCGCTGAAGCTCGCAGGCGTTGGCGTGGACATCGTTCCCGGCGTCGGTCCGGTCCTGGACAAGCCGATCCGAACGGCAGCCGATGTGGCTGCCCTCCCCAAGCTGACCTGGGAAGCACTCGAGCCCATCCGCGAAGCCGTTCGCCTGACAGTGGCGGAGCTGGGCAAGACTCCCCTCATCGGGTTCGCCGGCGCGCCGTTCACGCTCGCCGCCTACATGGTGGAGGGGAAACCTTCGCGGGACCACCTCGGCCCCCGGACCATGATGCACGCGGACCCCGAAACCTGGACAGCCCTTGCCAACTGGGCCGCGGATGCTTCCGGAATGTTCCTTCAGGCACAACTTGAGGCCGGGGCGTCAGCCGGACAGCTCTTTGACTCCTGGGCTGGGTCCTTGGGCCTGGCTGATTACGCCATGTACGTGGCTCCTGCATCGGCCCGGGCGCTGGATCACGTGCGCGGACTGGGTGCTCCGCTGGTGCACTTCGGTACCGGCACGTCCGAGCTCCTTGTCGCTATGCGCGACGTCGGTGTGGACGTTGTGGGGGTGGACTACAGGCTGTCACTTGATGAGGCCAACCGCCGTCTGGGTGGCACGGTTCCGCTCCAGGGCAACATCGACCCCGCCCTCCTCCCGGCCCCGTGGGAGGTCCTGGAGGCGCATGTCCGCGAAGTGATCGCGGCGGGCTCGCAGGCTCCAGGCCATGTCCTGAACCTGGGCCATGGCGTGCCCCCGGAGACGGACCCGGCCGTCCTGACGCGGGTTGTGGAGCTCATCCACTCGATCCCGGCAGAGTAGGACGCATGCGCGGGGAACACATCCACGGCAAAGCGAAGGAAGCAGCCACTAAACCATCAATGCCTGCGCCTACCGCTGTAGTGGTCGGTGGCGGCATTTCCGGCCTTCTTGCTGCGAGGGAACTGGCCATGGCGGGAACCTCGGTGACCATCCTTGAGGCGAGCGAAGCCTGGGGTGGTTGCGTGGGAAGTCACGTGGTAGCCGGCCTGTCATTGGACAGCGGGGCCGAGTCCTTTGCCACGCGGTCTTCAGCTGTCGCCGATCTGGCGCGCGAGCTCGGACTGGAGGGCAAGATCGTTTCCCCGCACCCGGGCGGCGCCTGGGTGCAGCTGCCGGATGGACCGCAAGAGCTGCCCAAGACTGGAATTCTTGGTATCCCCGCCAATCCTTGGGACCCCGAGGTCAGGCGTTCCCTGGGCCTCGCCGGCGCCCTGCGTGCATCCCTGGATCGCTGGCTGCCCACATCTTTTGGCGCATCATCGGAGGTCTCCAGCGTGTCCTCACTGGTGCGCGCCCGTATGGGAAAGAGAGTCCTGGAGCGGCTGGTTGCTCCGGTGGTGGGTGGTGTTCACTCCGCCGATCCCGGCTTATTGGACGTCGATATGGTGGCTCCGGGCCTCCGCGTCGGCCTGAAGAAGCATGGGTCCCTGGCTGCGGCTGTCGCTGCCCAGCGCAAAGCAGCCCCCGGGTCCGGTTCCGGATCCGCGAAAGCAGGTTCCGCCGTCGCGGGTTTGAAGGGTGGCATGAACACACTGGTCACCGCGCTGGTTAATGACCTGCGTCGCCGGGGCGTGGACATGGTGAGTGGAAAGAGGGCTGATGTCGTTTCGAAAACGGGCAATAGTTGGCGGGTCACCGCCGGTGAAACCACGTACGACGCCGGCCGGCTGGTAGTAGCGCTGGATGGTCCGGCTGCCGTGGGGCTCCTGGAAGGGGCCATGCCGGAACTGTCCGGCCTACGCCCTGCTCCGGGCCCCTTGGTGAGCTTGGTGACGATGGTTGTTGACCTCCCCGAGCTGGACGGGCGGCCACGTGGGACGGGGATCCTCGTGGCCCCTCAGACGCCGGGAATCCGGGCGAAGGCCCTGACACATGCCACTGCCAAATGGGACTGGCTGGCAGAAGAAGCCGGGCCGGGCACGCACGTCCTGCGCCTTTCCTACGGCCGCCGTGAGGATGCCGATGGGGGAGCGCCGGATGTTGTCATGGACGATGAACAGTTGCTGTCCGCAGCGCTTGATGATGCTTCCGCATTGTTGACGGTGCCCGTTACGCGCGCGGACATTGTGGATTGGGATGTGGTGCGCTGGGCAGGCGCCTTGCCGTTTGCCGCCGTCGGTCATAAACAGCGCGTAGAGCAGGTCCGGAAGGTGTGCGCCGCAGCCGATGGCCTGACGGTGGTTGGTGGCTGGTTGGCAGGTAATGGCCTTGCCGCAGTAGTGTCGGATACCCGCTCGCAGCTTGCCCAAGGCATCGGCGATATTCGCCCAATTTCGTGATTTGTGTCACTTCTACGCCTTGTAGAAGTGATCCGTTTCGACTTAGTGGCTGGCACGGGGCAAACTTGAACCATGAGCCACACTTCTGCCGAATCTGTCACTAAAACTGCTGGAACCGAAGAGCAGTTCTTTACGCTCTGGACCGTCTTCAAGCGCTCGGCCGACGTCCTGCGCAGCGGCGATGCTGCCCAGGAATTCGAAGCCCTTGAAGGGAAGCTCGCCGAAGAAGGCGTGACCCTGCGGGGCAGTTACGATGTTTCCGCCATGCGCTCGGACGCCGACATCATGGTGTGGCTCCACGGATCCAAGCCGGAAGACCTTCAGTCCGCCGTCCGTTCCATTCGCCGCAGCAAGCTCTTTGCCGGCACAGAGATCGTCTGGTCCGCCATGGGCGTGCACCGGGAAGCCGAGTTTGCCAAGAGCCACGTCCCGGCCTACGCGCGGGGCGTCGAGCCCAGCACCTGGCTGTGCGTTTATCCGTTCGTCCGCTCCTACGAATGGTACCTGCTCCCAGCGGAAGAGCGCGGAAAAATGCTGCGTGACCATGGAATGCTGGGTCGGGAGTTCCCGCAGGTCATCTCGAACACCGTTTCTTCGTTCGCGCTGGGTGACTGGGAGTGGATCCTTGGACTGGAGGCACCTGAACTCGTTGACCTCGTTGACCTCATGCGCCACCTGCGTGCAACCGACGCCCGTAACCATGTCCGCGAAGAAATCCCGTTCTACACAGGCCGCCGGGTGACTGCTGCCGAGATTGCAGAGGTCCTCGCATGAGTGGCCTTGCCGTCTCCACCACCCCCAACGAGGTCACCGAGCGTGGCCGCCAGGAAGCAAAGCAGTACGACGCCGTGCTCCTTGCATCCTTTGGTGGTCCTGAAGGCCAGGAAGATGTCATTCCCTTCCTTCGCAACGTCACCCGCGGCCGCGGCATCCCGGATGAACGCCTTGAAGAGGTCTCACACCACTACCGCGCGTTTGGGGGCATCAGCCCCATCAACCAGCAGAACCGTGAACTGAAGGCCGCGATCGAGGTCGAGTTGGCCAAGCGCGGCATTGAGCTTCCGGTCCTGTGGGGTAACCGTAACTGGGATCCGTACATCGCTCCGGTACTGCAGGACGCCTACGACGCCGGCCACCGCCGCATCTTGATGCTCACCACGAGCATCTACTCGTGCTACTCCAGCTGCCGCCAGTACCGTGAAGACATTGGCATCGCCCTGACCGAAACAGGGCTGGACGGCAAGCTCGAGGTGGACAAGATCCGCCAGTACTTCGACCACCGGGGCGTTGTGCAGCCTTTCCTTGAAGGTACCGCCGCCGGCCTCGAAGAAGTCCGCGGCAAGCTGATCGCTGCCGGTGAATCCGACCCCGATTCGAAAATCCGAGTCCTGTTTGCCACCCACTCCATCCCCACGCGTGATGCCGAAGCAGCCGGCAGGTCTGAGGACGAGCCTCGCGAGTTCGCAGAAGGATCTGCCTACGCGGCACAGCACCTGGCAAACGCCCAGGCCATCATGGATGCCGTTGCTCCGAACGTGGCCTGGGACCTCGTGTACCAATCCCGCTCCGGCGCGCCGCACATTCCTTGGCTGGAACCGGACATCAACGATCACCTCGAAGAAATCGCGCCCCAAGGCGTGCGCGGCGTCGTGATCGTTCCCCTCGGCTTCGTCAGCGACCATATGGAGGTTGCCTGGGACCTGGACACCGAAGCCCTGGAGACCTGCAGGAACCTGGAGATCGAAGCCACCCGCGTCCCCACCCCGGGAACGCATGCTGCCTTTGTTTCCGGGCTGGTTGACCTGATCTGTGAACGCACGGTGGAGAACAACATCGCCGATCGCCCCCACGTTACGGACCTTGGTCCTTGGTACGACGTCTGCCGCCCCAATTGTTGCGAAAACTTCCGGGGAGCAAAGCCGGTTATTGCCGAGGTTGGCTCCACCATCGGTGTCGGACATGAGGATTACACCTCCTCGGAGGTCACCAAGTGACCATTCGCATTGGCACCCGGGCCAGCAAGCTCGCGCTGACCCAGACCCAACAGACCGCCGATCAGCTGGCAGCTGTTGGTGGATTCCCGGTGGAGCTGGTGCATATCAAGACCGAGGGCGATGTCAGGACCGGCTCGCTGTCACAGATGGGCGGCACGGGTGTCTTCGTGGCGGCCCTGCGCGACGCCTTGCTTGCTGAAACCTGCGATGTCGCTGTTCATTCTTTGAAGGACTTGCCCACGGGGGCTGCAGTTGGATTGAGCATCGCCGCTACCCCCAAGCGCGTGGATGTCAGGGATGTCCTGTGTGCCCGGGATGGCCTTACCCTTGCCGAATTGCCCGGTGGCGCCAAGGTTGGCACGGGCTCACCCCGGCGTGCGGCGCAGCTAAGGGCGGCCCGGCCTGACATCGAGGTGCTGGATATCCGTGGAAACGTGGACACGCGCCTGGGACGCGTCCCCGGGCTTCCCGGCAACGTCACCGACCAAGTTGTTCCCGGCAAGTCCTGCGACCTGGACGCTGTAGTGCTCGCTGCTGCTGGGCTGGAACGGATGGACCGGCTGGACACCGTGAGCGAGTTCTTCGAGACGGATGTCATGCTGCCTGCCCCGGGTCAGGGTGCGCTGGCCATCGAATGCCGCACGGCGGACGCCCCGCAGGTGGAAGGCTCCAATGGTGTTCTCGCCCAGGCTCTCGCTGCCTTGAACGACGACGACACCCGACTTGCTGTGACAGCTGAACGTGCCGTCCTGGCCCGGCTCGAAGCTGGCTGTGCCGCGCCGGTTGGCGCCTATGCCTTCAGGAAGGGCAGCATGCTGCACCTTGAAGCCGTTGTCTGCGCCGTTGACGGCACCAAGACTGTGCGCGAGAAGAAAGCCACCGATGGCCTGACCGAAGTGGGGGCAACGTTGCTCGGCATTGAAGTTGCGGAGCTTCTGCTCGCTGCTGGTGCTGCGGAGATCGCGGATCTTGCAGCGTCCTGATGTGACTCAAGCATCGGCTTTGGCACGTCGGCGGGTCCTGATTACCAGGAGCGCCGACCGCGCCCGGCCACTTGCTTCGCTCCTGCACACGCTCGGAGCGGAGCCGTTGGTGCTTCCCCTCATCGATTTCGAGCGGGCGGAGAACCAGGCTTCCCTCGACGCCGCCCTGGACCAGCTCTCCGCTGGATATTTTGACTGGATGGTCATCAGCAGCATCACCACCGTGCGTGTCCTGCTCGAAAAAGCTGCCGAGCGTGGCACGCTTCCGGCAAACCTCGTGCCGACACGGACGCGCGTGGCCACGATCGGTCCGTCCTCACGGCGGATCCTGGAAGCTATCGGCCTGACCGTCTCACTGGCACCTACTGACCTTCAATCTGCCGAAGGCCTCGTCGCCCTCTGGGAGCAGGCTCCTGGACGAGTTCTTCTCCCGCAAGCCGATATTGCGGGCCCCGAGCTGCGTGACGGATTGGCCGCCAAGGGTGCAGAGGTAACATCCGTGACCGCCTATCACACCGTGGACTATCCGGCCCGGACGGGACTGCGCCTCGAAGCCGAACTGCCGGCCGCCGTCGTGAATTCCGACAGTGTGGCTTCCGGCATCTCTGCCTCCGGCAGTGCTGGTTCCCGTACCGGACAGCCGCAGGAAATGACTCCCTCGGAAGCCCGCGCGGCAATCGACGCCGGGCTGCTGGACGCCGTCGTGGCCGCTTCGCCGAGTGCCGCCATTCGGATTGCCGAGACCCTCCTGCCCTTGGGCAGTTGCCGGTTCATAGCCATTGGACGTCCGACGGCGGCAGAGGCCACCCAGCTCGGCATCACCGTGGCAGCCACGGCCAAAGAACCTACCCCGGACGGCATTGCGGCCGCCTTGGAAACAGTATTCGCCAACGAAGGGAACCCCAGATGAGCTTTCCGAACCACCGTCCCCGCCGCTTGCGGACAACCCCGGCAATGCGCAGGCTCACGGCAGAAACACGCCTGGCCCCCGCAGACCTCATACTTCCGGCCTTCATCCGTGAGGGCCTCAGCGAGCCCAGCCCGATCAGCTCGATGCCCGGCGTCGTCCAGCACACCACCGACACTCTCAAGCGCGCAGCCGCGGAAGCCGTGGAACTTGGCGTGGGCGGCATCATGCTGTTCGGCGTGCCGGAGGTTCGGGATGCGCGGGGCACCGCATCCCTGGATCCGGAAGGTGTCTTGAACAAGGCCATCCGCGACGTCAAGGCCGAAGTGGGCGATGACCTCGTCATCATGGGCGATGTCTGCCTGGACGAATTCACTGACCACGGACACTGCGGCGTTCTGGATGCCGATGGATATGTGGACAACGACGCCACCCTGGAGATCTATGGCCAGATGGCCGTTGCCCAGGCTGAGGCGGGCGCCCATGTGCTTGGACCTTCAGGCATGATGGACGGGCAAATCGCCGTCATCCGTCAGGCGTTGGAGGATTCCGGCCACAAGAACACCGTTGTCCTGGCCTATGCCGCCAAGTACGCCTCAGCTTTCTACGGTCCGTTCCGTGAAGCGGTGGATTCCCAACTGAAGGGTGACCGCCGAACGTACCAAATGGACGCAGCCAATCGTCGCGAAGCCATTCTCGAAGTGGAACTGGACCTTGAAGAAGGCGCCGACATGGTCATGGTCAAGCCGGCCATGAGTTACCTCGACATCCTCGCGGATATTGCGGCTATGAGCCCGGTGCCGGTCTCGGCCTACCAAATCTCCGGGGAGTACGCCATGATCGAAGCGGCCGCTGCCAACGGCTGGATCGATCGGCGGGGTGCCATCACAGAGTCGGTGCTGGGCATCAAGAGGGCCGGAGCCGATACCGTCCTGACCTACTGGGCCTCCGAACTGGCAGGCTGGCTGAAGGAGTCCTGATGACCACCTCGCCTTCGGAATCAGGACTTCCGTCCGCATCTGCGTCTGCATCCAAGTCTGACTCCGACCCCACCACACCCGTAGGTGCAAGCGAAATCCTGCTCGGCCTGAACACCTTCGGGGACGCGGGCCTCGATGCCGACGGTAATCCCAAGGAGCACGCCCAGGTCCTGCGGGAGTTGCTTGAGGAAGCAAAGCTGGCTGACGCCCTGGGCATTCATGCTTTTGGCGTGGGAGAGCATCACCGCCGCGATTTTGCTGTATCGGCTCCCGAGGTCTTCCTCGCGGCAGCTGCCGCAGTGACATCCCGGATCCGGCTCGGATCGGCCGTGACGGTACTTAGTTCGGATGATCCCATCCGGGTTTTCCAACGTTTCGCCACTGTTGATGCAATCTCCAACGGCCGGGCCGAGGTCATGTTGGGCAGGGGTTCATTTATTGAGTCCTTCCCATTGTTCGGACTGGACCTTGCGGACTATGACGTCCTGTTCGAAGAAAAGCTTGAGCTGTTTGACAAAGTTCGGGCCCAGAAGCCGGTCCATTGGGAAGGGCGGACCCGCCCCAACGTGAACGGACTCCAGGTTTATCCGCGTTTGCAGCACCATTTGCTGCCGGCATGGATAGGCGTGGGTGGGACACCTGAATCCGTGTTGCGGTGCGCGGAATATGGCTACCCGATTATCTTCGCGATCATCGGGGGAGAGCCCCGCCGTTTCGCTCCCCTTGTAAATCTTTATCGCGACGCAATGGCCAAATACGGTCACCCCATGCGACAAATCGCAACCCACTCACCCGGCTTCATTGCAGACACTGACCAGGATGCCCGGGAGGAACTCTTTCCGCATTGGCTGGAGCAGCGCAACAGAATCGGGGCCGAGCGCGGCTGGGGTCCGGGAAACCGGGGGGAATTCGACGCAATGTGCGGCCCGGAGGGCGCTCTCTATGTAGGTTCTCCCGAGACTGTGGCCCAAAAAATCGTCCTGCTTAAGCGCAACCTCGGCGTGGACCGCTTCGACCTCAAATACAGCAACGGCACCCTGCCGCACGGATCCATGATGCGCTGCATCGAGTTGTACGGCACCGAAGTGGCCCCACGGGTCGCTGAGCTGCTGGCGAACGATTCATAGCTGCGCTTCTGAATCACCGAAAGAGGCTTCTGAATGACTGAAAGAATAGGAACCATGACTTCAAACACCCCTGTGTCCGACCAACTTTTCGATCGAGCCCAGTCCCTCATGCCCGGCGGAGTGAACTCGCCCGTGCGTGCCTTCGGGTCCGTTGGCGGCACTCCGAAATTCATGGTTTCGGCCAAGGGCGCCTACCTCACTGACGCCGATGGCAAGGAATACGTGGATCTCGTCTGCTCGTGGGGCCCGGCCCTGCTCGGCCATGCCCACCCCGCCGTGCTCGACGCCGTGCACGCTGCTGTGGACCGCGGCCTGTCCTTCGGAGCGTCCACCCCGGATGAGGCCAACCTCGCCGAGATCGTGAAGGAGCGCGTGTCCGCCGTCGAACGCCTGCGCATGGTGTCCACGGGCACCGAGGCCACGATGACGGCGGTTCGCCTCGCCCGTGGTTTTACCGGCCGCAACCTGATCATCAAGTTTGCCGGCTGCTACCACGGCCACTTGGACGGCCTGCTGGCAGCAGCGGGTTCCGGCCTCGCGACGTTGGCCCTTCCCGGTTCGGCTGGCGTCACGGCAGCCACCGCCGCTGAGACACTTGTTTTGCCTTATAACGACCTCGCAGCTGTTGAAGCTGCCTTCGTCAAGCACGGCAACAACATCGCGGCCGTGATCACCGAAGCTGCCCCGGCAAATATGGGTGTCGTTACCCCCGGCGAGGGCTTCAACGCCGGGCTGTCCCGCATCACCACGGAACACGGGGCGCTGCTCATCCTCGACGAAGTCCTCACCGGTTTCCGCACCGGTTACGCCGGCTACTGGGGACTCACGGGCCGCCAGGAAGGATGGGCGCCGGACCTGCTGACCTTCGGCAAGGTCATTGGCGGCGGAATGCCGACGGCGGCCCTCGGCGGACGTGCCGACGTCATGGATTACCTCGCACCCGTAGGTCCGGTGTACCAGGCAGGCACGCTGTCAGGAAACCCTGTGGCTATGGCTGCCGGTGTCGCAACGCTTACCCATGCCACGCCTGACGTTTACGCTTATGTGGACGCCCGTTCGCTGGAGCTGTCCGCCGCTCTTTCCTCGGCGCTTGATGCCGAAGGCGTGGACCACTCCATCCAGCGTGCAGGCAACCTGTTCTCGGTTGCCTTCGGTACCTCGGCCAGCGGTGTGCACAACTACGACGACGCCCAGGGCCAGCAAGCCTACCGCTACGCACCCTTCTTCCACTCGATGCTGGACTCCGGCGTCTACTTGCCGCCATCAGTCTTCGAGGCTTGGTTCCTGTCCTCGGCGCATGACGACGCTGCCATGAACAGGATCGTTGACGCACTCCCGGCTGCTGCCAAGGCTGCAGCCGCCGCGATCGCCTAAGTCCGCGGTCGCCTAAGTTCGCGATCGCCTAGGGCAAGAACTTGCAGTGCCCCGGCCGGCTGTTCGAAGCAGGCTGGGGCACTGTCACTTCCCGGGGTAGGCTCGTAAGGGAAACCCAACCCCAACGAATTCACGGTTTACCATGCGCAAGATCCAGTCAATTGCATCCCTTGGAGTGAGGGCCGCGGCGGCCGGAATCCTGGTCACAATGGTGCCTGGTTGCTCAAATGGAAATGAAACCGCGAGCCCAACGACTTCGCCCGTTTCACCATCTGCAACTACTCCTTCGCCCACGAGCACCCCTGTTCCGTCCAAGTCCACTTCCGGGGCTTCAACCGAACCCACGGACTCCCGGCCACCTTCGGCAGCACCTACCCCTGAAGCACTGTCCACGGCGCAACAACAGCTTGCCAAGTTAAGTCTCGAACAACGCGTGGGGCAGCTCTTCATGGTTGCCGCAAAGGCGACGGGTGCTGAGCCAGGCACCATGGAGGCACTCACCAAATACCACGCAGGCAACGTCTACTTGAGTGGTCGCAGCAAGGCCGGGACTGCTGCCACAGCTGCCGTCGTGGCCTCCCTTACCGGGACCGTTTCCGCCGAAACTACCGGTGGGCTGCCTCTCTTCGTGGCCACAGACCAGGAAGGTGGATACGTCCAGGTCCTGGCTGGTCCGGGTTTCTCCACCATCCCCGCCGCGTTGGTGCAAGCCGGAGCTGGTCCCGCGAAGCTGCGGGCAGACGCCAGGGTTTGGGGAAAGGAACTGCTTAGCGCTGGCGTCAACGTCAATCTGGCTCCGGTCCTTGATACTGTGACGAGCCCTGAATTCGCGCCGTCCAATGCACCGATCGGACAATTCCAACGCGAGTACGGATATGTGCCAGGGCAAGTGTCCAACCTCGGAAACGCTTTTGCCCAAGGCATGAAGGACGCGGGGGTGGCACCAGTCGTGAAGCACTTTCCAGGCCTCGGCAGGGTAATTCCCAACACCGATGTCAGCCAGAACGTCAGGGACACTGAAACCACGCGGAATGATTCCGCTTTGGAGCCATTTCGCACAGCCATTACGAACGGCGTGCAATGGGTCATGGTGTCCAATGCCTACTACGACCAAATCGACCCCGCCAACATTGCGCCGTTCTCGCCCGTGGTCATGGGGCAGATGCTTCGCGAGGACGCTGGCTTCAAGGGCATTATCCTCTCGGATGACGTCTGTAGTGCAGCACAGTTGAAGCCGTGGACCACCGCGGACCGTGCCATCAACTTCTTCGCAGCGGGCGGCACGATGCTGGTTTGCGCGGACCCGGGAAGCATCCCCGCTATGTATGACGCCGTACTCCAGAAAGCACAGTCCGAGCCGGATTTCCGTACCAAGGTAGATGCTGCGGCCTTGACGGTGCTGTCGGTGAAACCAGGGAAGTAATGCTGGAACTAAGTCAAGGGCGCGGAGACTGGCCGGTGCCTGACCGCAGCTGCCCTTAATGCAGGAAACCCCGCCTCCATGACTTTTCACCACTGGGGCGACCGTCTGGAGGCGGGGTCTGCTGTTTGGCTGCCTTGCGGGGACTAGAGGACGTCCGAGAGGAATCCTTGGAGCCGCTCTGTCCGGGGGCTGTTGAACAGCTGCTCCGGCGGACCTGATTCCACAACTACGCCGGCGTCCATGAACGTCACTACATCTGAGACATTGCGGGAGAAGCCCATCTCATGGGTAACCACCACCATGGTCATGCCTCCCTGCGCGAGATCGGTCATCAGGGCAAGTACACCCTTGACGAGTTCCGGGTCCAGCGCCGAAGTGGCCTCATCAAAGAACATAACCTCGGGCTTCATGGCAAGCGCACGGGCAATGGCTACGCGCTGTTGCTGGCCACCCGAAAGGTTGGCAGGGCGGGCATCGGCCCTGTGCTTGAGGCCGACCAGGTCCAGTTGGGCCAAGGCCTCCTCACGTGCCTGTTCCTTTGACAGTCCACGAATCTTACGGAGCGCCAGAGAGATGTTCTCGGCCACCGTCTTGTGGGGGAAGAGGTTGAATTGCTGGAACACCATGCCGATGCGACGCCGGAGCTCGTCGGGATTGTCCTTGAGGACGGAACGGCCGTCCAACAGGATGTCGCCCTGGTCAGGTTCGATGAGTCGGTTCATCACGCGGAGCAGCGTTGACTTGCCGGAACCCGAGGGGCCGATGACCGAAGCCGTGGTGCCCTTCTCAACGTGCAGGTCGATTCCCCGCAGGACATGGTTGGTGCCGAACGACAAATGGATGTTTTTTGCCGTCAACGTGCCGGATGTAAATTCACTCATGCGTGGGCTCCCTTCCCTACGACCGCCGCGGCATCGTCCGGTTCTTTCTTTTCAGGCCTGCCTGAACGGAAGCGGGCATCAATCCAGTTCACGAAGTGCGTGAGCGGAATAGTGAGCACCAGGTAGAAGATGGCCGCAGCCACATAAGGCGAGAGGTTGCCGCTGGTCGCAGCCGCGTCCTTGCCGATCTGGAAGATCTCGCGTTCCGTGGCCAGCAGGCCCAGCAGGAAGACGAGGGAGGATTCCTTGATCAGGGCAATGAATTGATTGACCAAGGCAGGAAGCACTCGGCGGATGCCTTGGGGAACCACTACCAAACGCATGGAAGCGCCGTAGCCGAACCCCAAGGCACGGGACGCTTCGAGCTGTCCCTTATCCACGCTCTGGATACCGGAGCGGAAGATCTCGCCGATGTATGCCCCCGACATCAAAGACAATGCTGCGATGGCCATCGGGTAGGGGCTCGTGGAACCAGTCAGTTCACGGATGATGGGGCCAAAGCCGAATCCGATGACCAGAATGGTCAGCACGGGCGGAAGTCCGCGGAGGACGTCCGTGTAGATGCGTGCAATCCACCGGGCCGCGGCGTTCCGGGAAATCCCCATCAGGGCCAGGGCCATGCCCAGCAGGGTCCCGATGATGCCCGAAATGACAGCGAGCACCAGGGTGTTCGGCAGGCCGACGGCAAACATCTTGGGAATGACTTCGCCCATCGCCTCCCAGTCAAGGAAGGTGTCAGCCAGTTGCTTGAGGATATCCATGGAACGCCCGGGTTACTTGGCCGGGATCTGGACGGCCTTGCTGCCCGGCTTCCAGCCCTGCGGAGTCTGCTCGGCCGCGGTGGGACGATCCTTGTACCACTCGGAGGTGAGCTTGGTCCATGTACCGTCAGCAATAACGGCGTCCAGGCCGGCGTTCAGGGCATCGAGGAGGGGCTGGTTGTCCTTGTTCACAGCGTAAGCCGTGAAGTTCTGCGTGTTGACAACCTTTTCGGCGATCTTGGTACCGTCGCCTTCCTTGACCTGGCCGGAAGCCTGCTGGGAGGGAGCCACCCAAGCGTCGATCTGACCGTTCTTCACGTTGCCATAAACGGTGTTGTAGTCAGGGAAACGCACGGGCTCGAGCTTGAGCGTGTTGGTGACATAGTCATCCTGGACGGTGCCCTGGACGACGCCGATCCGGACGCCTTCCTTGAGGTCGGCGAAGCCGGTGACCTTGGCGTCGTTCTTGGTCACAACGGCCATGTAGCCAAAGTCGTAGCCGTTGGTGAAACCGACGGTCTTGCGACGGGCATCCGTGGTGGAGATCGAGGAGGATCCGACGTCGAACTGCTTGTTTGCTACCTGCGAGAGCAGGGCGGAGAAGTCAGTCGATGCGAACTCCACCTTCAGGTCAAGCTTGTCGCCGATGGCGCGCAGGAGCTCGTTGTCATAACCGGTGAACTTGCCCGAAGGATCAATGAAGATGTTCGGCGGTGCATCAGACAGGGTACCAACACGCAGCGTGCCATCGGTGACGAGGCCCAGCTTGGACTTGTCGATCTTGTCCAACGCGGTGACGTCCGCAGTGGTGTACTTGTCCAGGGTCTGCTGGTCGCTGCCGGCGAGGGCATCGGTGGGCGAGCCGCTGGGCTGGGAGGTTCCTCCGCCGCATGCTGCCAAGGAGATCGCCAGGGCCGCCGCTACGGGAGCAGCAGACAGCCACTTGAGGGCTTTGAATTTCATGAAGAAATCACTTTCGTCGGGTCACAGAGACGTTCGCGGTGGGCGGGGAACGTGGCAGCAAGTATGGGGATGGCTGCCCTAGCAGACTTCAACCCGCCAAACTTAATTATGTCACCAGCCCACGGAAGCGCTGTGAATCGAACAAGTGATTGCTCTGGCTCGCTTATTACGAATAAAGTTTCTGGAGGACGCCTTACCTCGCCGAACTATTCCGGCGATAGGCAAAGAGATGGAATCCCTGCGCGCAAGTTTCGTGCTGAAGGAGCTTCGGGATTCTTGTGACTTGCGTCCCAACTCCGGCTGGTCTGGAGCTGGAACCCCCTCAGAAGCCGCCTCGACTGGCGTCCTCGGGTGGCAGTACGGGCCACTCGCCTTCGATGACAGCGGTGGGCTTGCTTCGCCGCAGATACTGCTGGAAGTCAGCAGCTTGGGATGCGGCCCAGTCCACCTGCAAATGGTGCAGCTTGGAGGCCGGCATTTGCAACTTGGGGAATTTGCCAGCCATGGCATCCAAAACGCGCAGTGTCGCCAAGGCGTCCGCGGCGGAGGTGTGGGCGTTGTCCAGGTTCACGCCATATTCCTCGCATAAAGCCGTCAAGGTGCGCTTGCCCTTACGGTACCGGTCCACCTGCTTGTTCATCACATATGGGTCCAGTACCGGGAAACGGGTCAATTGCGGGACACCATGCCGTGCTGACTCGGCGGCGAGCACCGTGAAGTCGTAGCTGGCGTTGAAAGCAATGACGGGAGTGTCGTCGTCGAACAATTCCTGAAGAACTGCTGCCACCTCGCGGGTGACTTCGGCCGCAGGGCGGCCTTCGGCGCGGGCTTTCTCCGTAGTCACTCCATGGACCTCGCTGGCCTCCAGCGGAATCTCCACCCCCGGGTCCGCCAGCCATTCATGCTCTTTGATGAGCTGTCCGTGCGCGTCCACCACAGTGATTGAAGCCGTGACGATGCGGGCGGAACGGGAATTCTTCCCTGTGGTTTCGAGGTCGAAGGCAGCGCGGGGGAGGGTATTCCAGGAGCTCATGTTTTCACGCTACCGGCTGGCACTGACAGTACTGGGCACGACACTCCTGCAGCTACGCTGGAGCACATGCGGATGGAGTATGTGACGGCGGTACTGGCCGTTGTGGACCTTGTTCCGCCCGGCACGGCCGTGTCATATGGTGACGTCGCAGAACTCCTTGGAGCCGGCGGACCCAGGCAAGTGGGCGCGGTGATGAGCCACTACGGCAGTTCCGTAGCTTGGTGGCGCGTCCTGCGGGCAAGCGGTGATGCCCCGCCCGGCCATGAGGCAGAGGCCCTGCGCCATTACATTCAGGAATCCACGCCGCTGCACGGCGCCTTTGAGGAGTTCCTGCGGACAGTTGAGGGCCGCTGGCGTGTGGACCTCGGCACTGCACGATGGGCACCAACTGATCCTGATTTCGATCTTATTGATGTGATCTCGGACCAGTTGGAGCGTCAGCTCCATATTTTGTCGGTGCCCGATGATGAAATGACTGTGTGACCGCAACAGCTAGTAAAGCCCGCCAAGCCGCGGCAGCCCTCCGCCTGCTTCCGCCGCGCGAGATTCACTACGCGGCACCTGACCTGTCTCCGGACCAGCGTGCGGTGGTGTCAGTCAGGCAAGGAGGCGGACCTGTCCTGGTCCCTGGAGGTCCGGGCACCGGAAAGTCCACAGTGCTGGTCGAATCAGCGGTCCGCCGTGTTAATGAAGACGGCGTAGATCCCGAACGGATCCTTATTCTCGCCCCTGGCCGACACGCTGCGGCCGCCTTGCGGGACACCTTCACCGGTCGCCTGGACAGGAGCCTCAGTACGACGCCGGCACGCACCTGGGCGTCGTACGCGTTCGACGTCATCCGGCGCGCCAAAGCGGAAGGCGTCCTGCCGTTGCCCCGGCCGCCCAAGCTCCTGTCCGGACCGGAACAGGATCTGATCATCAAGGAGTTACTGGAGGGCCATTCCCGCCCAGGGCACCAGTTGCCCTGGCCAGAGGACCTCTCCGCAGCGCTGCCCACCCGTGGTTTCCGCCACGAGGTCCGCCAATTATTTGATCGCATTATCGAGGCCGGCCGCACTGCAGAGGACCTGGTGGGCCTCGCCTATGAATGTGGGCGTCCGGATTGGATGGCAGCCGCCGAGCTCTACGGTGAGTACAGGGATGTTTTGGACCTCCGAATGCCCGAGGCCTTCGATCCCGCGGGGATCATCACCACGGCGCGCCAGATTTTTCAGGACTCGCCCGCTTTCCTGGCCGCTGAGCGCGACCGCCTGCAGCTGATTCTCGTGGACGACGCCCAGGAATCCAATCCTGCCGTGTTTGAACTCCTCGCGGATATTGCCGAGGGCAAGGACGCCGTAGTTACATATTCGCCAGACACGGTGGTGCAAGGCTTTCGCGGAGCGCGGCCGGACCTTGTCGCCGAGCTGCCCTTGCTGCTCGAAGGAAGCCACGAGGTTCTTGAGCGGCCACTGTGGATCACCCATCGTCACCGACCCGAGGTGGCGGAGGCCTGGACAAGGGTTGCCGCACGTATCTCCCAACGATCCGGAGGCCAACGGGCCAGGCGCCTCGAACAGCCGGACTCCATCGAAGGCGCTCAGGAAAACAGCAACGGGGGGCGGGTGGAAGGGCATGTGCTGCCTTCTCCTTTCCATGAGCTCCGGTATGTAGCACAGCGGATTCTGGAAGCCCAGTTGCGTGAGGGCCGGGAGTTTGGTGACATCGCCGTCATTGTCCGCAATGGTGGATTGATCTCGCAGCTCCAGCGTTACCTCAACGGACAGGGAATCCCCGTGCGTGTTCCGGTGGCTGATTCCGCAGTACGGGACGAGGTGGCCGTCCGACCCCTCCTGGAGGTCTTCGCTGTCATCCTTGACCCGGCCAAGCTCACTCCTGAGAGTGCTGTTTCCCTCCTGACTTCGCGTATTGGTGGAGCCTCCGCCATTGAGCTGCGCCGCCTCCGTCAATCTCTCCGGCGCGAGGAGCTCCTGGGGGGCGGCGGTCGATCCAGTGACGCTTTGCTGGTAGAAGCGCTGCTTGAACCCGGAGCGCTGGCGTCGTTGGGGATTGAAGGGAACCCTGCCCGGCGGCTTGCACGGATGATCGCTGCCGGCACCGCCGCAGCAGCCGAGCCGGGGGCCAATGCCGAATCTGTCCTCTGGGCGCTGTGGCACGCCACGGGGTTGGCTTCGCGCTGGTCTGACGCCGCCTTGGAAGGAGGGAGTGCCGGGGCCCGCGCTGACCGCGACCTTGACGCCATGATGGCACTGTTCCACACAGCAGAGCGTTTTGTGGATCAACTGCCCGGCTCTGGCCCGGAACAGTTCCTCGATTACTTGTTGAACCAGGAACTTCCGATGGACACACTTGCGGCGAGGGCCCAGCTTGAGGAATGCGTGGAAATCATGACTCCGGCCAGTGCTGCCGGGCGCGAATGGCCTGTGGTGATCGTGGCCGGCCTGCAGGAAGGTGTCTGGCCGAACACCCGTCTACGTGGTGAACTCCTGGGCAGTACCCTGTTTGCGGACGCTGTGGAGCATGGAGTTGACTACGCGTTGGGCCGCGGACCCCTCAGCAGGCTGAGGGACATTCGCTACGACGAACTCAGGAGTTTCTCCACAGCGGTCTCGCGCGCCAAGGAGGTCCTCATCTGCACGGCAGTCTCCTCCGAGGACGAACAACCATCGGCCTTCCTGGATTATGTAGCCCCCTTGGCTCCCGGCGATTACAAGCGTGACTACACCCCGGTAGATCGTCCAATGACCCTGCGTGCGCTGGTAGCTGAGTTGAGACAGCATGCCCAGGCTGAGGATCAGGACGACGGCGAATCGTCCACCGCGCGCGAAGCAGCGCGGGTGCTGGCTCGCCTCGCGTCTGTTGATCCACCAGTAGCGGGAGCCCATCCGGATACATGGTGGGGGTTGGCTCCCTTGAGCTCCGAGGAAGCGGTGGTCCCGGCGGGAGGCACTGTATCCGTGTCGCCATCCAAGGTGGAGGCTGTCCACAAGTCCCCCCTGGACTGGTTTGTGCAAGCGGCCGGGGGAGAAGCTGCCACCGACTTCGCACGGAGCCTTGGCACACTGGTCCACACCATTGCACAGGAGCTGCCGGACGCTTCGGGTGCGCAGTACGTTGCCGAACTCGTTCGCCGCTGGCCCACCCTTGGCATGAAGGACAATTGGGAGGGCAAGCTCGATTACCAGCGCGCGGAACTGATGGTTCGCAAGTTAGCGCAGTACGTGCTCATCATGCGCAGCGAAGGCCGGAGCCTGCTCGCGGTGGAGCACGACTTCGAAGTCCAGCTTCCTGACGTCCACCTTCCTTCTGCATGTCTGGAGGAAGGCGCGGATGATTCCACAGCCACCCGGCACGCTGTGCTTCGCGGACAGGTTGACCGCTTGGAAATCGACGCCGAAGGCCGTTTGGTGATCGTCGATCTCAAGACCGGAAAACGCCAGCCGGGCAAGGCCGAAGTGGCCCGGCACCCTCAGCTGGGCGCGTACCAGGCAGCGGTTCTCAAAGGTGCATTTGAGGATGCGGGCACGTTTGGGGAGTTCGGCAAACCTGTTCCCGGTGGGGCCGTCCTTGCACAGCTGGGAACCAAGACCAAAAGCCCCGGGGTTCAACAACAGGATCCACTCGAGCCTGACGACAACTGGGCAGAGGCTTTGGTCAACGAGGCCGCGGAACTCATGGCCGGCGCAACGTTCGAGGCCCGGCACGATCCGAGCAAAGGGGGACACGGCGGACATGGCTGCCGTCTACCCGATATTTGCCCACTGTGCGCCAGAGGAAAGCAGGTCACTGAATGACTACCGATCTTCTTGAAGGATCCGAAACCAGGGACGCCGAAATCCTGGATGTGGAGTCCGGGCTGCCTGTTCCCAGGTTCTCCCCGTCCGAGCTGGCAGACATTCTTGGCGAAAAGAACCATCCCACCGCTGAGCAGGCCAGCATTATTTCTTCCTCGCTCACTCCGCGCCTTGTGATAGCTGGCGCGGGCTCGGGGAAGACCGCCACCATGGCAGACCGCGTTGTGTGGCTTGTGGCCAATGGATGGGTCCGGCCCGAGGAAGTCCTTGGTGTGACATTTACCCGTAAAGCTGCCGGCGAGCTGGCCAGCAGAATCCGGGCCAAACTGGCCACCCTCCAGCGAATAGCAGGCGAGGACGATGGCAGCATCGGCTTCCCTGAGGGGCTTCTGGGTGCCGATGACCTTGAGCCCAAGGTGTCCACCTACCATTCCTACGCGAGCGGAATTGTTTCGGACTATGGATTGAGATTGGGCATCGAGCGCGACGTCGTCCTGCTGGGTGCCGCGCAATCGTGGCAGTTGGCAAGCGAGGTCGTTGAGGCCTACGACGGCGAATATGAGCACTTCACCGCGGCAAAGTCGACGCTCGTCAATGCCGTCATCCAGCTCGCGGGTGAGTGCGCAGAACACCTGCAGGACCCGGCCGCCGTCCGGGACTGGGTGCTGGAGCGCGTTCAGTCCTTCGAACAGCTCCCTTATGTGGCCGGTGCAAAGAAGAACCCGACGCAGGCGGCAGGCGAGCTCGCTGCCATGCTACGGACCCGGGCCAGCGTCGCAGACATGGTTCTCAGGTACCAGGATGCAAAACGGCAAAGGGGAGTGCTGGATTTCGGGGACCTCGTGGCACTCGCGGCCCGCATTTCGAGGGAAATACCATTGGCTGCGGCCACTGAGCGGGCACGCTACAAGGTGGTGCTGCTGGACGAGTTCCAGGACACTTCGCATGCTCAGMTTGTCTTGTTTTCGCGCCTCTTCGGTCTCGGCCATGCCGTCACCGCGGTAGGGGACCCCAACCAATCGATCTACGGATTCCGCGGTGCCTCGGCGGGGCAGCTCTTCCACTTTGTGCAGGAGTTCCCTGTGAGGCACAACGACCAAGAGTCAGGCGGCGAGGCCTATTCTGTGGCCCCGACGTCTTACCTGACCACGGCTTGGCGCAACGGCCGGAACATCCTCCAAGCGGCCAACACAATTGCGGCCCCGTTGAACAAAGCCGCGGCCACCGACGGTCCGGCGGGGGAGAGAGGGAATGCAGGTGGCGTTGCTGTTCCGCCCCTGGTGCCGAGTCCGGCCGCGGCCGAAGGCAGCGTTGTTATCGGTCGCTTTGGCACTGACGAAGACGAGGCTGGCGCTATTGCCCGCGACGTCCGGCGCTACCAGAGGACTGTCTTCGAGGAAGAGAAAGACGGTACTCCGGTCAAGCCAACCATGGCGGTTCTGTGCCGGCGACGTGCGCAGATGGAATGCCTTCGGAGGGAATTCGAACTCCAAGGAATTCCCTATGAGATCGTCGGCCTCGGCGGTCTGTTGGACACTCCTGAGATCGTGGACTTGGTGGCAACGCTGCGGGTCCTGGCTGATCCTGGCCGTTCCGATGCTTTGATGCGACTTCTGGCGGGAGCCCGCTGGCGCATTGGACCAGCGGACCTCATGGCGTTCAACGATTGGTCCCGTTTCCTGGCCAAGCGGAGGTCAGGACCTGGCAACACCCTTGAGGTCGCCGACGAAGAACCGGCTGCAGTCGTGATGGAAAGCGACATCACTGACGCCGCAAGCCTGGTGGAAGCCCTGGACTTCCTGCCGCGGCCGGGCTGGACATCCGGACATGGGAGAACACTGAGCCTTTCAGCCCTGCAACGATTGACGAGGTTGTCTGAGGAATTGCGCTCCCTTCGAACGTACATCGGAGATGACCTGACTACGCTGCTCGGCGAAGTTGAGCGTGCCATGTTGCTGGATATTGAGGTGGCGGCAAAGCCGGGAGTGAGCATTCATCAAGCTCGGCGAAACCTGGATGCCTTCCAGGACGCAGCCGCTGGATTCCTGCAGACGTCGCAGCGGATCGACCTCCTGGCGTTCCTCTCCTGGCTGGAAGCTGCGGCCTCCGAAGAGGGTGGCCTGGATATTGCCCCTCTTGAAACCAACCGGGAAGCAGTCCAACTCCTGACCGTCCATGCCTCCAAGGGGCTGGAATGGGACGTCGTCTTTGTCCCCGGGCTCAACGCGGGTTCCTTCCCCAGCAACAGGGACTCAAGGTGGAGCAGCGGTGCAGCTGCCTTGCCATGGCCGTTGCGGGGTGACCGAGCCGATCTGCCGCAGTGGGATCTTGACCAGCAGGACCAAAAGGGTTGGCTGGACGCAGAGAAGGACTTCAAATCGGAAGTTCAACATCATGGCGAAGCCGAGGAACGCAGGCTTGCATACGTCGCCTACACCCGGGCCAAGTTCGTTTTGATGGTATCCAGCTCCGCGTGGAATGGGTCCAGGTCCGGTATGGCAGGGATGTCGTCGTTCCTATCCGAGCTGGCGCCACTCGCGGGAGTGCCCTCCTCGTCCGGGAATGCCCTCGCTGTCGTGGCCGGGCGGAGCGTTGTGGTCCACCCTGAATCAGTAGCCGAAGAATCACTGCCCGATAGCAGTCCGCTCACAGCAACGTTGGAAGTGGCTCAATTTCCTTATGATCCACTCGAAGGCCCGTCCGATCCGCGTACCGGAGCCCGTATCAGGCTCGTTCCCGGCCGCCGGGCCGCCATGGACCGGGCTGCAGCCCAGGTGCTTGAATTCATGGAGGGAGCCGCTTCCGAAGCATCACCGGAAGAGTTGACAGGCAACCCGGGGCGCTGGTCACACGAAGCCCAGCTGCTATTGGATCGCCGGCTCCAGGGAAAACTTCATCAGGACGTGCACTTGCCCAGCCATATCTCGGCGTCCCTGTTTGTTGACCTTGGCTCAGATCCTGCAGCTGTGCTGGCCCAACTCCGTCGGCCCGTGCCCCGCGAACCAGGCATTTCGGCCCGAAAGGGCACAGCCTTCCACGCCTGGGTGGAGGAGTACTTCGGAACAACCGGCATGTTGGACATCGACGAAGCACCTGGCTCGGATGCCCATATCGACGAAGCGTACGGCTTGGATCACATGGTTGAAGCGTTCAAGCAATCCGAGTGGGCGCATCGGGCTCCAGCCTTTGTGGAAGTGCCTGTGGAAACGAGGATCGGTGAGGTGGTGGTCCGCGGACGTATCGACGCCGTTTTCCGTGACACGGACGGGCGCTGGCAACTCATTGACTGGAAGACGGGTCGCCGGCCGGCGGGCAAACAGCTCGCAGCGAGAGCCGTGCAACTGGCTGTCTACCGACTTGCATGGGCGAGGTTGAAGGGCGTTCCCCTGGAGGAAGTCAGCGCGGCGTTCTATTACGTTGCAGAGGATGCTGTGGTGCGTCCGCATGACTTGGGCAGTGCCGGGGAACTTGAGCAGATCATCAGCAAGGCCCTCAAGAACGAGTTATCGGGTGGGGACTCCAGGTAGAAGGAGCGCTGGATAGCTGGCCCGGAACCCCGGTGTGGAAACGCTGGTCTATGAACGTTCGCCAGCATGCAGTGGTGTCACATTGACAACGTTCAAAGCTGCAGTCGACGCGTCATCCTGAGGCCGGGAGGTGGGTTCTTCCGCCAACTTATCGGACCTGGTTTCGGCATCCGGGCCTGATGCTGCTTCCTTGCCAGGCGCTTGGGCGTCAGGCAATCCGGCGTGGGGGACGTCCTTCGAAGACGTGGGAGCTAGGGGCGTCGCTGAAACTGAGGTGCCGGCGTCGGGAATCGCCACAACCGTAACAGCAGGCTGCTGGGTGTGGATGGAGTGATTCGAGGCATCCTGTAGTGCTGCCTTTTCGGCCTCCGCCTCAGCTGCTGCTGCCTGCTCTGCGGCAAGTACGGCCTGGTCATGCCGGGCTTGCTCTTCGATGTCATCTGCTAGGGACTGCAGCATTGAAACTGCCTCGGAAGTCATATCCTCGTGCCCAACGGCCATTGCCTTCACAAGGTACTGGGCCAACGCGAATTCAGCCAGCAAAGCGGCGCGTCGAAGCAGATGCGCGTCGGGGGTATCCCGGCGTGCCTCGGTATATCGGCTGAGCACCGCCTCAACGAACGAGGCTTCGTTGGACGCCACCAGCCAGGCGAAATCATCTGCGGGATCACCGATGCGGAGATCGGTCCATCCTGTCAGGGCCGTCACGGTATCGTCCTGGACCATCAGGTTGTCTTCATGAAGGTCCCCATGAACCACCGAGGGGTTGAATCGCCAGAGCGCGACGTCCTCAAGGGCATGTTCCCAGCGACGCAGCAATATGGCAGGAATCCTGCCAGTGGTGGCTGCCTGGTCCAATTCGTTGAGCTTGCGCTGCCGAAACTCGTTGGCCGAGTAACTGGGCAGATCAGCGTTGTTGACCAGTGCCAGGGGGAGGTCGTGGATGGCGGCAAGGGCGTTGCCAATATCACGGGCCAAAGCCGGGCTGCCAGCGGATAGTTCGTCAATGGACAGCGTGGAACCTTGCAGATGGGCGTACACGAACGTTGTGAGAGCGCCCTGCCGGACTGTGCCGGCGACGGTTGGCACATGGAAAGGAAGCTCGGCACGGATGGCGGGCGCGAAGGCCCGCAGGACCATGAATTCCGTTTCGAGGCGGGTACTGGCCTCGGGATGGCGCGGCGAACGGACGCGCCAGCGCTTGCCTTCCGCGTCGAGCAACAACGCCGAATCGAAGTCGGCGTCGTCGTCGGGGGAATAGGCTGTAGCCGTCGGTGCCAGTCCGGGCACCGCCGCGGTTGCTACAGCGGCCAGTTCGAGCGGTGTTCTTCTCACGTCTTCCACGGTAGATTGACTGGCGCCTGTGGCCATGATGCAGTGCGGCGAGTCTTCAGATCCGCACGAAAACAAGGCCGAAGTGGATCATCGGTTCAGTTCAGCGGCCGGCAATGCCAGGATATGCACAAGCGGCCGATCCAAATGTTCTTTGTCGGTGCGAATCAGTACGGTAGATACATGAGTTATGCGGAGTCTCCGGCGCTGGCCAACCACTTGATGGAAACTGTTCTTCCAGTGCGCCCGGCGTTGGTGGACCGAGGCTCCAGTGAGCGCATGAAGCCTGGCATGGTTGAAGACCTCATCGTCTCTGGCAAGGCCAAGGCCATGGTTATTTCCCAACGCAAGGCGCTGGTGAACACGGACGGCCTCTGGTTCGGGGACGCTGGCCCGCTGTGGGCGGCCCTCGGCGAGGCAAAAACTGGCGCCCTGACGGCTATCTACTTGGGTACAACCTTGCGGCCTTCTTCCGTGGCCGAGGGTACTCCTGTTTTGCTGTTTACAGTTGCTGAACCGCCCGTTCCGGGGACAGCCCTGATCCCTTCCGATGCGCAGTGGGCAGGGTTCCGGGAAGTTGCCGGACGTCTCGATGCTACTGACACCGCCTTGTTCATCGAAGCCAGCGCCATCTCCAACTGGCACGCAACACATACCCATTGCCCGCAGTGCGGTACCCCGACCGATATCGAAACCGGGGGCTGGGTGCGCCGGTGTCCCAAGGACAACTCTGAGCACTATCCGCGCACAGACCCGGCGATCATCGTTACTGTAGTTGGCCCTGATGGCCGGCTTCTGCTGGGTGGCGGCGGGCCTGCCGACGCCAGGAACTACTCCACCCTCGCTGGATTTGTTGAACCCGGGGAATCGCTTGAGCAGGCTGTTGTCCGCGAAATTGGCGAGGAAGTAGGTGTCCGCGTTACTGCATGCCAGTATCTCGGTTCGCAGTCGTGGCCCTTCCCTGCCTCGCTCATGTTGGGCTTTACGGCAATAACGAACGACGCCGTTGCCCGCCCCGACGGCGTCGAGGTCACCCGAGCGCGGTGGTTCAGCCGGGAAGAGTTGCAGGAGGCCGTGTTGAGTGGCGAGATCACCATCTCCACGCGCTTGTCGATCGCGCGCTCGTTGATTGAGCATTGGTACGGCGGCGTCATCGAAGACCTCCAGCCGTGACAGGAGGAATTTTCGACGTCGGTGGCTCACTCGAGGAGCGAATCCTCAGCGGCCTGGATGATGAGCAACGTGAAGTAGCCAGCACTCTCACCGGCCCTCTGTGCGTACTTGCAGGTGCGGGCACAGGCAAGACCCGCGCCATCACGCATCGCATCGCCTATGGAGTGCACTCGGGAGTGTATTCGCCTCAGAGGCTGCTGGCCGTGACCTTTACAGCCAGGGCGGCGGCCGAAATGCGCAGCAGGCTTCGGGATCTTGGCGTGGCCAATGTCCAGGCGCGGACTTTCCACGCCGCGGCCCTGAGGCAATTACAGTTCTTCTGGCCTCAGGCGGTCGGCGGCACCCTGCCCAGCCTGCTGGACCACAAGGCGAACATGATCGCGGAGGCCTCACGCAGGCTTCGCCTCAGCACCGATCGCGCGTCCATCAGGGACTTGGCTGCAGAGATTGAGTGGGCAAAAGTCTCTATGCTCACACCTGCCAACTACCTGGAGAATGCACAAGGACGCGGGACTCCGGGTGGTTTCGACCTCACGGCTGTGTCCAGGGTGTTCCAGGCGTACGAGGATATTAAGACTGACCGCAACGTCATTGACTTCGAAGACGTCCTGTTAATTACCGTTGGGATCCTCCAGGAGGATCCCAAAGTGGCAGCCACGGTCAGGGAGCAATACCGCCACTTCGTCGTCGACGAGTACCAGGACGTCTCCCCGCTTCAGCAGCGGCTCCTGGATCTCTGGCTGGGTGGCCGTGACGAATTGTGCGTGGTGGGCGATGCCAGCCAGACCATCTACTCCTTTACGGGGGCCTCGCCCAAGCATCTCTTGAATTTCAAGGCACACTATCCAGGTGCCACCGTGGTCAAGCTCATCAGTGACTACAGGTCCACGCCACAGGTCGTTAAGCTGGCCAATGATCTCCTCGGGTCCCGGCGAAGTGGCGGACCGGTTGCCGATGCGGCGTGGGCGCCTCCGCTCAAGCTTGTCGCCCAAAGGCCGGCCGGCCCGGAGCCTCGGTTCATGGAATGTCCGGACGACGAAGCGGAGGCGGCGGTCGTTGCCGGCAGAATCCAGGAGCTACTCAACACGGGAGTCAAGGCGAGCGAGATCGCCATACTGTTCCGCACCAACGGGCAATCCGAAGCTTACGAGCAAGCGTTGGCGTCGGCTGGGATCGGTTACCAGCTTCGCGGCGGAGAGAGGTTCTTCGCGCGCAAGGAGGTCCGGGATGCGATCCTGCAGTTGAGGGCTGCAACCAGGGCCGTGGCGGAAGGCGCTCCGGAGCCCTTGGGCCAGATTGTCCGTGACATTGTTGCTTCGCTTGGCTACAGCGAAGCCGCGCCGCACAGCGGGGGAGCCCTTCGCGAGCGTTGGGAATCGCTGGCTGCCTTGGTGGCCTTGGCTGATGAGTTGTCAGTCACGCGCGGAGAGTCTTTCACATTGGCTGAGTTCGTCAACGAGCTCCAGGAACGTTCGGTTGCCCAGCATGCTCCCACGGTTCAAGGTGTGACCCTTGCCTCCTTTCACTCGGCAAAGGGGCTTGAATGGGACGCCGTGTTCCTGGTGGGCCTCAGCGAAGGACTCATGCCTATCTCCTTCGCGGACACTCCGGAGGACGTCGACGAAGAACGCCGGCTGCTCTACGTCGGGATCACCCGTGCGCGTGAGCATCTGAACCTGTCGTGGTCCTCTGCGCGTACTCCCGGTGGCCGTGCCAACCGCAAGCCCTCCCGTTTCCTCGATGGACTCCGGCCGGATTCGGTGGCGTCCGCGAACGCCAGGAGCCGGGCAGGTTCCACGCGCCGCAAAGCTGCGGCACCGGCGTCGTGCAGGGTGTGTGGAAGCATGCTTGCCTCTGGGGCAGAGAGGAAGGTGGGTCGCTGCAACCAATGCCCGCCCACGTACGAGGAACAGACCTTCGACGCACTGAGGCAGTGGCGGCGCGATGAAGCGCAATCTGCCGACGTTCCCGCTTACGTTGTCTTCACTGATGCCACATTAACGGCAATAGCCGAAGCCCGGCCGGCGTCGCTGGAGGAACTGGCTGGACTGGCGGGGGTAGGGCCCTCCAAACTGGAGCGCTACGGAGAAGCCGTCCTCGCCGTCCTCGCAGAAAGCACCAACCTCTGATGCCGCGTTCAACAGCCGGTCAGCCCGACGTTCAGATGCTCACCGACGACGGCGCTCCGGTAGTCGTCAGGCGCTCAGCCCGGAGGCGGCGGACGGTAGCAGCGTTTTGGGAAGACGGTAATGCCGTTGTCGCGATTCCGGCAAGCTTTACCAAATCGCAGGAGCGCGAGTGGGTGCGGCGCATGCTTGCCAAGCTGCAGAGGCAAGGCGAGCGCCGGGCGGGTAAACCAGATCGGCGCAGGCCTGCTACGGACGAGGCACTTGCCCAGCATGCAGCGCACCTTTCGCGGACCTACCTCGGAGGACGGGCGGTTCCGACGTCGGTCCGCTGGGTGACCAACCAGAACTCCCGGTGGGGTTCGGCTACTCCAGCGGATGGAACCATCCGGCTTTCCGACAAGCTTCAGGCGATGCCCCAATGGGTGATCGACTACGTGCTCCTGCACGAATTGGCGCATCTGCTGGTAGCTGGACACAACGCGCAGTTTTGGCGCTTGCTTGAGGCCTACCCGGAGACACAGCGCGCCAAAGCATTCTTGGAGGGGGTCGCGTTCGCGACGTCCCGTGGGTTGAGCGGTGACGCCAACCAATCCGCCGGAACGGAACCGGACGCGACGGGCTAGAGACGGCAATGGTCGCCATAATCCGTGGCGACCATTGCTGACTTTAGGTGGACGGTGAGTATTAAGTGGACGGTGACTTCGGGTCTTCGCTGCCCGAGTCAGGCCCGGTGTCGTCCTGGGAGCCTTCATCCTGGGAGTCTTCGTCCTCCGATGTGGCTTCAGCGGGCTCATCGTAGCCACCGCTCAAGAGCTTCTGCAGAGCATCGTCAACTTCGGTGTCGCTGGCCTCGGCGAGCCTGCGGCGTTCGGAGAAGCCCTTCGGATCGTCGAGGTCTTCCCCGGTGGGCAGCAGGTCAGGGTGGTGCCAGATGGCATCCCTGCCTGCAATACCGCGTTCTTCTTTCAGGGTCGCCCACAGAGTAGCGGCCTCGCGAAGCCTGCGTGGGCGCAGTTCCAGCCCCACAAGCGAAGAGAAAGCATGTTCAGCGGGACCGCCGGTGGCACGGCGACGACGGACAGTTTCGCGCAGGGCGGTAGCCGAGGGCAGTACCTTGTCCGTGGCTTCAGCAGTGAGTTCATCTACCCACCCCTCCACCAGGGCAAGCGCCGTTTCGAGCTTCTCAAGAGCGGCGGTCTGCACTGGCGTCCGCTCCGGAGTGAAGACACCCTGGGACAAGGCCTCCTGGATTCCTTCAGGATTGCCGGGATCCAGATCCCGGGCGAGATCCTCGATTCGGGACATGTCAATGTGGATGCCTCGCGCATAGGCTTCAATGGCGCCGAGCAAGTGGCCGCGAAGCCACGGCACCTGCACGAACAACCGGGCGTGGGCTGCCTCGCGGACGGCGAGGAAGAGCCGGACATCATTTTCGGGGAGGCTGAGTCCTTCGCCGAACTTGGCGACGTTGGCCGGGAGCAGAGCCATCTCCAGGTCAGCCAAGGGAACACCAATGTCCGTGGAGCTGACTACCTCGGCCGAGAGTGCGCCAATCGCCTGTCCCAGTTGCATCCCAAAAATGGCGCCGCCCATATTCTGCAGCATGGACGAGGCGCCACCCATCATGGACTTCATTTCCTCGGGCATCTGCTGGGTCAGCGCGTTGGACAAGGCATTGGCGATGCTGTTGGCAACTGGCTCAGTCAGCCGCTTCCACGTTCCAAGGGTTGCTTCAACCCATTCCGCGCGGGACCATGCACGGCCGATAAGTCCAGTAGCGGAAAGATCTGTTACCGGATCCAGCCACAGTTCCGCGAGCCGGAGCGCTTCATCGATGTCCCGGGCCTGCTGGGCGTTCACCGAGGGATCGCTCCCGGAAGCCGCAACGCGTCGAGCGTTCTCATGGGCCAGTTGCCAGTTCACGGGACCCTCGGACGTTGAGCTCATCATGGCCTGGACCTGCGCGAACATTTGTTGCAGGAGCTGGGGATCGTTGGGCAGCCCTGCGGCCTTGGCGAGTTCGGCGGGATCGATGTTGCCCATGCCCTGGCCGCCCATCAGGTTCTGCAGCATTTCCGCCAGCGGGTCCTTGGGCGTCTCATCGTCATCTGACGGGTTGTTGGGATTGGAAGTCATGGTGCCGCCGATCGTCGAACTGGCTGGTGATCACTTTCACCGTACCGCGCGGTGGGAAGGCTGTCTGCCTGTGCGCGGCGTCGTTCGCTGTAGGCAAAGCATCCCCACAACGTCCAACCGCGTAATGTGGATGTTTGGTATGTGCCCGTCGCCGCGGCCAGCGGCAGGAGCCAAAATACCGGTCGCATAGTGCCGGTAAAGAGAGGCCTCAATGCTTACTTCGCCCAGCCCGGAGGGCTCGCTCGACCCGCGTCAAACGCACGACGCCGATTCCTCCCCCGAATCTCCGGAACCTCCCGGCAGCGGCCGTTACATGATCATGGTGGTTTCGGGCCTGTTGGCACTGGGACTTGGGATCGGGGCGGCTGCTTTGCCGGTTCCCTATGTTGTTGAGTCTGCCGGACCGACCTTTAATACGCTGGGGCAGGATGGCGACAAACCGGTCATCAGCATTTCGGGACATGAGTCCTACCCAGCCAAGGGGAACCTGGACCTGACGACTGTGGTGATGGCGGGCGGGCCGAAGACTCCCGCAACTATTTTCGAGGTCTTTCGCGCCTGGTTGGACAAATCGAAAGCCGTTTATCCCGAGGAATTGATCTATCCCAAAGGCACCACAGCGGAGGAGACAGTCCAGCAAGGCGAGATTGCCATGGAGACTTCGCAGGAAAACGCTGTTGCCGCAGCACTGCGGCAATTGGACATCCCTTTTGAACAGAGGCTTAAGGTTGCAGGCCTGTCGGACCCGTCTCCGTCAGCAGGGAAACTTCAGGAAGGAGACCGGCTGACCTCCATTAACGGAAAACCGATCTCCTCCCTCAGCCTGGTCCAGGCTGAACTGGCAGCCGGAAACGGCGCCCCCGTGGCCGTCGTCGTGGACAGGAACGGTTCTGCCGTCACGGAAACGATAACGCCCACCAAGAATCCCGCTGGCCGCTACGTTCTGGGCATTCTCCTGGGCAGCGACTTCACCTTCCCCTTTGACGTGAAAATTTCCTTGGACAATGTGGGGGGTCCGAGCGCCGGAATGATGTTTGCCCTGGGCATCGTGGACAATCTCACGCCGGGGGACCTCACAGGAGGAAAGCACGTGGCAGGGACCGGAACCATCACGGCTGATGGGGCAGTGGGAGCCATCGGTGGCATTGCACAGAAGATGATCGGAGCGCGTCAGCATGGAGCCACCATGTTCCTGGCTCCGGCGGCGAATTGTGCGGACGTCGTAGGGCATATTCCCGATGGCCTGCAGGTGGTGAAGGTGGAAACGCTGGCCGATGCCACCGCGGCAGTGGAACGACTCGGTTCAGGACAAGACACGGCGGGCCTTCCCACCTGCGCCAACAACTAGACTGACGGTGGAACTTAGCTCCACCGCCACTCGTGGCATATATGACGGACTCCGCCATCGCCCAGGGGCAGAGATCGTCGAACACACGCACACCGACTTTTAACTGACGACCACCAATGAGGTACAGAGTTTGTCCCGTCCCGCCAGCTCCAACCCGCCCGGAAGATCGCCGCTGAGACGAGGTGCCCTGACTCCGACACTCATCGTCGTTGCAGTGGCCGTCGTTGGATTCATTTTCTTCGCCAATGTGTGGACAGACGTCCTCTGGTACCAACAGCTCGGCTTCTTCGAAGTTTATGTCCGCGAGAACCTCGCCCGGATCGTCACCTTCCTGGTCGGTTTCGCCATGATGTTCGCTGCCGTTTACTTCGCCATCAGGATCGCGTACCACGCCCGGCCGGTCTACGCTCCGGATGCTGAGTCACGTGACAACCTCAACCGCTACCAGGCCCAGCTTGAGCCTGTCCGCAGGGTCGTCATGATTGGCCTGCCCATCCTGTTCGGACTCTTTGCCGGAAGCGCCGCCGCCAGCCAGTGGCAGAAGGTCCTCCTCTTCTTCAACCAGGAACCCTTTGGCCAAACAGATCCGTTGTTCAATCTGGACATCAGCTTCTACCTGATGTCGCTTCCGTTCCTTGGCTTTGTTACCGGATTCCTCATCAGCATCGCCGTAGTGGCCGGCATTGCGGGCATCCTCACTCATTACCTGTACGGAAGCATCCGGCTCATGGAGCGTGGTGTCTTCACAAGCCGTGCCGCGCAGATCCACATTGCAGTAACGGGTGCATTCTTCCTGTTGCTGCTTGGCGTGAATTTCTGGCTGGACAGGTACTCAACGGTGCAAAGCTCATCAGGACGGTGGGCGGGTGCACTGTACACGGACGTCAATGCCGTTGTACCCACGAAGGCCATCCTGGCGGTTGCCGCCGGCTTGGTTGCGATCCTCTTTATCATCGCTGCGGTTATCGGCCGCTGGCGTTTGCCAGTAATCGGTACGGCGATGCTGATCATCACCGCGATCCTGGCTGGTGGCGTGTACCCATGGGTTATCCAGCAATTCCAGGTGCGTCCCTCGGAGAACACCCTGGAAAGGGAGTACATCGACCGCAACATTAAGATGACCCGGGCAGCCTACGGCCTGGACAAGATTGATGTCTCGGCCTATAACGCCACAACAACTGCTACAAGCGGAGCTTTGGCAAAGGACGCCCAGACCGCGGCCAACATCCGCCTGCTGGACCCGAACCTCATCTCCTCGGCGTTCGCCCAGCTTGAGCAGTACCGTCCGTACTACCAATTCCCCCAGACGCTGAACGTGGACCGCTACACGGTGGACGGAAAAGTAYAGGACACCGTCATCGCTGTTCGCGAGCTGAATCCGGATGGCCTGAGCGCAAACCAGCAGACCTGGGTCAACCGGCACATCGTGTACACGCACGGCTACGGTGTGGTCGCAGCGAAGGGCAATAAGTTCACGGTTGATGGCAAGCCGGAATTCCTGCAATCGGGCATTCCGTCCAACGGCGTTCTCGGCAATGACACAACGTACGAACCACGCATCTACTTCGGCGAGAACTCTCCCGAATATTCGATCGTTGGCGCTCCGGAAGGTGCCCAACATCGCGAACAAGACCGCCCAGCGGGACGCGAAGGCGGGGGAGAGACGCAATACACCTTCACCGGCAACGGCGGGCCCGTTGTGGGCAACTGGCTCAACCGGATTCTGTACTCCATCAAATTCCAGTCCTCGGACTTGTTGCTTTCGGATGGCGTGAACGAGAAATCCCAGATTCTCTATGACCGCAATCCCCGCGAACGGGTTGAGAAGCTCGCTCCGTACCTGACCGTGGATGGCAACGCGTATCCGGCCGTCGTCGATGGTCGCGTGAAGTGGATCGTTGACGGTTACACCACCAGCCAGTACTTCCCGTACTCCCAACCCCAGCAGTTGCAGAATGCGACCGTTGATTCGCAGACAAGTGCAGGCCGGACGGTGACGCTGCCTAACAGCTCCGTCAATTACATCCGGAACTCGGTCAAGGCGACTGTTGACGCTTATGACGGTTCGGTCACGCTTTACGCCTGGGATGACCAGGATCCTCTCCTGAAGGCTTGGCAGAAAGTGTTCCCTGCCACTATCAAGCCCTACACGGAGATGTCTGGCGAACTGATGAGCCACGTCCGCTACCCGGAGGACCTTTTCAAGGTCCAACGTGAACTTCTCGGACGCTACCACGTCACCAACCCTGACAACTTCTACCAGAACAACGATGCCTGGAGTGTTCCGAACGACCCCACGGTTTCGGAAGCCGTCAAGCAGCCGCCGTTCTACATGTCTCTGCAGATGCCTGACCAGGACAAGCCTGCGTTCCAACTGACGTCGTCCTTCATTCCGCAAACAGTCAACGGGAACGCAAGGAATATCCTCTATGGCTTCCTGGCGGCGGATTCAGATGCCGGAAATGTCAAGGGGGTTAAAGCGAACAGCTACGGCAAGCTAAGGCTGTTGCAACTTCCAACGGACACCCAGGTCCCTGGCCCAGGCCAGGCGCAGAACAAGTTCAACTCTGATCCCACAGTCTCCCAGGCGCTTAACTTGCTGCGTCAGGGTGCTTCGGATGTTTTGAACGGCAACCTGCTGACCCTGCCCGTGGGTGGCGGACTACTTTATGTTCAGCCCGTCTACCTGAAGTCAACAGGCGAGACTTCTTACCCCACCTTGCAGCGGGTGCTCGTGGCCTTCGGCGACAAGATCGGCTTTGCGGCGACACTGGACGAGGCCCTGGACCAGTTGTTCGGTGGCAACTCCGGTGCCAAGGCAGGCGACTTCCAGAACAATGGCCAGACGCCCACGACCCCGCCTGGGACCACAACGCCCCCGGCCGGCCCGACTGATGCCAAGGCTGATCTCAAGGCAGCTCTGGACGACGCCAACAAGGCAATCGTGGATGGCCAGGCAGCTCTGGCCAAGGGAGACTTCGCCACCTATGGCCAGCAGCAGACCAGGCTCTCCGAGGCTCTCAAGAGGGCGATCGACGCCGAAACCCGTCTCGGCATAACGCCGGAACCGACAGCGACGCCAAGTGCTACGCCAAGCGCCACACCGTCGCCTTCGCCGAGCAGCTAATGCCCGGTAAATAGTTGACACAGCCTGATTAAGAAGGGCCGTTGACCTCTCCTCCTGGAGGGGCAACGGCCCTTTCGGCTTAAAGGAAACACTTGGGCAGCGGCTTGCTGGAGTCGCGTTGAGCGATATTGGTTGGGGGAGATGCACATCACGTAGCCAGGATTTGGTCTGCCATTCACCTGACGGTAATGTTGTTCTTGCGACGCGGGGTGGAGCAGTTCGGTAGCTCGCTGGGCTCATAACCCAGAGGTCACAGGTTCAAATCCTGTCCCCGCAACTGGAGAAAAGATCCGGATCAGTATTCACTGGTCCGGGTCTTTTGTTTTCCCGTGATGTTTGGGGGCTGCGGCAGATCTTGCGGACTCGACCCAAGGATGCTCCTCCGCAGCTCAAGAGTCGGCACGAATATGCGCCCCTGACAGGCTGGCGGGGTGGCGACACTCAAATCCGGGCAGCCGTAGTCGCATTCCGCGGCGCCGTGGAATCTGCGTGTCCCCTGGGGCTTCGGACTGTGCCCGGTTATGGGGGTCAAGGGGAGGCTCGGAAGGTCGATTTCGCCGGAGACCCTGGTGACGATTTGCCGACTAGCCCTCAGGGCCGTGATCTGCAGCACCTTCCCCGCACTATGGTCATAAGCACCCTTCCGGGTGCGGTAGAGTTGTTCTTGCGACGCGGGGTGGAGCAGTTCGGTAGCTCGCTGGGCTCATAACCCAGAGGTCACAGGTTCAAATCCTGTCCCCGCAACTGGAGAAAAGGTCCGGATCAGTTTTCACTGATCTGGGCCTTTTGTTTTGTGCTGCACCGGGCCCTGGAAGTCCCGGTGCTAGCATCAAATCCGGAATGGCGGCATGCCGGGAATGGATGGGAAGGCCGGATGGTCAAGGAAGACTACAACCAGGGCCTGGATCGACAGGCCCTGCAAAGGAACAGCCCCGTAGCGGTGTACCAGCAGGTTGCAGACGTATTGACTGATCAAGTCAGCCGGTTGGAACCGGGCGCACGGATCCCGACCGAAGAATCATTGATGGACGAGTACGGGATCAGCCGTACTACCGTCCGCAAGGCGATAGAAACCCTCGTTGTGAAGGGGCTGCTTGTTCGCCGGCAGGGCAAGGGAACTTTCGTCATGGCCCAGCGTCCGGTCCGAATGCTGAACCGCTTGGCGCCCTTCATGGAGACGTTCACAGCAGCAGGAATGAAGACTGTCAAAGGCCTGATTGAATACAAATGGATGGAGAAGGATAGGTCCGTGCCAGCCAAGCTGGTGTCCGATGACAATCTTGTCCTTGTGATCCGTCGCTCCTATTCAAGCGGTGGTTGGCCCTATGCCATTGCGGAAATCTTCATCCCTTCGCACATTGGCCGTCACATCAGCCTCGCGGATGCTGAGCGCAATTCCATCTATCAGGTCATCCAGGACAGGACGTCCAAGCCCCTCCAGCGTGCTGAAATCACCGTCACGATGCACGCCCCGCCGGAGCACCTCGCCGATGCACTGAATGTCCGCGAATTTCCCATGGTCCCGCGCTTGGAAAGGACCACACTGGGAGCACACGGTGAAGTCCTTGAATGCACTGTGACCTATTTCCACCCAAAGGGTTTCGAAATTCGTGCTGAAGTGGCCACGGATGTCAGTCCCAGCCAGGATCCATTGGAACCCTCCTCGCTTTAGGCGGGGTTGCCCTCAGAGAACAAGATGGCCGGATCCCCAAGTGGGATCCGGCCATTCCTCATGGTCCAGCTAACATCGGTCCAGCCAACAGCCGTTCAGCCAACATCGGTTCAGGCAATATCACAGGGCCGCCAAGTCTTCACATTGTCAGAGCTTGTCGAAATCGGTTTCGTCGATGGTTGCACTGCTGGATGCAGGGGCACCGGCCCCGATGGCAGGCTTGCTGCCGCCGGACTTGAGGGCCGCAAGACGCGCCTCAATTTCGGTCTGCTCCCCAAGGTCTTCCAGCTGGTTGAACTGGGCGTCCAAGCTGGATGCAGCAAGCTCCTGCTGGCCCAGGACCTTGGCCTCCTCGCGGCGAATTTTCTCTTCGAAGCGGCCAACCTCACTGGTGGGGTCCATGATGTCGATGCTCTTCAGGGCATCGTGCACCTGCGACTGCGCAGCAGCTGTCTTGGAACGGGCCACGAGTTCATTACGCTTGGCCGTGAGTTGGTTGAGCTTGTTCTTCATTTGGTCAAGCCCGCTCTTGAGCTTGTCCACAACCTCGGTCTGGGACGCGATGCTGGGCTCGGCGGCCCGTGCTTCTGACTCTGCCGTCATTTGGCGCTGGATGGCAACCTTGGCCAGGTTGTCGAATTTCGTGGCATCCTCGGTATCACCGGCAGCACGGTATTCGTCGGCCTTGCGTGAGGCGGCAAGGGCTTTGTTGCCCCAGTCCTGGGCGTTCTTGACGTCTTCGTTGTAGTCGGCCTGCAACATGCGGAGGTTCCCGATGGTCTGAGCCACTGCCGACTCGGCCTCAGCAATGTTGTTCGTGTAGTCGCGGACCATCTGGTCCAGCATCTTCTGCGGGTCCTCAGCCTGGTCCAGCAAAGCGTTGATGTTTGCTTTGGCGAGCTGCGAGATCCGACCGAAAATGGACTGCTTAACCATGGTGTTGCCTTTCGTCCTGCTCAGTGGAAGCCACTGAAATCAGTGATCAGTTGTTGTACCGCTCCTAGACGGGGCATCGACCCCATCTAAACTGTGGGGCTAAAAACTTCCAGAGTCGCCGCCGCCGAAGTCTCCCCCTCCACCGCCGCCCCAGTCGCCGCCGCCGGAGTCGCCGCCGAAGAATCCGCCGCCGCCACCGCCGTCGCTGTGACCGCCGCCCCAACCGCCGCCACCGCTGTTGAAGATGGAGTTGATGAGGATGCCGCCGAGGATTGCGCCTCCAAGACCACCGCCTCCGCCGCCACCCCCGAACATGCCGCCGCGGCCGTAGCCTTGGTCGGCATAGCCGAAGTGGTCGACGTCGGCCTGCGCCAGCTGTGCTGCCTGTGCGGCGAGTGAGTGTGCCTGCTGGGCGTAGGTCAGAGCCGTGACCGGGTCATTGCGCGAGATCGACAAAGCGTAGTCGAGATTGCGCTGGGCCTCGGCGAGCCGGGTGCGGGCCTCTGTCCCAACGCCGCCTCGACGGGCCGTGATGTAATCCGAGGTCGCACTGATCTGGGCCTGTGCCGCCATGATGGTTTGCTGCAAGGACGCTTGTGCACGGCGGGCCTGTTCCTGCTGGTCCCGGATGCCGGACAATGACTGATCAAGCGCCTGGTGCGCTGTTTCTACGCGGGTCAACGTAGCAATGGGGTCGATCTTGCCACCTTGGATTTCAGCCTTGACCTGGCCCAGGGCCGCTTCCACACCAGCCACAGGGCCGGCGAGTTCAGGATGTTCACCCGACTGGATCATGGCCCTGGCCTGCGCGAGGTCCTGGCTGGTCTCCGCAACGGCGCTTTCCAAGGAGGCGCGTGCCTCGTCAAGGCTGCCTGCCGTCTTGGAAATAGCGTCGATCAGGACGTTCGTCTGATGCAGGCTTTCTTCGGCAGCGCGAACCGCTACGGCAGCCAGGCTGTTTTCGCCGGCAGACAGTTTTTCCTGGGCGGTGGTGGCAGCATTCTGTACGAACGCAAGGCGTTCCTTGGCCTGCAGGATGTTGTCTGAGACCTGCGTCAACGCAGATTCGGCGTACTTACTGCGGAGGCCCTCAAGGGATTGCTCTGCGGTGGCGATCCTGGAGTCGGCCTCCCGGGCGCCTGCCGTGACAGTGGCCAAAGCCTGCGGGGCCTTCTTCTCGAGTTCACGAAGGGAGTCGAAGTCCGCTTTCTGGTCGCGCAGTGACGCGAGGGCTGCCTCTGAACGGCGAATAATCTCTCCGAGCCATGTCCGTTGTTGTTCCTCGGTGTCCGGAATATGGTCGTCCAGCTGCTGTTGCAGCTTGAACGATTCGGTCATGTGGGCTTTGGCTTCCTGCAGGGCTTTGGTGAAGTTGCCGATAGCCGAATCACCGTATTGGGCCTGTGCGAACCCAAGCTCCTGTTCGCTGGACTTGATGGCGTCATCAGCTTCGATCAGCAACGAGCCGCTCTTCTGACGCAGCTCCGGAATGCTGAGGGCTGCCAATGGGTCAAGCTCTTCTCCTTGGGGACCATAGCTCGCACTGGATGCCTGGCCCACCTTCTTGCGGCGATTTCGCAGGTAGAGATAGGTGGCCGCACCGCCTGCTGCAACAACGCCAACCCCTACGAGGACCCCGACACCGCCGTTGCCGCTTGGCACAGTACCGCTTCCACCGCCGGCCGCGTCTCCAATAGCTGCGGCTGTGTCAATTGCTGCCTGGGCATAGTCCTTCTTACCGCCCGCCAGGTTGGCTACAACGGCGTTCTGAGCGATGGTGGACTGCTTGGAGTAAATGGAACTGCCGGAGTTCAGGGCGAAGTTGTATTGACCAGCGGTGGAGATTGCCAGAATTGCGTCGGCCTTGCCCATGCCCTTCTTGGTGGCTACAGCTTTGACCCATTCCGCAGGCGAAGAAGGGTTCTCGAAGGAGTTCACCGTGACCACGTACAGGTTGTATTTGTGGTCCTTGAGCGTCTTCTGGATGGCTTCCTGGACTTCACCCTTGCGGCTGCCCAGGACATTGGCATCATCCACGATGTTTTGGCCGGACGGTATAGTCACCGGATCTGCAGCCCAGGCGGCGCCGGCCGGGAGGGCCAACATTCCAGCCACGCCAATCACGGCGAGTACACGTTTCACTATTGACCGCATGTGCAACCCTTCAGCACGTCTGCGACTGGAACAAGGCGAACCAATCGTCACAGAATGCTCAGCGCCCCCACGCATGGTTTGTAAAGCCGCAGGTCGCTGTGGCAATTCCACTTGATTCTATGGTGCACCCCATACCCCGTCCACAGCCTTGAATATGCCACCAGCGAAACACGGGAGAAACGCGCCATGCCTGGGCGTTGAGGCTCTGTGTGTCTGCCGTGTTGGCCCTTCACGCTGGCTCTGCTGCAGCATGGCGATTGGCTTTCAGGAAGCTCCCAGCGAACGTCCGATTTTGTTCCAGTAAAAAGGGCCATAGTTATGGAAGACAAGGATGAAAGGAAGACCCATGACGGAGAACTCAGCGCAGGGCAACGCACCAGAGAACCGTGATCCGTCCGAGCCGCGGGATCCCGCTGCGWGGCCTGACTCCGCTGCCACCCACCAGCAGCCGACACAGCAGCACGCACAGCAGCCTGGTTGGAACTCCGGGCAGGGAACCGGTACCCATGCAACGACTCCGCTGCCGGCCTTTCAGCCGCCTGCCCAATCGGCACCTCACACCAACGTAAACCAAGGCCCGCATGCCAACACCCAGCCGCAGTACTACGGCGGTCCGCAGCACCAGGACCCGGGCCACCGTCCCAACTACCCGCAGCACCAGCCGTTCTATGGCGGAGGCACCAATCCTGGGAACCCGAACCTCCACAGCGCTCCGGGTCAGCAGTCCTCCGTCGGCACCAAGCGCAAGCCGGCATTCGGTATTGGAACGCTCATTGCCAGCATTCTTGCCGCTGGCCTGGTAGGTGGCGGTGTGGTGGCAGGTAGCACCGCGCTTTTGGACAACCCGGCACCGGCGGCATCAAGTGGTGGCCAGTCGAGCACGGTAATTGTGAATAACAAGGACGACGTCAACGTCATCACGGCAGCAGCGGCGAAGGCGTCTCCGAGCGTGGTCACCATCAAGGCAACGAGTGGAAACGAGGGCGGAACGGGCTCCGGCATCATTATCGATGACCAAGGCCACATCCTGACCAACACCCACGTCGTCACGCTGGATGGCGCAACATCCAATGCCGCCATCGAGGTCCGTACCAGTGACGGAAAGGTTCTCAAGGCCAAGGTTGTTGGAACTGATCCTCTCTCGGACCTGGCAGTTATCAAGGTGGACGATACTTCCGGTTTGGTGCCGGCTACGCTCGGGGATTCCTCGAAAATCAACGTGGGCGACACCGCCGTCGCGATTGGTTCGCCCCTTGGCCTGACGGGCACGGTGACGGACGGTATCGTCTCCACACTCAACCGCACTATCAGCGTTGCCTCCTCAGCTGCCCCGAAGGAAGGCACTGACAACTCCCAGGGCGGTGACCAGGGCTTCCAGTTTGCACCTCCAGGTGGCGGTCAGAGCCAGCCCAGTGCCAATGAGGGTTCGATTTCGATCAACGTCATCCAGACTGACGCAGCTATCAACCCGGGCAATTCCGGTGGCGCGCTGGTAAACAGCAAGGGCGAGATCATCGGCGTCAACGTTGCTATTGCTTCCGCTGGCAGTGGCACCGCGGATTCCTCCACTGGAAACATCGGCGTTGGCTTCAGCATCCCGATCAACCACGCCAAGCGCGTTGYACAGGAAATCATCGATACCGGTAAGGCTAGCCATGGCCAGTTTGGTGTCTCTGTACGATCGAAGTCGTCCACGGGCAGCGACTCCGGATTCTCTGTTGGCGCAGAGGTTGCTTCGGTGACCACGGGTTCGGCCGCGGCGAAGGCGGGCATCAAGGTTGGCGACGTCGTCACCAAGTTCGGCGACTACCAGGTGACTGACCCCAACCAGTTGACCGCGGCCGTCCGCGAACAGGCCGCCGGCGCGAAGGTGAAGGTAACTATCCAGCGCAACGGCCAGTCGCAGGAAGTAGAAGTTACTTTGGACGCCGCACAGCAATAACAACCCGAAGAGCACTAACAAACCCCAACAGCAGGAACCTGCTGGCACAGCGGACGACGGCGGGCGGCACCTCAGTGGTGTAGCCCGCCGTCGGCGTGTCCACGGCCCTTTGGCCCTTGCTGATGAAACAGGCGTTAATGCGCGCAGTGGATTTCTGCGGGCAATATGCTTAGCTAGGGGAAGCCCACGCGCTGGGCAATTCACGGCCACGCTCCTGCGGTTGGCCGTCCACAAGCATGGAAGGCTGCTTCGAAGACAGTGGAAGAGACATTGAAGATTGTCGTTCTGGTCAAGCACGTCCCGGACGCGCAGTTCGACCGGCACATCACCGGACCCGGCAACACAACTGACCGCGATGAGAGCATCTTGTCCGAACTTGACGAGTACGCGCTTGAGGCAGCACTGCAGCTGGCCGAAGAGCGTGGCGGGGCCAAAGCCGGCAACGAGGTCATTGCCCTCAGCATGGGGCCCTCCGGTGCAGTAAACGCAGTCAAGAAGTCGTTGCAGATTGGCGCCTACTCCGGGGTCCACCTCAGCGATGACGCGCTAGCCGGTTCGGACGCCGCTGCGACATCATTGGCGCTTGCGGCCACCATCCGCCATCTCTCCGCCGATGGACGCCCGGTGGACCTGGTCCTGACCGGCATGGCTTCCACGGACGGCGAGACCTCACTCATCCCGGCTCAGCTCGCGGAGCGGTTGTCGCTCCCGCAGCTCACGTTTGCTTCCACCCTCGAGGTTAACGGCGGCACCGTGGTGGCACGCCGGGATGCCGGCTCCCACTCGGAGACCGTTGAAGCGCAGCTTCCTGCACTCGTCTCGGTGACAGACCAGATCAACGAACCCAGGTACCCCAATTTCAAGGGAATCCTGGCAGCCAAGAAGAAGAAGATTGCCTCGTTGTCGCTTGCCGATATCGGCGTCGATCCTTCCGAGGTAGGCCAGTCAGGCTCGTGGACGGTTGTGGAGTCTGCAGCTGCCCGCCCGCCCAGAACCGCAGGGACGATCATCACCGACGAGGGCGACGCCGGCATCAAGCTCGTCGACTTCCTGGCCGCACAGAAGCTGCTCTAAAGGACTCCAATCATGGCAAATGCACTTGTTTTCATTGACAACCCCGGAGCTGCGCTCAAGAAGAGCAGCTTGGAGCTCCTGACCCTTGCGCGGAAGCTGGGGGAGACCGCCGTCGCGTTCAACGGTGAATTGACCGACGACGTCGCGGCCACCTTGGGTGCTTATGGCGTGGCGACGATCCACCAGCCCTCTGTGGCGGACCTGGATGACTACCTGGTTGCGCCGAAGGCCGCGTACCTCGCGGCTGCAGTGGCGGCTTCAGGCGCCGCTGCTGTCCTGATTGAAAACTCGCCCGAGGGCAAAGAGATCGCGGGACGACTCGGCATTAAGCTCAACGCCGGAGTCATCACGGACGTCGTTGGTCTGGAGGCGGACGGCACTGCCCACAAGTCGGTCCTCGCGGGTTCGTACAACACCACGGCGAAGGCCACCACTCCGGTGGCAGTCTTTTCCGTAAAAGCGAACATCGTGGAACCAGAGCCGGCAGGCGCAGCGACAGCTCCCGCGACAGCCAAGGTTGAGGTTCCTGCAGATGCTGCAGCGAATGCGGCCCGGATCTCCTCCCGCACTGAGAAGCCCGCCAGTGGCCGGCCCGACCTCAGCGAGGCCCGGATCGTTGTGGCCGGCGGGCGGGGCGTCGATGGCGACTTTGGCCCGTTGGAAGAACTAGCCGATGCCCTTGGTGCTGCGGTTGGTGCTTCGCGGGCGGCAACCGATGCAGGGTGGATTGGCCACGACGCGCAAGTGGGCCAAACCGGTGTGACTGTCTCTCCGCAGCTGTACATTTCGGCAGGGATCTCAGGAGCAATCCAGCAAAAGGCAGGAATGCAGACGTCCAAGGTCATTGTGGCCATCAACAAGGATGCAGAGTCTCCTGTTTTTGAGATCGCGGACTTCGGCATCATCGGCGATCTGTTCAAAGTTGTGCCGCAGGCAACAGCTGAGATCAAAAAGCGGAAAGGCTGATCCCTTTGACTTCTGGCGTTTCGTCAGCAAAGAGCCCGTTCAACGCCTCCACGGAGCGTGTTGAGCGGGTGCTTTGTTTTACTGCCCATCCTGACGACATCGACTTCGGAGCTGCAGGAACCATAGCTGCCTGGACTGCTGCCGGCGTACAGGTCACCTACTGCATCATGACTGACGGCGACGCCGGCGGGTTTGATCCCGTTGACCGGGAACGCATTATCGAACTCCGTGCCATAGAACAGCAACGCGCGGCAGAGTTGGTGGGAGTCAACGACATCCGCTACCTGCACGAACACGATGGCTACCTTGAGCCGACACACAACGTCATCAAGCAGGTTGTGAAGCTGATCCGGGAAATCCGCCCGGACATCGTGTTGACCATGCACCCGGAACGGAACTGGGACCGCCTCCAGAAGAGCCACCCCGACCACCTCGCAGCAGGGGAAGCTGTGACCAGGGCGGTTTATCCTGCCGTGGAGAATCCCTTTGCCTATCCTGAATTGGCCGAGGCCGGACTGACGGCCTACAAGCTGCCCTGGCTATGGTTTATCTCAAGTCCAGAGGACCGTGAGAACCATTTCGTGGACGTCACCAAGCATGTTGATGCCAAGCTCGATGCGATCCGCATCCACGCGAGCCAGCACCCGGACATCGAGGGGATGGAGCGTGTGGTCCGTGGCATGTTGATGGCCAACGGTGCGCGTGCAGGGCTCCCTGCCGGCGCAAGTGCTGAGAGTTTCCACGTGGTGTCCGTAAACGGATCCAGTACTATCGCCGGCTTCTGACATTGCCGATATGTAACCCGTGTCATATGCTGGACCTCGGTTAAATCATATTTATTCGAGGAAGGCAGACTTTGATGGCGAAGACTGCACAGCAACCCGTACTGGTGATTATGGGAGTCTCCGGTTCGGGCAAGTCGACTGTAGCCGGCGTACTCGCCGGAAAGCTTGGATGGGATCTCGCCGAAGGCGACGATCTCCATCCGGAAGCCAATGTGGCCAAGATGCACGCGGGCCAGGCCCTCAGCGATGAGGACCGATGGCCTTGGCTTGGCATCATTGCCCAGTGGATCCGTGAGCACACAGATGCCGGTACGCCGGCCATCATCACGTGCTCGGCGTTGAAGAAGAAGTACCGCGACGTACTCAGGGGCGAAGGGGTTGTTTTCGTTTTCCTGCAAGGGAGCAAAGACAAGATCTCGGACCGGCTGGCGTCAAGGCACGGCCACTTCATGCCGCCGTCGCTCCTGGAGTCCCAGTTCGAAGCACTTGAGGAACCCACAGAAGACGAGAACTACATCTCGCTGTGTGTTTCCGCCTCGCCCGCTGAGGAGGCGGACGAAATCATCGAACGGCTCGGCTTGCGTCCCCTGGGCGCCGGTTCCGAAGCGGCAGCGTCATGATCGCGCTGGAAACGGCCACACAGGTGCAGGAGTGGTCCGCGCACGACACCCAGCTTCTTGTGGTGGCAGCGTTGGGTATTGCGCTGATTGTGGTCCTGATCGCCAAGCTGAAATTCCACCCATTCCTGGCGCTGGTGCTGGGCTCGGCGTTTGTCGGCCTCGCCTCAGGCGTGGAACTGGGCAAGGTCATTACCAACTTCGAGGACGGAGTTGGCGGCGTCCTCAAGGAAGTTGGCCTCCTGATTGCCTTGGGCGCAATGCTTGGCAAGTTGCTCGCGGACTCCGGCGGAGCCAATCGGGTAGTGGATACGTTGTTGGCCAAGGCCACCGGCAACAAGATTGTCTGGATGATCACGCTTGTGGCAGTGATCATTGGCCTGCCGATGTTCTTCGAAATCGGTCTTGTGCTCCTGCTTCCCGTGATTGTCCTTGTGACGCAGAGATCCGGGATGAAGCTCATGCGCATCGCGATACCGGCTTTGGCGGGCCTTTCAGTGCTCCATGGCCTGGTGCCCCCGCACCCGGGACCCCTGATTGCCATCAGCGCCGTAAAAGCTGAATTGGGAACAACGCTGGGCCTGGGCATCCTCGTGGCCATTCCCACGGTCATCATTTGTGGACCGCTTTTCTCCCGCCTGGCCGCACGTTGGGTTCCGGTAAACGCTCCCGCCGTGGCGGGTGGCATCGACACCAAGCACCGCGCCGATCTTAGCGACGTCAAGCGTCAGCCCTCGTTCCTGGTGACGCTGCTGACCATCATTTTCCCGGTAGTCCTCATGCTGCTAAAGGCTTTGGGAGACATTATCTGGTCGGACGCGGCCACCGCTCCGATGATCAGGATCTTCTTCGATTTCGTGGGCCAGCCCCTGGTCGCCATGACCTTGGCGGTGCTTGCTGCCACCGTGAGCTTCGGCTACGCAGTGGGATTCACTGGCAGCAAGATCACTGCCAAGCTGGGCGACAGCCTCGGCCCAATCGCAGCGATCCTTCTGATTGTGGGAGCCGGCGGTGGTTTCAAGCAGACACTGATTGGTGCTGGAGTGGGCGACGCCGTCAAGAAGTGGGCGGAAGGTGCCAACATGTCCGTTCTTGTGCTGGGCTTTATTGTGGCGGTGGCACTCCGCCTCGCCACGGGCTCCGCCACTGTAGCTACGGTGACTGCTGCGGGCATTGTGGCACCCCTGGCCAGCAGTTTGACCCCGACCCATGCGGCACTGCTCGCCTTGGCAATCGGCGCGGGCTCATTGTTCCTGTCGCACGTGAATGATGCTGGTTTCTGGCTGGTCAAGGAGCTCTTCGGCCTGACAGTCGGTCAGACCTTCAAGACCTGGTCCGTCATGGAGACCTTGATCTCCCTGGTTGGCTTCGGCTTCGTGATGCTGTTGTCGCTCGTTTTGTAGCCTGTCGACTGCAGGCAAGAACGACGGCGGCCGCCCCACCTACCTCACGGAAGGTGCGCGGCCGCCGTCGGGCCTTAAAGCGATGACGCCGTCTGGCCGACGTCAGGCGCTCAGCGGAACCACCAACACAGGCGGCTGCGTGGGCGAGCTTGATCCGCCAGTGGGTTCCACCGTTATAGCTACTGAGGAAGCTGTGGACAATCCCTTCACCACCGCCGGCTTGGACAACGTCTCGGCGTCCATAGTGCCCTGCGGCACAGGGGCAGATCCATCCTTCGGCAACGTCCACAACTGGTAGACCTTACCGTCGGGTGCCGGGGCAACGCCGTCCATCAACACCACAAAGGAGTCCTTGGCGGAGGAAGCTGAAATGGTAGCCGTGCCGCCTCCGGGAACCTGGGCCGTCTTCTTCTGGACGTCCTGGGCCTGCAGGACCTGGTTCACGGGATCGTTTTGGCCGGCTATGTACGCGCCTACACCCACGCCACCGACGGCGATGACGGCAGCAGCCGCTGCGCCCACCAGCCAGGCGCGTCCGCGCCCGAGGCCGCGACGTTCCTCGCGCTTGGTCCGGGCGAGTGCCAGTTCGTCGAGGACTGGCTCCGGCTTTGGATCACTGCCCGGCCCTGCGGGGGAATCTGCGGATTCCCGGTTGATCCGGTCCATAATTTTGGCGAAGACGGCAGGGGGCGGCTCTTCCTCAGGGGCGAAACCTGCCACCAGGGTCTCGCGGGCCTGCCTGACCCGCTCCTGGAACGCTGGACCTTCCGGGGCGTCCTTGACGTAATCGTCAATCAGGGCCCGTTCGGATTCAGTAACCGCGTCCAAGGCATAGATTTCCGCGAGTTCGAGGACCCGACCCTCGGCCAAGTCGGTTGCGATGTCATTCGCGAACATTCTGCGGACAAATCCTCCACCGTTGTTTTCGCTCATTTCAGCCCACCCCCAAGCAGGTCTTCAAGCGCAGGAGTCCATCGCGGATGCGGGACTTGATGGTAGGGACCGCGGCACCAAGATGCTCCGCAACTTCCCTGTAGGTGAGCCCACCGTAATAGGCCAGGCGGACCGATTCCCGCTGTGTGTCAGTCAAGGTGCCAAGGCACCGGCTGACGGCCTCTGCCTCAAAGTTCGTCTCGGCTTCCTCGGATACGACGTCGCGATCAAGGTCCTGGCTCGCTGCGCCGTATCGGGCTTCGCGGTCTGTGGCTGCCTGCACGGCACGAACGCGGTCAATGGCACGGCGATGCGCGATGGTCATCAGCCAGGCCATGGGGCTGCCGGATGCGCGATCGAACCTGGCGGCGCCCTGCCAGACCTGGACGAAGACTTCCTGGGTGGCGTCTTCGCTCAGCTCGGAGTCAATCAGGACGCGCCTGGCCATGCCAAAGACTCGTCTGGAGGTTAGCCGATAAAACTCAGCGAAGGCGTCCTGATCGCCCGCAGCAATCAATTCAAGCAGGTCAGTGAGCTGCGAGTTCAGGTCTGTCGCCGTGCCAGAAGTCTCGACGACCGGGGGGCCAGGATTGTTGGGGATGTCCATCACTGTCCAGCATAAGTCGTGCGGTTTGAAACCCGCAGCACGAGGGCCCGGCGTTGTGCGCACAGCGGTGCAGCGGGTTGCCGCCACCACCTGGGTCTCCAGCGCGCTCACGTCTGCTCCCTCATTGAATATCAAAGGCAGGAATTGAACCTGCATAGGTTATTCGCAGCTGTGGGCGCCGCGGATGGGCTAGACCTTGGCGCCGGCAAATCCGTTCTGGCGCCACGCCTCGAAAACCGCAATGGACGCGGCGTTTGCCAGGTTCAGTGAACGCAGGGAAGGTCGCATCGGGAGCCGCACCCGGGCAGTGACGTGCGAATCCTTCTTCAGCCAATCCGGGAGGCCCACAGATTCAGGGCCGAACATCAGGACGTCACCCTCACGGTAGTTGATATCCGTGTAGGACGTTTCGCCGTCGGACGTAAACGCAAACACTCGCTCAGGCTGCAGGGCAGCCCAGGCCGCGTTGATGTCCTTATGTACCGTAACGACGGCGAGATCATGGTAGTCCAGGCCCGCCCGGCGCAGCTTGGCATCGGAAAAGTCAAAGCCCAGAGGCTCCACCAGATGGAGTTCGGCGCCGGTGATGGCGGCCAAACGGATGGCGTTGCCCGTATTGCCCGGGATTTCTGGAGTGTGGAAGAGGATGCGGAACACCGTCCCATCCTAGCCAGTCCCGTTCGAGTCAGTCCCATCGCACTGGCTTCATACTGAATCAACCAGTGCCCTCAACCAGTGCCGGAGAAAGCAAGATCTCAGTGCATGCCGCGGAGCAAGCGGGCAAGAACTGGAACCACCACGGTGTTGGGTGCTGGTCCTGAACCGAGGAACTGTTTCAACCCGCGGACCAATCCCGCGCCGTTGACCATCTCAACCGCGTTATGGCTGGACTGCCCTTTGCCGTAGTGGTCAATGACTGGTTCGTGCAGGTTGCCGTCAGGACTGTGCAGGACCACCCAGCCGGTGACGTTCAACTCGGGGAAGATGTCCTGCATGTGGCGGACGATGTGGGCGAGCTGCGGCGGGGCAACGGACCGGCCGCCGTGGCGCAACGAATTGCCGTCCCACGCGTAGGCGCCCCTGGGCAACAGCATGGAACCAACCAATGCCAGCCGGTAGCCGGAAAGCACTGCGTGGTCGATGTGGTTGTTGTCAGAGGGCGAGCGGAGCCCGTTGATGAGCCTTGCGGCGGGGATGGCAGGCAGGACCTGCCTGCTGATGAGCTGAACCGTACGCATCTCGCGCTGGATGCGGGCTTCGGCTCCAAAAATGCCGCGCTTTCGCGGCAAGCCATGGACCTGCTGGGCAGCTTCTGCCATCGAAATGAGGGGAACCTCAAGAGGGTCATCAAAGGCCGGAACGTAAACGGGCGGATCGCCTGCCGTGTTGCGCGGGGCCTGCGGACGTCTGACCCCCGTACTGGTCGCCGCACCCGGCGCGGCCGCGCCTGTGTAGTCGCCCGGACGTGGTTGGGAGCGGACGGAGGCGCCGCTGGCATACCTCCGGTCATACTCGGCCCGACGCTTCGGATCAATCAGGGTCTCATAAGCGAGCGTTACTCGGCGGAACATTTCGGCTTCGCCGCCGTGATCGGGGTGGGCCTTCCGGGCGGCCTTCCGATATGCCACCTTGATCTCCTTGTCCGTCGCAGTGACGGACACGCGAAGAACCTGATAGTGGGAACTACTGCCCTCGGCCAAGCACAGGCCCTTCTCTAGGATGGTGGTCCGCTCCAGGGGCGGGGCGGTATGGCCAGTTTATCCAGCCACTATGAGAACGTCGGCAGCGGGCTCCGTGGTTCCCGGCTGGCATAATTCAGCAGGTGAATCCTCCGGCGCCCAAGATCGCCCTTGCCATCAATCCAACAGCATCGTTCGGCCGTCACGGCCTTGCCGGGGACGAAGCCGCGGCCTGCCTTCGCGCCCGGGGTTGTGACGTCGTCGTGCTGGAAGCGGGGAGCTATAACGACCTCCGGACCCTGGTTGATGAGGCCCTGACTTCAGGCATCAGTGCGCTGGTTGTGGTGGGCGGGGACGGCATGGTCCATTTGGGCGTCAACGCGCTCGCCGGATTGGATGTGCCGCTGGGAATTGTTCCTGCTGGAACTGGCAACGATGTTGCCAGGCTGCTGGGCCTGCCACTCACGGACACGAATGCCGCCTGTAATCGCTTGCTGGAGTCAATGGCTGCGGGCGGGCGGAAGATCGACGCCGGACGCGTCATCGCCAGCGGGCGAAGCACCTATTTTGCGGGGGTCCTGTCGGCCGGATTTGATGCTGCTGTCAACGAAAGGGCGAACTCGTGGCGTTGGCCCCGGGGAAAGAGCCGCTACAACCTGGCGATGCTCCGTGAACTCGGTTCGTTCCGGCGTATCGAATACACGGTGACTGCCGACGGCGAGCAGTGGCGCCAACCGGCGTTGCTGATTTCTGTGGCGAACGGCCAATCGATCGGAGGCGGGATGAGGATTACGCCCGATGCTTTGCCCGACGACGGGTGGCTGGATTTGTTTGTGGTCAAGCCATTGTCGCGGCTGCGTTTCCTGGCAGTGTTTCCCAAGGTCTTCGCGGGTAAACACCTTGGCCATCCGGCCGTGGAGATCCGCCGGGTACGGAAAGTGCGCCTGGAGGCAGAAGGTGTAGTGGCCTACGCCGACGGCGAGCGCGTGGGCAGATTGCCTGTGGAGGTCGAGGTTGTACCCCGTGGTCTCCGCGTCCTTGCCTAGCTGAACCGCTGCTGCAGGCAGTTAGACTCGATGGCGGCAGAAGCGGCTCCCAGCAAAAAGACTCGCCGCCAAAAGAGAGGATCGCCGATGGTACGGAGGGTTGCGCGAAGTCAGGCCCCGGCGATGGCGGGCGCCAAGCCTGGTTGGGCTGCCATTGCTGTTTTGGGTGCGCTGTCTGCTTTGGGTGCGCTGCTTGCCGGATGCAGTGTGAACGTGCCTGATCCCTCAGCACCGAAGCCTTCACCTTCCGAGTCGACGCTGTCCACCCCAACCATCACGCCCGGACATGATGCTGAGGCTCTCGCCGCGAAGGACCTGCCTTTGAGTGCGGGAGGAACATTGGCGCCTGGAGATCCGGTATTAGTGTCCAGCCGCCTTGAAGAGGTGCAGGGATGGTCCGTTGTGCACTCCGGCTTGCAAGGTGAAACCCGGTACGCGAAGACTGATGGGTGCGTGGTGGTTGTCCGGGTCAGCGTTAATCAGAGGCCATTGGTGGTGCCGGGCGATGACGCCGCGTCCACGAAGGAACTGTTCCGCTACTTGGATCCTGGAATTGTTGTGGAGAAGTTAAGGCCAGCCTCATTGCGTTGGGGCCAGGATTCCGGCAAGCCGGAGCGCCACGTGGAATTGTTGGCCTTGGAATCAGCTCCGGCTTCCGGCGGCACCGCTGCCCTGGTACTCGCCAGACTTTTCAGCAGCCCGGCTTCCTCTGTGTATGTATCAGTTGCATGTCCGGATAGTGGGACCCTGGCCAAGGCCAGGGCTGAGGTCCAGTCCCGGTTGGCCGTGGTCCCACCAGGGTGAGTTTGTTTCTTTGACGCTTTGCTATTTCTTGAACGCGGTGGCCAGGCGGTTCAACGCGAGTGCTCCCACCAGCAGGCCGAAGTCCCTCAGTGCGACGTCGAAGAACGAGCCAAGCACCAGTAGGTTGACGATGATGCCGAGCAGCCAGGCAGCGACAACGAGGGAACCCCAGCGCGGCCGCAGGGCGACCACGATGCCGGCGATAATTTCGATGACCCCCACGCCGTACATGAAGGTCTGGGCTGAAACAGGTACCACGGCGGTGGCTGCGGGCGCCAAGTAGACCGTCCAGTCCACCAAGAGGTTGGTGAATTTGTCGAGCCCGAAAATGATCGGGGCAATCGTGAAGATCGTCCTCAGGAGGACAAAGGCCTGCCGGGAAGGGTCCCGGAGGTCGCTGCGGCTGGACTTGGGGCTCATGTGGGTGGTTGCGGCTTCCATGACGCATTCCTTTCTAAAAATAGGTATCTTGATTTTAGATCTCCTTCCGAGATTAAGCAACGAATCTTGTTTTTAGAGATATTCTGGCTGTATGACCACTGCACGCCACTCTTGGCTCCAAAGGATTTCGGCGATCGCCTCTTTGGACGACGACAACCGGAGGGTGTTGTTCGCCTACGTGCGCGGCTCTGCTGATGCCGTAGGGCGGGACGAAGCGGCCCGTGCCCTCGGTATTCCCCGAAGCACGGCCTCCTTCCATTTGGATCGGTTGGTCAAGGACGGCGTCCTGCAAGTGGAGTTCAGAAAGTCCTCCGACAAAGCCGGGCCCGGTTCCGGCCGGCCTGCCAAGCTCTACCGCCCGGCCATGGACGAGGTTGTGGCCTCAGTCCCTGAGCGCCAGTACGATCTCGCTGGGGATCTGATGGCTACAGCGATCACCCGTTCCCTCAAAGGCGAGCTGCCCGTGCGGGACGTTTTGATGGATGTTGCCGACCGCAAGGGCCAGGAAGCGGGCCGGCCCGGCGATTTCCTGGGTGCCCTGGCGGACCTTGGCTATGAGCCAACCGCTGATGACGCCGGAGGATACCGCCTGCTTAACTGCCCTTTCCATCGGCTCTCACAGGATCATGAGGAGGTGGTCTGCGCCATGAATGGCGCGTTCCTTAAGGGCGCGGCCACCGCATCCGGTCTTAGTGCTGACAACGTCCTTCCGGAACCTGGTTCTGGTCATTGTTGTGCCCGGATTAGCAGCCTGGAACCGGGCTCCAAGACCTGACCCCAAAACTGGACACTGACGCCGTCGATGGAATTACGCCGCCGGTAGAATTGCAACGTGCCTGTATACCTCGATCACGCCGCCACCACACCTATGTCGGCCCAAGCCCTTGCCGTCATGACGCGCGAGCTGGCGCGAACCGGCAACCCGTCCTCCCTCCATGGAGCCGGGCGTCGGGCAAGGCGCGCCGTTGAAGATGCACGCGAAACGCTGGCGGCGGCCGCTGGCGCCCACCCGTCCGAGGTAATTTTCACCTCGGGTGGGACTGAGGCCGACAACCTGGCCGTCAAGGGCCTTTTCTGGGCCCGCCATGACGAAAACCCACGCCGGACCCGAATCCTGTGCTCCGCCGTCGAACATCATGCGGTCATGGACACGGTGGAGTGGCTTGAGCGTCATGAGGGGGCCGAAGCCGTGTGGCTGCCTGTCGATGCAGACGGTGCGGTGCAGCTCGATGCCGTGCAGCGCGAACTGGAGCGCGACCCCGACTCCGTTGCGCTTGTCACCGTGATGTGGGCCAACAACGAAGTGGGCACCATCCAGCCCGTTGCAAAGATCGTGGAACTGGCCAGCCGATACGGCATTCCCGTGCACTCGGATGCTGTCCAGGCATTCGGTTCCGTTCCGGTCGACTTCCGCTCGTCCGGGCTCGCCGCGATGTCAGTGTCAGGGCATAAACTCGGCGGGCCCGTCGGAGTCGGCGCGTTATTCCTTGGGCGAGCGATCAAGTTGACTCCGGTTCAACACGGCGGCGGGCAGGAGCGCGATGTGCGCTCGGGAACATTGGATACGCCGGCGATTGCCGCCTTCGCGGCGGCTGCGGAGGCCGCTACGGCTAATCTGGCCGCGGAGGCCGAGCGAATCAGCAGGCTGCGGGACCGACTCATTGCCGGGGTTCGGGAGGCCGTGCCGGACGCGGTGCTCCGTGGGGCACCCGGGGACGGTCGGCTGCCCGGCAACGCCCACTTTACTTTTCCCGGTTGCGAGGGAGATTCTCTGCTGTTCCTTCTGGACCTCGCAGGTGTTGAGTCATCTACGGGTTCGGCCTGCACGGCAGGGGTGCCCCGCCCCTCCCACGTCCTCCTGGCCATGGGGCTGGATGAAGATACTGCCCGTGGTGCCCAACGCTTCACCCTGGGGCACAGCTCAACAGATGCCGATGTTGAGGCACTGCTCAATGCCCTGCCCGAAGCTTGTTCGCGGGCTCGCCAAGCAGGCATGGCCGGTCATGAATCCAGCATCCAGACAGCGGCAACGGTAGCGCGACGGGGCACCACGGAGTTTTAGCCAGGAAATCAGTCGCCAGGCAAAAGCTCCTCAAGGGGAACATCGGGATTTGTCAGGCGGGTTACGTCTACGGGCACCCGGCCAGAAATCAGCGACTTGATCGGCTTCTGCACGCGGCGCATATTCACGCTCATGCCGGCCACCACTTCGCCCTGCTCCTTCTGGCCATCGCGTAGCCAGAACGCGATGAAACTGCCGTCATCGAGCGAACCGCGGATTACAGGCTCTATGCCGGAGGTCAGTGTAGGGAAACCCGAGTATTCCATGCTGAGCGTGAACTGGTCCGTATAGAAATAGGGGACAACGTCCAGGGCGGCATTTTGGTCCAGCATCGTCTTGGCGGCCACTTTGCCGCCGTTAAGTGCGTTTGCCCAGTGCTCACTGCGATGATGCTCTCCGGTGAAGGGATGCAGGGCGTTGGCAACGTCACCTGCTGCAAGGATGTCCGAGGCGCTTGAGCGAAGTGCGGAATCCACCAGGACTCCGTTGTCCAGACGTAGCCCTGCTGTCTCAGCCAACGATGTGTCAGGCACTACCCCAACGGCAATGATGACGATATCTGCGGGCAGGACTTCGCCCGTGTTGGTTCGCACCGCGGAGGCCTGGCCCTCCTTCCCCTCGATGGCAGCAGCGCTCGCGGGCAGCCTGAAGCTCACGCCGTTCTCTTCGTGGAGTGCCCGGAAGTAGTTTCCCAGTTCGGGGCCGATGGCGGCACTGAGGGGGATTTCTTCCAAACCGAGCAGGACCACATCATTGCCGTAGCTGCGGGCCGCCGCGGCCAGCTCCATGCCGATCCATCCGGAACCCACCATGACAACACGCCTGCCGCCGTCCCTGAGCAGGGATTGCAGGCGCAGGCTGTCCTCAAAGGTCCTGAAAGTCATCACGCCCTCCAACTCGCCGCCGGGCAGCGGAATCTGCCGCGGTTGCGCTCCGGTGGCTATCAGCAGTTTGGCGTAGTCAAGGGTTCGGTCGTTCCTTAGGGTTACGGTCCGGTTTCGCGCATCGATGCCCTTTGCGGGGTTGCCCAGCAGGAGTTCGACGTCGTTTTCTTCGTACCAGCCGGCCGGCATCACCGGGACGCTATCTTCGTCGGCCTTGCCCAGAAGGAACTCCTTGGACAGAGGTGGCCGAAGGTAAGGGATCCGTTCCTCGGATGCCAGGAGGGTGATGGGTCCAGTAAAGCCTTCTGAGCGAAGGGTTTTTGCTGTGGTTGCACCGGCCAGCCCGCCGCCGGCGATGACCATCCGTTCATGTGTCATTTCAGCCCACCTTTGTGTTGGCATATTCTAAAACAACTTACTTTGACTTTAGATTTGGTCCTATGGCCAGTCAAGGGATTTAGCGCGGGCATTGGTGCGGGAGCTAGAATAGTTGGGCGTGCCGGCTCGCCTCAGCCGGAATCAAGAGCCAAAACTCCCTAAAACACAGAAAGCCAGCATGCGAGTACTTGCAGCAATGAGCGGCGGAGTCGACTCCGCCGTGGCAGCCGCCCGCGCCGTCGAGGCCGGACACGACGTCGTCGGAGTCCACCTTGCGTTGTCGCGCATGCCTGGCACCCTTCGCACCGGAAGCCGGGGCTGCTGCACCATTGAAGACTCCCGTGATGCGTGGCGAGCCTGCGACGTCCTGGGGATTCCTTACTACGTGTGGGACTTCTCCGAGCGCTTCAAGGAAGATGTCGTTCAGGACTTCATTGACGAATATGCTGCCGGGCGCACGCCGAACCCGTGCATGCGTTGCAATGAGCGCATTAAGTTTGCTGCCTTGCTGGAAAAGGCCATTGCCCTGGGCTTTGACGCTGTCTGCACCGGGCACTACGCCAAGGTAATCGAAGATGCGGATGGCAACCGCGAACTGCATCGTGCGGCCGACTGGGCCAAGGACCAAAGCTATGTCCTGGGCGTCCTGACTCATGAGCAGCTCAAGCACTCCATGTTCCCGCTGGCGGACACCCCCTCCAAGGCCGAAGTAAGGGCCGAGGCCGAGAGGCGTGGTTTGTCGGTGGCCAACAAGCCGGATAGCCACGATATTTGCTTCATCTCCGACGGAGATACGCGTGGCTGGCTGGCCGAGAAAATCGAAATGACAACCGGCGACATCGTGGACGAAACTGGCACGAAGGTAGGCGAGCACCCAGGTGCCAACGCCTTCACCGTGGGCCAGCGCCGGGGACTGAAGCTGGGCACCCCGGCCTCCGATGGCAAGYCCCGGTTCGTCCTGGAAATCCGGCCTAAGGAAAACAAGGTTGTTGTGGGGCCGGAAGCGCTCCTTGCCATCGATGAAATCCGTGGAATCAAGGTGTCCTGGGCTGGTTTGCCCATCTCTGAGGTTGGGACCGGTGCGGAATTCGAGTGCCACGCCCAGGTGCGGGCTCATGGTGACCCTGTGCCGGCCCATGCACACATTGAGCCGGTTGCCGATGACGAGGGTGTTGAGCGGGCCGAACTCGTGGTCACCCTGACCGAACCGCTGCGGGGAGTGGCACCTGGCCAGACCGTTGTGCTGTATCAGGGCACCCGGGTACTGGGACAGGCAACCATCGACGCCGCTCGTTCCCTGCAGAGGGCAATTCTCTAGCCGTTACCGCATTATTGCCTCCGGGTTTGAGGGCCCCCATACTGGCCTAAGCAGCGCACCGCTGCGGTATGTTGGGGTCCGCACTCGGGATGGCGATGACTGTGGCATTTCCAAAGAAGAGCCCTGGAGACATCAAAGCCGGGCAGATGGTCTCCGTGATGGTCCTTGCGGAGGGGCCGATAGGCAGCGGCGGCGCGCCACCGCTGACAGCCCAAGTGCGGATACCCGTAGAGCGGCTCCGGCGTGGTCCCACTGGGCACCGCTACGCGATCCACATCCGGAAGTGGCGTGGAACCAATGTCTCGCCAGTTACCCTGACGCGCCAAGGCGACCCCTGGCAACTGGTTTCAGAACCTCCGCCCACGGACCTTCGCGAACTCCTGGACGATACCCGTTTCCTTGCCCAGCACGTCTACGGCGTGGCCATGAGCACCTTGGATATCTTCGAATCCACGCTCGGCCGGCGGATGCCCTGGAACCCGGAGGGGCGGGTGGTCCTGAAGGCAAGGGATCGCGTCACGGCCATCGACACCGGATATGAGCGCGGTACCAACACCATCCGCTTCGGTTCAGTGGACCGCATGGGCTACAAAGTACCCACTGCGCTGTACAGGGACATCGTTGCCCACGAAGTCACCCATGCGATCCTTGACGGCTTCCGGCCAGCATGGGCAGACCAGCTGGCCACCATGGAGCAACTTGCCATGCACGAGGCACTGGCAGACCTGGTGGCCATACTGTCGGTGTTTTCTTCCCGTGAGGTGGTCTTCCGGGAACTTGAAGCTGCAGGGGAAGGCTTTGAGGCAGGGCAGATCGTGGACGACGCGATCCTGATAAGGTCCCTCTTTGACTTTGCGAGGGACCTTTTCGCCCGTGGTCCCTTGAGGGAACCATTTGTTGGCTCCGTTCCTGAGGGCTGGCAAACCATGCTGGACCCGCACGCCCGCGGGGCTGTGGTGGTTGGGGCAGTACTCCGGGCCGTCCAGCGGTTGTGGTCGGAAAGAAATGCCCGTTTTGGGGACAACCAAAGCCTGCAGCAGAAAGCTGAATCCGGTTCAATTGTGGCCATGAGGGTCCTGCGCATGGTGATCAGGGGCCTTTCCTACATGCCACCCGTGGACGTTACCTGGCGGGATCTCTTGCGTGGCATCATTGCCGCGGATCTGGACATGGTCCCGGAAGACACCTACGGGTATCGGGATGCCCTCCAAACGGAATTCTCGGCCATTGGGATCCGCCGGGTGTCGCTGAACAACATCAGCGGGGTGGATAACTACCAGGGACTTCGCTATCCCATTCGGCTTTCGGCACTGGGATCCGACCCCCAGGAAGTGCAACGCTTCGTGTGGGAAAACCCGAGGCTCTTGGACGCGGCCCGGCTGGAGCGACGTACTCCGCTGAGCTCCACCCGGGTGCGTACGTCCGAACGCGTATCACCGGACGGCTTCGTCATCTCCGAAATCGGGGCATCATTCATTCAAACGGTGCGGATGAGCCGTAAGGAGGCCTACGTCCGCCTTGGCCTGAAGACGCGGCGGGAATTCGTGGACGTCCGTGGAGGAGGAGTCCTGAGGTTCGACGCCGGTGGCCGCCTGGTATACGCCGCCCTCAAACCAGTAATGGACCGGGAGCGGCAGGGAATGCTGTTTGGTTCCGATCAACAGCACGACGCCGAGGAAGCCGCGTCTTCCGGCGTCAGGGACAAGTTCCACGGCACTGGGGAATAAGGGCGCGGAAATAGCTGATGCCCCTGAGGCGACCCCAGTGAAAGTCAGCTGCCCCAGGCAGCCTTGCGTGCCGCCGTCGTGCCTTCCAATTGGGCGACTTGATCAAAACCGCCGCCTTTGAGCCCCTTGCTCACCAGCTTCAGTACTTCCGCCCGCCCTGCTGTGCCGTTGCCCTGCAGGGTCTTCACAAAGTGATAGGTGAAGGCTCCGTTGTAGCGGCCCTCGATCAGGGCGTCCGCAGCCGTCTGATCCGATCGGCAGGCTGCCATCAGCACGGGCTTGGATAACTTTGCTGATTTCACAAGGTCGCGGAGGGTGCGGGAGTCACTGGACTCGTTTGCGACCACAGCCCGGGGCGTTGGGGCAGGCAGGAAACGCGGGCGTCGGCCCGGCAAGAGGTCCAGGGACTTCAGTCCAGTGCCACTGTGGCAAGTGTCCAGGACGACATCCATGAGGACGCCCTCCGGCAGCCGCCCGAAGAGCGTTGCCAACTCGTCATCACTGATCACCGTCTCCGGGTCCCATGAGTCGCCGGCATTGTTGATGTCGTAGCAGGCGAAGGCCTCGTCCAGCCGATCCATCTCATCGCCGCTGGTATCAGGTATCTGCGTGCCATGGCTGGAGAAGGTGAAGACGATGTGGTCGGACTTTCCGTCCACCGCGCTATCGACCAACTTGTTGAGTTCAGCCATCACGGACTTTTTGTTGGCCTTGGCATCCCTCAGGACCTTGATGCTGGAGGAGGCGAACCCATACTGCGCCTCAAGGAGGGCGGCCAGGTCTTCAGCGTCATTAACACAACCGTGAAGCCAGCTCGATTCGGGTAAATACTTGAACTTGTTGATCCCCACACAGAGGGCTGCCTTGCTCATGTTCCTGTCCTTAGGACTGGTACTTGCACCCATTACCGCGGCGGCCCCCTGAACCGCCGCCTGGATGCTGTCCACGGCCGCATTCTGCCTGTCCGTGATCAGCGCTTATCAACTCGGAATAAAGATATTCCGGCGATCCTTCAGTGGCAATCCTTTGGCGTCCCCCGGAAAACCTACTCGTAGGTAAATATTGTGTCTCGAATCATAAAATCAAGGACCCGGCGGCGCTGAAGTCTGATTGAATCGTGGAATCAAGAGTGCGCCCCGTCACAAATATCCCACGGCGGTGCGCCTAATCCATCGAACAGAAGGTTCACAGATGGCACTGAAGAAGAAGGCCCTGCATGGCGTTATCGCGCTGGCGGGCGTTTCCGCCCTCGCTTTGACTGCATGCACGGGCCCCTCCGGCGGCGGTTCCTCGTCCGCCCCGGCTGCCGCCGGCCCGATCGCCTACGGCACCACAGATAAAGTCACGTCATTGGACCCGGCCGGATCCTATGACAATGGTTCGTTCATGGTGATGAACCAGATCTACTCGTTCCTGTTGAACTCCAAGCCAGGGGGTGCTGAACCGGTCCCGGACCTTGCGGAGTCGTCCTCGTTCACGGCACCTTCGGAATACACGGTCAAACTCAAGTCGGGCCTGAAATGGGCCAATGGACACACGCTGGACTCCAAGGACGTCAAGTTTTCGTTCGACCGACAGGTTGCGATCAACGACCCCGCCGGCCCGGCGTCCCTGCTGACCAACATCGCGAGTGTCAGCACTCCTGATGCCACCACGGTGGTCTTCAAGCTGAAGAACGCAAATGACCAGACCTTCAGCCAGATCCTCAGCAGTCCTGCCGCGCCCATTGTTGACGACGAAGTCTTCCCGGCGGACAAGGTCCTTCCGGACGACGAGATCATCAAGGCAAAGGCTTTCTACGGCCAATACACGATCGATAGCTACAAGAAGAACGAACTTGTCAGCTTCAAGGCCTTCGGTGACTACAAGGGTGTCCTTGGCAAGCCCGCCAACGACGAAGCGACCATCAAGTACTATGCCAGCCCCACCAACCTCAAGCTGGACATCCAGCAGGGCAACATCGACGTCGCCTTCCGCAGCCTCAGTGCCACGGACGTCGATGACCTGCGCAAAGACTCCAAAGTCAAGGTGTTGACGGGCCCGGGCGGCGAGATCCGCTACATCACCTTCAACTTTGACACCATGCCGTTCGGCACCAAGGCAGCCGGCGCTGATACCGCCAAGGCGCTCGCCGTCCGGCAGGCCGTAGCCAACCTCGTGGACCGGCAAGCCATCGCCGACCAGGTCTACAAGGGCACCTACCTGCCCCTGTACTCCAACGTGCCCAGCGGATTCCTCGGCGCCAACGAATCGTTCAAGGATGCCTATGGAGACAACGGAAAGCCGAGCCTGGACAAGGCAAAGAAGGTCCTGGCGGACGCCGGAATTACCGAACCCGTTGCCTTGAACCTGCAGTACAACCCGGACCACTATGGCGGATCTTCAGGCGACGAGTACGCCATGATCAAGGAGCAGCTGGAGAAGTCCGGCCTCTTCAAGGTCAATCTGCAGTCTACGGAATGGGTTACTTACAGCAAGGCGAGCCGTGCTGACGAGTATCCCGTTTTCCAGTTTGGATGGTTCCCCGACTTCAGCGACGCCGACAACTACCTCACTCCGTTCTTCCCGGAGGGCGGCTTCCTGAAGAACCACTACAACAACCCCACTGTGAACGACTTGATCGCCAAGCAGCTGACCGAGGCTGACAAGACCAAGCGGGAAGCAGACATTAAGGATGTCCAGAACGCATTGGCCAAAGACATCTCAACCCTGCCCCTGCTGCAGGGCGCTCAAGTCGCGGTGGCCGGAAGTAGCGTGAACGGCGTCGACAAGACGCTGGACGCATCCTTCAAGTTCCGCCTCGGAACAGTTTCCAAGTAACCACACCACTGTGATGGAAAGGGGCGGGACACTGATCCGGTGTCCCGCCTCCTTTGCTGACCACCCTCGTGGCCGGCATGCATGAGCCAATCCCGCGCAATCCACGGGCAGGAAATACAGGTAACAATGACAACAGTTATAGAGGTACCCGAGGCGGAGCCCGGGATAGTAGCTCCCAGGAGCAAGTCCAAGGCCGGGGGAGGCCTTGGAAAGTACATCGTGATCCGGTTCTTCCTGATCATCCCCACCGTCTTCATTCTGGTGACGTTGGTCTTCTTCCTGATGAGGGTCATTGGAGACCCCATCACTGCTGCCCAGGGCGGACGCCTCCCACCGGATGTCCTGGCACAGCGAATCCACGATGCCGGCTATGACAGGCCGATCCTCATTCAGTACTTCGAGTATCTGGGCCAGTTGGTCACTGGTAATTTCGGCACCACCATCACGGACCGCAGGCCAGTAGCCGAGATGATCACGACGTTTGGCGCCGCGACACTTGAACTCAGCATTAACGCCATTGTGGTTGCCCTGATGGTTGGCATTCCCCTCGGGCTCATCGCGGCCTACCGCCGCGACAAGGCCGCGGATGCAACATTGCGCTTCTTCGCGATCCTTTGCTACGCCACCCCTCCCTTCTTCTCCGGACTTCTCTTGAAGCTGACGTTTTCCACATGGCTTGGCTGGTTCCCGGTCGCCGGACGTGCGTCGACACGAACGGAACTTGCAATGGGAAGCCTTGCTGCGCCGTCGGGCATTTATTGGCTCGATGCCCTCCGCAGCGGCAATTTCACAGCCTTGGGCGATGTCGTCTCGCACGCCGTGCTGCCCGCGGCAACCTTGGGCCTGCTCACCGCCGGCGTCTTCCTGCGGCTTGTACGTACAAACGTCATCGGGACTTTGGGTAAGGACTACGTAGAGGCCGGGCGGTCGCGTGGTGTCAGCGAATTCCGGCTGGTCACAAAACACGCCTACAAACCAGCGCTGATTCCCATCATCACCGTTATGGGCTTGCAAATCGCCTTGATGCTGGGCGGAGCCGTCCTCACCGAGACAACCTTCGAGTGGAAGGGCCTGGGGTACCAGCTGGTGCAATACCTCAATGCCCGTGACTTTGTAGCTGTCCAAGGCATTGTCGTGCTGCTGGCCATCATCGTCGCCGTGACCAACTTCATCGTGGACATCATTGCCGCGCTCATCGATCCCCGAGTGAGGTACTGACCATGAGCACTCCTTCACTGACTGCTCCCAAGCAGCCCCTCTTCTCCCGGCTTCCGGTGGTGTCCCACCTCAGGAAAAGCGTTGGCCTCCAACGCGGCATGCTGGTCGTGGGCGTTGTCCTCAGTGGATTGTTCCTGCTGACAAGCATTTTCGCCCCGCTTCTGGCCCCCTTCGGCTACTCCCAACTCAGTGATGCGTCCGGTTCCTTCCCCACCCAACAGGCACCGGGTGGCAAGCACCTGCTTGGCACCACTGTGGGCGGCTATGACGTCCTGTCCCGCGTCCTGTGGGGATCCCAGACGGCCGTGACCGTCATCATCGTGTCCGTGGCAATGTCGCTTTTCCTCGGCGTCGCCCTGGGCCTGCTCAGCGGCTACTTCGGCGGCTGGTTGGACAGGATCCTTGTAGTAGTGGCGGACGCCATCTATGCGTTCCCCACCCTGCTTTTGGCAATCGTCATCTCGATTGTGATCAGCCGTGGCCAGTCCAGTTTCTGGGGCGGTATTTTCTCTTGTGCCTTCTCCATCACCGTGGTGTTCGTGCCTCAGTATTTCCGGGTCATCCGCGCCGAAACCATCCGGCTCAAGGCTGAGCCTTTCGTCGAGTCGGCCAAGGTACTGGGTGCGTCCAGCCTGCGTATCATCGGACGGCACATCTTCAAAAACGCAACGCGCACCCTGCCCCTGATGTTCACGCTCAATGCCTCCGAGGCGATCCTTACGCTTGCAGGCCTTGGCTTCCTGGGCTTCGGCATCGAGCCAACATCCGCTGCAGAGTGGGGTTTTGACCTGAACAAGGCGCTGGCGGATACGTCCTCAGGTATCTGGTGGACCGGTGTCTTCCCTGGCATCGCAATCGTGCTGACGGTCCTTGGCCTGACCCTGGTTGGCGAAAGCATCAACGACCTCAACGATCCCCGGATCCGTGGACGCAAGCGCGCAGGGACAACGAAATCCCCGGCAACTCCAACATCTTCAGAGGCAGGTAAGCCATGACCACCAACCTCGGAAACATTTCCGATGCCGGGGCCACCGGTGAACCGGTCCTCACCATTGACCGGCTCAAAGTCACCTTCGCCACAGACAGCGGGGATGTCTATGCGGTGAAGGATGTCAGCCTGGACGTCAAAGCCGGGGAAGTAGTGGCGATCGTGGGGGAGTCCGGCTCCGGGAAGACCGTGACGGCCAAGACCATCCTTGGCCTGCTTCCGGAAACTGCCATCAGCTCCGGCGCGGTGGTGATCAATGGCAACAACGTGATCAGCGTCAGCAAATCCGCACTACGAAAGATCCGTGGCCGCGACGTAGCCATGGTCTTCCAAGAGCCATCCACTGCTTTGAACCCCGTGTTCACCGTTGGCTGGCAGATTGCCGAGGGGATCCGTGCCCACGCCAAGGACGGCCATAGGGTTTCTGCCAAGGAGGCCAAGGAACGGGCCACGGAAGCGCTGCGAAAGGTGGGCATTCCGGACCCCGAGACCCGCGTCAACTACTACCCACACCAGTTTTCCGGCGGGCAGAAGCAGCGCGTGGTGATTGCTGCCGCGTTGGCTTTGAACCCGGGCCTGATTGTGGCCGATGAGCCGACGACGGCCCTGGACGTCACAGTGCAGGCGGAAATCCTGCAGCTACTCCGGGACTTGCGGGACAACTACGGCACATCCATCGTGTTGATCACCCACAACATGGGCGTCGTGGCCGACCTCGCAGACCGCGTGGTGGTCATGTACCAGGGCGACGTGGTGGAAGAAGCGCCCTCAAGGGTGCTGTTCGCGGAACCGAAGCAGGACTACACGAAAAAGCTCCTCGCCGCGGTCCCGCACCTGGGCCGGAACTCAGCCTCTGAAGGCGCCCGCGGTAGGTTGCATCAGGATGGCAAGATCCTCGTCGAAGCGAAGAACCTCACCATTGAATACCCCGGCCGGTTTGGCCGTCATGGCTTCAAAGCCGTGGACAACGTCAGCTTCACGGTCTCGGAGAACGAGGTTTTTGGCTTGGTGGGCGAGTCCGGTTCCGGAAAGTCCACCATTGGCCGGGCAATCGCAGGCCTGAACCGGACAACGGGCGGCAGCCTGAAAGTCCTCGGCTACGAGATGCTGGACTTCAAGGAGCGCACCTTCCGTCCGCTGCGGAAGGAGATCGGCTTTGTTTTCCAGGACCCGGCCGCTTCCTTCAACCCTCATCTCACCATCGGCGAGTGCGTGGCCGAGCCGCTGATTATCCACACGAAGCCCAGCGCGGCTGAGGCGCGGAAAAAGGTAGGCGAGCTGCTTGAGTCAGTCCAGTTGCCGGCGTCGTACGCGCAACGCTACCCGCACGAGCTGTCCGGTGGACAACGGCAGCGGGCCTCGCTTGCGAGATCGTTGGCGCTCAATCCGCGCCTGCTGATTGCCGACGAACCAACCTCTGCGCTGGACGTCTCAGTGCAGGCCAAGGTGCTGGACTTGTTCAAGGACATCCAGGAGCAGTTCGGCTTCGCGGCGCTCTTCATCAGCCATGACCTCGCAGTGGTGGACATGCTCTCGCACTGGGTTGGCGTGCTGTACAAGGGCCAGTTGGTGGAGCAGGGCATCGGGAACCATGTGATGGGCTCGCCCCAGCATGATTACACCAAACGGCTGATCGCCTCCTTGCCGGTTCCGGACCCTGATGAACAAGCACGACGCCGGGAGGCCCACCGGGCGCTGTTGGGCGGCTAGGTCCCAGAAACCCGGCGGCTGCGAAGTCCGTGAAGTTGTACCGAAGGTCCGTTCTCCACGCTGGGGAGCGGACCTTCGGTGCCTCCATCGCGGACGGCGCTTCCTGACCTATTCCGAGACGATGGCGATGTTGAACATCTTTCCCTTTGGCTGCTGCATGAAGATCCTTAGCCACAAGGGCAGCCACATTTCCATGCCGCGGGCAGCATCGAGTCCACCAAGGTCCCTGATGTGCTCGGGTGCCCAACCAAACTCCTGCAGCAGGACTGACACTGTGGATTTGGCATCCGCGTCGTTTCCGGCCATAAACATGTCATGTGGGCCCGGAAGGCGCCCTGGATCCACCATCACGGGGGCGCTGACTGTGTTAAGGGATTTCACTACCCGTACCTCGGGGTAGGTCCGTTGAATGGTCTCGGCGATGCTGTCGGTGTTGCAGATGGTGAGAGATGGCGGGAAGCCGGTGGATCCATCAAGGGCATTTGCCACATCCAACAGGATTTTGCCGCTGATGTTGGCCTCGCCGGCTTCAGCGAGGACCGCCAGGCTGACCGTACCGGGTGTGGCGTTGATGATCAGCTCGGACTGGGCGCACGCTTCCGCGAAGGAGCCGGCATGGGCGCGTGGACCAGTCTGCTGCGCCCATTCCTCGCCCTTGGGATTGCCTGATTCACGGGAACCCATCATGACCTCGTGGCCCAGCAACACGAACTTGCCAGCGAGGGCGTGGCCCACCATTCCTGTTCCCAGAACAGCGATTTTCATGGAAGCTCCCTTGGTCGACGTGCAGTGATGCTGCCATTCTGCACCGATTCGCGCGACGGGAACACGGTTCTACCGGCGCCGGCAGGTAACACCCGCAACGCTACCGCCCCACACCATAGACTGGGGATCATGACCGAGCAGAACAATACCCTCCCCGAAGACGACGATTCCTTCAACCCGTCAGCGAGTTCCCTCGCGGGCCAGGTGGATCGCGGCGTCATGGATGAGCTGCTCTCCATCCGGTCCAGCATCGACAACATTGATGCCACACTCGTTTTCCTGCTCGCGGAACGCTTCAAGGCCACCCAGAAAGTAGGAATCCTGAAGGCCACGCACAAGCTTCCCGCGGGCGACCCCGGACGGGAAGCAGCCCAGATCGCCCGGCTTCGCCGCCTTGCCGAGGACGCGCATCTTGACCCCGCATTTGCCGAGAAGTTCCTGAATTTCATCATCAGTGAAGTGATCCGCCATCACGAGGCCATCGCAGAGGATCACCAGATCTCCAGCCAGCAGGCCTGAAAGTATGTCGGGAGAAGTGCAACGGGTCAGCGCTACGGCGCTGGGCCCATGGCCAGGGATTGACCCTGCCGAATCCCTGCGAATCATTCGGGGCGAATTGGGCGACCCCCACCTTCCGTTCCTGCCCGAACTGCCGGACCGCGGTGTCGGATCCGACGCCGTTGGCCGGACAGCTTCGCTGCTGGTGGACTTGGCCGTGGACGTTCAACCCCACGGATGGAGATTGGTGGACCGGGCAGGAAAGGACGCGCAGCGGGCACGATCCGCGCTTGCCACCGACATCAACATCCTGGCCGACATCGCTGGAACAGAGGAAGTTTCAGCCACCGGGATCAAGATCCAGCTGATGGGTCCCATGAGCCTCGCAGCCGGTTTGTACCTCCACAACGGCGAGAGAGCCCTTCTCGATTTTGGGGCGCGCCGTGACATTGCCGAGTCACTGGCAGCTGGAGTCGCAGAACACCTTCAGCGGATCTCGGGAGCTGTCCCCGGAGCGGGCGTCGTGGTCCAGTTGGACGAGCCGGACATTGCCGCAGTTATGGGCGGAACCATCCCGACGGCGAGTGGTTACCGCACTCTGCGCTCCATCCCCGGTGAGGAAGTGGCGGGAGCCTGGCGGTTGGTGATCGACGCGCTCAGGGCAGCGGGCGCCGTCGAAATCGTGGTGTCCGTTGCGGAGATCGAGGCGCCAATCGATCGCATACTCGAAGCGGGCGCCGATGGCATTGCCGTGCCGCTGAAAGCCTTGACAACCCGCCAATGGGAGCACCTTGCCGGGGCAGTGGAAGATGGCAAACGTGTGTGGGCCGGTGCTATGCCCACAATGGGCGCTGATGCCATGCTCCCGCGGACTGCGGACGTCGTGGAAAGCATTTGGCGGCCTTGGAGCCAACTGGGCCTCCCGGCGTCGGCGTTGTCGGCACTACGGGTGACCCCGGCAACGGGACTCGCCCACGTGAAGCCCTCCACAGCGAAGGAAGTGCTCGCTCGACTCACCCAAGTGGCCGACGGCCTGGACCAACTGTCACAGGGCTGATCGGCAAGGGCTAGATCCTCTTTTCCCAGCGATCCGGTTCTGCATAGCGGGGGAGCGATGTGCCTTGGGCGGCCCCGGGCAGGTAGGGCGCCAACCGGTAATCGAAGCGGCCGGCATAGACCAGCACTACGCCGATCTGGGGTTGGATGACCTTGACCTGGATCCGGTGCTTGCCCTCGTTCTCGTCCCACCATTGCTCCGCGAAGGCCCTTGCATCCAGCGCCGCCGGCAATGGAATGCGCAGTGGGCCCAGGAAGAGCCGGCTGGCTTTCGATACGCCCCGCAGCCGGCCGTTGGGCGTGACATTTACGTCAAGGTCCGTCACGAGGCGGCGGTAACGACCAACATGGTCCACTAAGCGGGTCGGCGAGGGCGTGTCGGAGCTGGTATGCGGCGTGGTGATAGCGCTCGTGGTGTCGTGGAACAACCGTGTCCCGGATGGGAAGTAGATTTCGCGCCGTGCCGTGAGGGCTTGCCGGCCAAAGGGATCCACGTGGGCGTGGTTTTCAATGCGGAACGGAATGCCTTCACCGTATTCAGGGAAGAAGGCCTCTTCGCTTCCCGTCAAGGCCAGCAAAGGACGCAGCCATTTTTGCTGGCACCCCACGACGTCAAAGACCCCTTCGCCGATTCCATATGAGCCGGAGCCTGCAGCGAGGGAGAAGTACTCCTGGAGTTCGGGGGCCAGCTTGGTGAAATCATTGCCCAGGGCCAACCGGTAGATAGGTTCGTTCATTGGAATCCTTCCTAGAGCCGTCCGGCCGCTTTTAGCCGGATGTAGGTGTCAGCCAGCAGGGGAGGGACCTCAGAGGGTTCGGCGTCCACCACTTCAGCGCCGAGTTGCCGCAGTTGTTCTGTGACGGCAGCGCGTTCCAGGAGTGCGCGTTCCGCGGCGGCGGCACGGAAAACCTGGCTGGCGGTGGAACGTCCGGCTTTCATGGCTGCCAGCAAGGGGTCCCGGACAGATGCGACCACCACTACGTGCTGGCGGACCAGTTGGGCCACCATGGGGAGAAGGCCTTCCTCGGGGGCGCCGCCGTCGAGGGCTGTCAAAAGCACCACAAGAGAGCGGTGTGCCGAGACAGCCCGCACCTGGCCTGGGATCTGCTGCCAGTCCAGTTCGATGAGCTCGGCCTCCAACGTCGCCATGGCTTGAACGAGTTGGGCCAGGAGATTGCCTTTCGAAGCGGATTCGACCCTCGCGCGGAGCATCCGGTCGTAGGCGAGGAAGTCAACCCGATCCCCGCCCCGTTCCGCGAGAACCGCGAGCAGCAGCGCAGCCTCAATCCAAGTATCGAGCCTCGGCTCGTCGTCAATCCTGGCCGCTGCGGTTCGCGATGTGTCCAGAACGATCACAACCCGCCTGTCCCGCTCCGGACGCCAGGTACGCACCACCACAGATGTGCGACGTGCGGTTGCACGCCAGTCAATGGATCGGACGTCATCCCCACGAACGTAGTCCCGCAGGGAATCGAACTCCGTTCCCGCGCCCCGGATCTGCACAGCGGCCCTGCCATCAAGTTCGCGCAGCTTGCGTAGTTTCGATGGCAGATGCCGCTTGGAATGGAAGGGCGGGAGCACTCGAAGCCGCCCGGGAAGTGCCCTTGTTCGCTGCCGGGCAGCCAGCCGCAAGGGCCCATAGGAACGGATCGTGACGTGTGGGCTCTCAAGATCCCCGCGGCGCCGTGGCACCAGGGACACCGTCATGCGGCGACGTTCGCCAGGTGGAACGTCCAGCGGCTGGGCTGGGTTAAGGGCTCCAGCGGAAGGTTGCCAACCATCCCGGACCATCGCCCGCAGCTTCCTGCGGCCCAGGTTGGTTACCGTGAGGACGGAATCAACGTGACTCTCCAAAGTGACGTTGCCCGGTTGCTGACGTACCAAGCCCAGTTTGGCTGGGGAAGCCGCCAGGACAAGGTCAAGGGTCAGGAACAGCAGCAGTCCGATAGCGACGAACAGCACCGTGCTCCACGCGGGAAACAGCAGCAAAGGAACCAGCCCGGCAACTGCCAGCAACACAAAACGACCCGTGATGGCCATCAGGGCACCCTTGCCATTGCTGTCATTTGCATCATCTGCATCACCGGCAGAATCAACGAGGCACCGGAACGGACGCGAGGATGCTGCCCAGGACGTCGTCAACGTGGATGCCATCCATCTGGGCCTCAGGACGCAGGCCTACCCGGTGCCTGAGGCAAGGCAACGATAGCGCTTTGACGTCGTCCGGCGTCACGAAGGGCCGCCCGGACAACCAGGCCCATGCCTTTGACGTGTTCAAAAGAGCAGTAGCGCCTCGAGGGGAGACGCCCAGTTGGAAGGAAGGGGCTGATCTGGTGGCCCGGACTACGTCCACAATGTAGCCCAGGACTTCCGGGGCGACGGCCACTTGCGCCACAGCCGCGCGGGCATTGGTAAGCTCGACGGCGCCAGCCACCGGCCGCACGCCGGCTGCGGCGAGGTTTCGGGGATCGAAGCCGCCCGCGTGCCGGCGGATCACTTCGATTTCCTCGGCCCTGCCCGGCAAAGGCATGGTCAGTTTGAGGAGGAATCTGTCCAATTGGGCCTCGGGCAGGGGGTAGGTTCCTTCGTATTCGACGGGATTCTGGGTGGCTGCCACGATGAAGGGTGCCGGCAGCGGCCTGGACACGCCGTCTACGGAAACCTGGCGTTCCTCCATTGCTTCCAGGAGCGAGGCCTGCGTCTTGGGTGGCGTTCGATTTATTTCATCGGCCAGCAGGATGTTCGTGAAAACAGGCCCTTCCCGGAAAGTGAATTCCGATGAATGCGAGTCATACACCAAGGAACCCGTGACGTCTCCGGGCATGAGATCCGGGGTGAACTGTACGCGCTTGGTTTCCAGGCTCAGGGCAGTTGACAACGCCCGGACCAACAGGGTCTTGGCGACTCCGGGCACACCTTCCAGCAGGACATGGCCGTCGCAGAGAAGGGCGATGAGCATCCCGGTCACTGTGGGATCCTGCCCCACCACGGCCTTCCCAACCTCGGTCCGGACGTTCAACAGGGACTGCCGGGCAGGATCCTCCACCCCCGGATGGGCCGCGCCTCCGGAGTATTGGTAGTTGCTGTCCGTATAGCTGTTCGGCTGGTTGCTCATCGGGCCGTCGCCTCCTGTTCGATTCGTTCGATCTGTTGTGCCCACTGCACCAGTTGTCCTTCTGTCTGCGGCTTGGAATCAATTAACGACCACCGGATCGCCGGTGCTTGCCGTCCAAGGCGCCGGGCCACGGCGTCGACGATGACTTCCGCGGTGGCGTCGGTCCCCAGATTGAAATGCTTGGCCAACCGGGCCAGGGTTCCTGCCCGCAAATTGTCGGCCGCGCGTTCAACGGCACGTGAATCCTGATAGAGACGTGCACGGCCTTCGGCCGTTTCGGCTGCCTCAACCACCACCGGAAGCGGTTCAAAGACCAACGGTCCCAAGCGTCGTCCGCGCCAGAGAATGGCAAGGATAGCTACGACACCCAGCCATGGGCCGGCAAACGCCAGCCATGCAGGTGCAAGTTCGTTCAGCGTCGGGGCGGATCTATCGGACGCTACATCCGTGAGGCCTGGTGTGTACCAGACCAAGTCGGGCGCGCCTCCCAAGGTCCGGATGGCCAATGCGGCGTTGCCTTCGGCAGCGAGGTGTTGGTTTTCCAGCAACTCAGTGCTCCCCAGCACCACCACGCGCCCATCCGCCGAGGCCACATAAAGTCCAGGTCCATCGCTGCGGGTGGCGTAGCAAATTACGGGACCCAGGTAGACGGGTCCTTGTGCTGCAACGGCTCCCGCCCGCTCTGCGTCTTCCTGGCCGCAGCCAGGTTCAAGGATTTTCGTTGCTTCGGGAACCACTCCGCCGGGACGGATGCCCGGCTCAAGGCCGTTCAGCGTGGGTAGTCGTGGTGCGACCACCACCAACCGGTCGGCCTCGGACCTGAGATCTTCCAACTGCGACCTGTCCAGGAAACCGCGGGGGTCATAGAGCAGCACGGTGGTATGGGTGTCGTCGGAAATGGCTGTCAAGGTGTCTTCGAGGGTATCGGTGGGAGTTATGGCAACACCGTGGCGCCCCAGTATTTCGGCCAACGCCATGGCCCCGTCGGGAGCGGGATTACGGGTAGACAAGGCCCGGGAGTCGTTGGGCGCCGAGAACCGCTCCACTGCCAGGAACGTCACGAACGCGGCAAACACTACGCCCAGCGCAATCCAAACCAGGTGCTTTCGGAACCAACTCCACATGGCGCTGGTCCGCCGTGGAGGAGGAGTTCCTTCCTGCAAAGCTTCAGGCACCTGTTCCTGGAGGGTCATCGCGGCACCGCGAATCCCTGTTGGTACTGGCCGCTGAAGTCAGGTGTCAGGGCCAGGAGGTCTGTATCCAGCTTGCGCAGCTCATCATAATCCGAGCGTGTCGCGGCCTGTTCTCCGTAGCGGACCGCATCAAACAGGCGGGCGGCATCAACAAGCCGGAGCTGGGCGGGAGCGAAGGCCTGGCCCAAGTGATTAGCGGCTTCATCGGCCGTCCGTCCAGCCCGCGCTTCAATAACATCGCGCTCCTCCGCGGAGCGCACCAAGGCCCGGAACTGATCGACGACGGCGGACGGCCAGTCGCCGTCGTCGGCCGCGGCCAAAGCGCGCTTCCGATATGTGGCAGCGTCCACAACCGCGTCCTTGCCGTAGATGCCGGCAACGGAGGTTTTTCGCGTTGCATTCAGCCTGGGACGGACTACGAAGATAGCCACCACAATGAGTACCACAGCCAAGGCAATGATGAGGGGAACAGCGATGTTGCCGGCCGGGGAAGTTCCGTCCCCGTCCAGGGAGCTGAGCCAGTCCAGGAAATCGCGCCAAAGCTGGTCCAGCCAACTGGGTCGGGCTTTGGCATACTGCGCCTTGGATAGTTCCTCCTCGGCCCAACGACGTGCTTCGTCCCGGTCCGGACTCACCGGCGGCTCAGTGCCGGCCAAAGCGGGAATGACATGGAGTAAGACTTGACTCATGCCTGCGGCCGGCGCCCGGGAGGAGTGCCTGGCCATTGTCCGCCGCCAGGGGGCCATGTGCTGCCCTGGAACTGCGGGGCAGGACCACCGGGGATTCCCCCCGGATCTGCACCACTTTCCATCAGGCGCATCAACTCCACGTCCAGCCCATCCCGACGCATTCGAAGATCCATATAGATGAGCGCGGACACCGATGTTTGGAAAGCGAAAGTCACAGACCCTACCAAAGCCCCAATTGCCATCGAGATCACAGTCGTGAGGACCAGGGTGGAGGCCACTGTCCCGGCGTCGGGGTGGGGGGAGACTACGGAGCCTATCGCGGTAGCAGCGAGAGACGCTGGAATCTGCACTATCTGGGCGATGATTCCCACCATGACGCTCACCAGCAGCGTTATGCCGAAGATGCGCCACCAATTGCTCTTCGTCAACTGCCAGGATCGCAGGAGTCCGTCATAGACGCCGATCCGTTCCACGACGATGGCGGCGGGGGCGAACATGAGCTTCAGTCCAATCCAGACAAAGACGACGATGGCCCCGAAGCCCAAGGGAAACACAATCAAGAAGGCAGCCGGTCCCAAGGCCGTGAACAACAGCACGGCAATCCCGACGACGGCAGCTGCGGCCAGCAGTCCACCGAAAGTGAGCACGGCTGCTACTCCCAGGAGAGGCAGGATCCGCCCGACAGCCAGCTTCCACATTTGACCGAAGCCCGTCCGCCGGTTGAGGACAGAACGGGAAACCGGAATGACCATGACGCCCTGGAGAACGGCGCCGAGAAAGCCGATCAACACGGAGACTCCCACCGAACCCGCCATGACGGCCACGAACGGGCCGAAGAACCCAGCCGCGTCCCCGCTGAAATCCGTCGCTTCCAACGAATCCATAAGCTCGTACATGGCGACGGTGACAACACCCAGAAGGGCAGCGGCAACGGCCTGGACGATCAGGGCTGAACCAAACATGGAGGCGGCATTCCGGCGTATGGTCTGGAAGGAGCCATCAAGCAGCTCCCCGAATTGCAGGGGCCTCAAGGGAATGACACCTGGTTTGGGTGGGGCAACGTACATTGGTTGGCCATAGGGCGGACCGCCGGGCGCTCCATAGTATGGACCGCCGGGCCCAGCCGCAGGCCATCCGCCCGCTGGCCCTGGTCCGGGCGGAGGGTAGCCCGGCCAATTGTTGGCGCCACCCTGTGGGTGTGACCATGTGGGTGGCCCACCCCACTGGGGCTGGTTGCCCCAGGCAGGCTGACCGCCCGGATATGGCTGCTGGCCGTGCTCTGGCTGTGACACGATTTCCTCCCCAAGAGACCCGGCCGCCGACATGCGACGTCCCCCACATTGGACCTTCGCCCCAAGCCTATAGTCCCGGTGTCCTCCCTCATAGCTTGAAGCCCTCACTGCCCTGGCCAGCGGAACTACGTCGAGCCAAGCGCGGACGTGCAGTACGGTGGAAGTGCCTTGGGGGACGCCATGCCGTGCGGCCGCCCAACAGGACAAAGGCTGGGCGATAAGGGAATATATAACTATGAAGGCACGCATTCTGGTAGTTGACGACGACGAAGCGCTCGCAGAGATGATTGGTATTGTCCTGCGCAATGATGGCTTCGAGCCGGTATTCTGCGCAGACGGCGGCCAGGCTCTTGAAGTGTTCCGTTCGTCCAAGCCCGATTTGGTCCTCTTGGATCTCATGCTTCCGGGTTCGGATGGCATCGAAGTTTGTCGGCAGATTCGTGGAGAATCGGACGTTCCCATCGTCATGCTCACCGCAAAATCGGACACCTCGGATGTTGTCCGCGGCCTTGAATCCGGTGCTGACGACTACGTGCCCAAGCCTTTTAAACCCGCTGAACTCGTGGCCCGAGTCCGTGCACGCCTTCGGCCGGGCGAACAAAAGGCGCCTGAAACCTTGCGGATTGCTGATGTAACCATCGACGTCGCCGGGCACCTGGTCACCCGCGGTGGAGAGCGAATCTCGCTTACACCCTTGGAGTTCGACCTCCTGGTAGCACTGGCCCGCAAGCCGTGGCAGGTCTTCACGCGCGAACTTTTGCTTGAACAGGTATGGGGATACCGCCATGCCGCGGACACCCGGCTGGTCAATGTCCACGTTCAGCGTTTGCGCTCCAAGATTGAACGGGATCCGGAAGCGCCCGAAGTTGTATTGACGGTGCGTGGTGTCGGGTATAAAGCAGGTTCCTGAGTCTCCCACCGGCAAGACCGGCACTACGGACAAGGACCAGAGGGCCGACAGTCCGGAGCAGCGGGCCCAGGAGCAGACCGCAGCCCAGGAACAGACCGCAGAGACTTCGGCGTCCGGGAATTCACCCTCCGCTCCCAGCGATCCAGTAAGAAGGAATCTTCCCTGGCTGATGTGGCGCGCCAGGATATGGACGCGACGTGGCCTGATTCTGGTTCTGAGGGTTTCCCGACTCGTCTCGATCGGTGTCCGGCAGATACGGCCGGGTCTTCGCTTCCTCTGGCGTTCTTTGCTGAGGCGGTGGCGCCGGTCTTTGGAGTTCAGGACCGTGCTGACGACTCTCCTGCTTGCCGTGACGTCTTTTGCGATCGTCGGAGCTTACCTTTCCAACCAGATCGCGAATAACCTGTTCCAGGAAAGGCTGGCCCAGGCGGAGTCGGAATCCCGCTACAACGTCAAACAGGTTCAGGACACCTTCGACGGCGCACAGGTTACTGATCAATCAAGCGTCATCACGTTGGTTTATGACACATTAACCGCCGTAGAGGGCCGGGGCTCTGTGATCCAGCGGCGCTACGTCTTTGAAGCAGTGCCGGAACAGACCAAACCCCGTAACCGCTGGGTTGAGTCGCGCGCCTCGGACCAGCTCACTGTCCGCGTCATCCCGCCGGAATTGCGAAAGGCTGTCCAGGAAGGCGGGAAGCAACAATTCTGGGCCTCCATGCAATTCCCGGTCGGAAACGAGGACCGCCCGGGTATTGCTGTAGGAAACAAAGTGACCTTTAACGGCACTGCCTACGAGCTGTATTTGATCTATGACCTGAACACTGCCCAGAAGACCCTGGACGAAATCCAGAACGTGCTGTGGGCAGGTGGTGCGGCGCTGGTGCTCATGATCGGTGCCATCGCCTGGTACGTCACCCGCAATGTCGTCAGCCCTGTGAGCCACGCTGCCGTGGTGTCGGAAAAGCTTGCGGCAGGCCAACTCCAAGAGCGCATGGTGGTTAAAGGCGAGGATGAGGTAGCCAGGCTTGGTGCGTCGTTCAACCATATGGCCGCCAGCCTGCAGGAGCAGATCACTCAGTTGGCCACGTTGTCCCAAATGCAGCAAAGATTCGTCTCGGATGTTTCCCACGAACTTCGCACCCCCTTGACCACCGTTCGCATGGCTGCCGAGGTCCTTTACGACGCCCGTGAAGACTTTGATCCTATGAACAAACGCTCGGCCGAACTCCTCTATCACCAGGTGGAGCGGTTCCAGTCCTTGTTGTCGGATTTGCTGGAGATTTCGCGCTTCGATGCGGGGGCCGCCGTCTTGGACGCCGAACCCCAGGACATCTTCCAGGTGATTTCGCACGTCATGGAGGGTGCAGCACCCGTAGCCGCCGAATACGGCTCTGAGGTCCGCCTGAACGCCCGTCAGAAGAGCATCATTGTCGAAATGGACTCGCGCAGGATTGACCGGATCCTGAGGAACCTGCTTCTCAACGCCCTTGAGCACGGCGAAGGAAAGCCGATCCACATATCCGTGGCAGCAAACCATGACGCCGTCGCCGTGGCCGTGCGTGACCACGGTATTGGAATGAGCCAAGCGGAAGCTGCCAGGGTTTTCGACCGATTCTGGCGGGCCGACCCGGCACGCGCCCGTACCACTGGTGGCAGCGGACTGGGCTTGTCCATCGCCGCTGAGGACACCAAGCTGCACAACGGCTGGCTTCAGGCATGGGGCCGCAAAGGGGCGGGCTCAAACTTCAGGTTGACCTTGCCGCTCAAGCAGGGCGGAACCATCCTCAAGTCGCCACTTCAGCTGGAACCTGCAGACATCGAATTGCCCGGAGCCGGCAGCGAGCGCCAGATGCTTGTCCTGGGTACGGGTTTTGGCGCCACAGAGGGCAAGTCCGACGTCGGAACGCTTCCTTTGGGTGACAAGGGAAAGGGCGATGCATCATGAGGGTCCTTGGCACCGCACGCAGACGGGCTGTCGTTGCCGTGCTGGCGGCGCTCATGGTCTTGCTGGCTTCATGCGCCCAGATTCCCCGCTCCGGCCCAGTGGGAAAAAGCCAGGATGAGGGAGCAGGAAACCCCAACGCCCCTGTATTCTTCCCCGCAGCACCGCGCGCGGGCTCCACACCTGAAGCCGTCATTGAGGATTTCTATATGGCCGGCAGCGGCTATGAGGACGACTATCCCGTAGCACGGCAATATCTGACCCAGGCCCAGGCCGTTACGTGGAAACCGGATAAGCGGGCCGTCGTGTTCCGCGGGGCGCACGTGGTCAAGACGGCCGTGGAGAATGAATACCTTTACGAGGTCGATCTTGCCTACACGGTGGATGCGGACGGAATAGCCACGCAGTTCCCACCTGGGACCAAGGAGACCATCCCCGTCTCGCTGGAGAAAGTGGAAGGGGAGTGGCGGATCTCCAAAGTTCCGGATGGTACTGCGATTCCGGAAGAAACGTTCAAAGTCATTTACGGCGCCTTCCCCATCTACTTCTATGACCCGACGTTCACGTATGCGGTGCCGGACTACCGATGGTTCATCAAGAAGAAGACTGTTAAATCCATGACCAGCGCCCTTCTTGCCGGGCCTGCGCCCTACTTGCGTGGGGCAGTGGTGAGCGCCTTTCCCTCTGGAATGAAGTTGGCCCGGGAATCTGTCCCGGTAGTTTCCGGAGCAGCCCAGGTGGATTTGTCAGCCAAGGAACTGTTCGACGCATCGGCAGAAGACCGCCAACGCATGCAGAACCAGCTGGCACTAACGTTCAGGGGGCAACCGGACGTCATTAATGTCCAGCTTCGCGCCGACCAGGACCTGGTCCGAGTCGAGGACAACGGGACAGTTCTGCCGCCGGTTGTGGACAAGAATGTGCCTGCCCGCCAGATTGCGGTCAATAACGGCGACTTGGTCCGCTACGAGAACAATCGTGTTTCACCATTGCCTGACATCCAGTCGGTTGCAGGCCTTGGGCCCCATTCACCCGCCGAATCGCCTGTATCCCAAACCGTTGCCTTCCTCAACGGCGACAAAACCACCTTGTACTCCATCGAGCCGGGTCAACCGGCCCGCCAGTTGACCACCCGAAGCACGTTGACCGGGCCATCGTTCAGTCCTCATGATTGGGTTTGGACGGCGGGACCAGGCGCCAGCGGGAATACTGAGGTTGTGGCTTTCAAACCCACGGGCGTTGCCCCCGGAATGGCCATACCCACGGCGACCATCTCTCCCACGTGGCTGTCCGGACGGATTGTCAAGGATTTTCGGATCTCGCGCGAAGGCACCCGGGCCCTGGTGATATCCGAGGCGAACGGTAAATCAGTGGTTCAGGTGACGGGCATCGTCCGGAATGCAGACGGCGCGCCGAAGGATCTTACGGCTCCTGTCACTCTTTTCACCTCCACCTCGCCTGACCAGGGAGTGTGGGTCAACGGATCCACGGTTGCCGTCATGGCCAGTTCGGCGACGGCTACAGTGGTTCCGGAGTTGCTCTCCCTTACCTCGGGGGAGCCGCAGCAACTGGCACCCTGGGACGGCCTCATGAGCCTGAGCGCAGGGAACGGGTCAGAACAGATCTACGGCCAGTCCGCAGCGGGAATTTTCCAACGTGTCGGAAATGGTTGGGAGCTTCAGCTCAAGGGCCCAACGGAGCCGGCCTTCCCCGGCTGAGCCGGAGCGCCCTGGAGGCGCTGCCGCAACAAGACGGTGGTTGTTCACACAGCGGGTTCCAGGGCTGTCACCGGAACAAAAAGTGCTCAAGGCTACCAGCATGATCGTTTCCTTGAACAACCTTCCATCTGCCGTCAATTGTCCTGGATCTGCTCAACGTATCCGACGCCGGCTTGACCCGGATGTTGGTGCCCCGGACTCCTCAGGACCCCGGCGACGCGGAAAAGACAGGCGCTTGCTTGGGCGCCTGATCGCGAACCTGCAAGGGGCGTTGATGGAGTTGCTTGCACTACTGGTTCCCGCTGATTGCGTCTGCTGTGGTGTGGAAGATACCGTCCTGTGCAGGCATTGTGCCAAGCGGGTGCGTCAGCTTTGCAGGAAGCCCTTCAGGGCCGAACAGGAATCGCCTGCGCTGGTTGATGTGGATGGCACCGTAAAGCTGGGCGTGGTGGCCGCGGGGCCCTACAGGGATGAACTTTCGCAGTCCCTGTTGTCCTTCAAGAGCTTCGGCCAGAGGCGACTGGCTGAGGTGTTGGCGCCCTGCCTCGGAAACGCAGTTCGGCTGGCCACTGGTGACCGGCCAGGCTTTTGCATTGTTCCTGTTCCCAGCAGCGCGAAGGCCTTCCGAAGCCGGGGTTTCAGCCCCATACACGTTCTGCTCCGCTGCATGAAGAGACGAGGGATGTTGTCCCGGTGTCCGGGTTTTGATGCACTTGAGAAGACCGGGAGTCTCCTGGAAAACAGGGGGCTGGCCGCAACGTGCAAAGACCTGATCGGAAATGGCGTCAGGGCCATCCTTGGCGCGGAGGGGAGGGATGGTTCCACAGGCCAAAAAGGACTCGGCAGGGGTGAGCGGGCCAGGCGTGTCCGGGGTTCCATGAGGGTTCGGCCCCGCTACAGGGAACAGATCCGTGGGCAAAGGTGCCTGATTGTGGACGATGTTCTCACCACTGGAGCCACGCTTGCGGAGGCTGCACGGGCAGTGTCTGCGGCCGGAGGGATAGTCTGCGGCGCCGTTGTTCTCGCGGCCACGAGGCCACCAGCCTACGCCTCGCACACCGCCGGAGACGAGCCCCGGGGTGGGGTTAAGACGCAAACAAAAAATAAGTGGCCAAAGGGTGAATAACTCGTGCCGATGAACTAACGTCGGTTGTGGGTACCAAGAACAGATGTACCTGTCGATAGCGGCTCGGAAAGGGGCTCGACTGTCCGTCAGACCAGCCCCCTACAGCGTCGTTGTCGTGTCACCTGAGTTATTTGGAGGGCACCATGGAGTTCATGATCAGCGGACGAAATCTGACAGTTTCTGACCGCTTTCGCGAATATGCCGGCGAGAAAATCTCAAAGATTGAATCGTTGGGGGACAAAGTCCAGCGAGTCGACGCCAAGGTTTCCAAGGAGACCAACCCCCGGCAAACGCCGGGACAGCTCACCGTTGAAGTGACAGTTCTGGGCCGAGGCCCCGTTATCCGTGCCGAGGCCACAGCCGCTGACAAATTTGCTGCCTTCGATCTTGCGTACAACAAGCTGCTTGAGCGGTTGCGTCGCGCAAAGGACAGGAAGAAGGTGCACCATGGGCGACACACGCCCAAGGCCGTTCGGGAAGCAACGGCCGCCCTTGAGCCCGCGAGTGCCAGCGAGCCAATTTACGTAGAGGCCAACAGCCACCAGGAGCCTGCACCGCAGGCCGATGTGCGGTCGCCCTACGAGATCGAGAACGACATTCCAGCGGGAGATTCACCCGTTTTGATCCGTCGGAAGGTTTTCCCTGCAGCATCCCTCACGCTCGATGATGCGGTGGACAACATGGAACTGGTGGGACACAACTTCTACCTGTTCCTGGATAAGGAAACCAATGCGCCCTCGGTTGTGTACCGGCGCAATGGCTGGACTTATGGTGTCATAACCCTGGACTCCACCTGCGAGCCCGGCGAGGAAGCCGTGGAGGAGAAGATCCACGCGTACCGCTCAGATGACCAGGCGGCCACCGCCAAGTAAGGCTTGATCGCCGTGAAGGGACTTCAATGACCGCTTCGCTGAGCCTCTCACAGGCACGGCGGATCGCATTGGCAGCCCAAGGATTGGCGAAAGTCCGGCCCGCCGGCCCCGTGACCTCACGGGGGGTGGGCCGGACCTTTGCCCAGATCCAGCTTGTCCAGATCGACTCCGTGAATGTGTTGGCCCGGAGCCACTATCTGCCATTCTTTTCCCGTTTGGGAAACTACGATCCGGCAATCCTTCACTCCATGGCAGGTAGAAACCCTCGCAAAATGATGGAGTACTGGGCACACGAAGCCAGCTATATCCGACCGGAGCATTTTCAGGATCTCCTTCTCTGGCAAAAGCGGGCGTGGGTGGGTGCTCATCACTTGGAGCCCACCGTGCGGATTGCCATGGAGGAACGAATCCTCGCTGCCCTGGAGGGTGGACCGCCGATGACGGCGTCTGCCTTGACTGCACAACTTGGGCACACAGGGGATGCTGAAAGCGGAAATTGGGGCTGGAACTGGAACACCGTAAAGCGCGTTCTAGAGCATCTGTTTGAAGAAGGCCGCGTTTCGGCAGCTTCGCGCACACCCCAATTCGAACGCCTCTACACGCTTACTTCCAGGGTTCTGCCGGGTTCGGTGCACGGCGGGATGGATGCAGATGCCGCCCTTGACCGGCTCATGGATGCAGCCGCAATGGCACACGGCATCGGAACGGTCCGCTGTTTTGCCGACTATTTTCGGACCCCGCTGAAGGCTGGGGAGGCGTCGGTGCAGCGCCTTCTCCAGGCAGGCCGGTTGGAGCGCGTTTCCGTTCGCGGTTGGGACCGGGAAACCTACCGGCACGTCGAGGCCAGATTGCCACGCAGGGCCGAAGGCCGGGCGCTGCTGAGCCCTTTTGACTCGCTGGTCTTCGAGCGGCGGCGCCTGGAAGAGTTGTTCGGATTCCACTATCGGATTGAGATCTACACGCCCGCTGCCAAGCGCCGTTTTGGCTACTATGTTTTGCCCTTCCTGCTCAGGGAAGGCATCGTGGCTCGGGTCGATTTGAAGGCTGACAGGGCCGCAGGCCAACTCCTGGTTCGGTCCGCCTTTGGTGAGCCAGGAGCGCCACCGGATACCGCCGTCGAGCTTTCCGCCGAATTGTGGCTCCTGGCCCAATGGCTCGGCCTTCAGGAAGTTGTTGTGTGGCCCGTGGGGGATCTCTCGGTACCGCTCGCCGAGGCAGTAGGCCGGGGCCCTGTCGGACGCTGTGAACCAGAGGGGCAAAGCAGTCCGCTCACAGGGGAACCGGATAACGTGGCGATACTCTCTCCCGTAGACTGAAACAGCCAGAATTCGGCAGCATGAGACTGGGAGCAATTTCACGTGGCATCACTAATCGAAAAACTTCTCCGCACGGGTGACAAGAAAACACTCAGGCAACTGCGGAACTATGCCGATTCCATCAATGCCCTGGAAGACTCTTTCAAGACGTTCTCTGACGCTGAAATTCGGGAGGAAACGGACCGTCTGCGCTCGCGGCACCAGGACGGCGAGACCTTGGACGCTCTCCTGCCGGAGGCATTCGCTGCAGTCCGCGAGGCCTCATCCCGAACGCTGGGCATGCGGCACTTTGACGTGCAGCTCATGGGTGGCGCCGCCCTCCACCTGGGCAACATCGCCGAAATGAAAACCGGTGAAGGCAAGACCCTCGTGGCAACTGCACCGGCATACCTCAATGCCCTTACGGGCAAGGGCGTCCACGTGGTCACGGTGAATGATTACCTAGCCGAATACCAGTCCGAGCTTATGGGACGTGTCTACCGCTTCCTTGGCCTCACAAGCGGCTGCATCCTCTCCAACCAGGATCCGTCCGTGCGTCGGCAGCAGTACGCGGCAGACATCACCTACGGGACAAACAACGAATTTGGCTTCGACTATTTGCGCGACAACATGGCCTGGGACGCCAGTGAGCTGGTCCAGCGCGGCCACAACTTCGCCATTGTGGATGAAGTTGACTCGATTCTGATTGATGAAGCGCGTACCCCCCTCATCATCTCCGGCCCGGCCCAAGGCGACACAAACCGCTGGTTCAGCGAATTCGCGAAGGTCGTACTCCGACTTCAACCAGAGGTTGACTACGAAGTCGACGAGAAGAAGCGGACTGTTGGTGTCTTGGAAGCCGGAATTGAAAAGGTGGAGGACTACCTCGGTATCCAGAACCTGTACGAATCGGCCAACACCCCACTCATTGGTTTCCTGAACAACGCCATCAAGGCGAAGGAACTCTTCAAGCGCGATAAGGATTACGTCATCCTCGACGGCGAGGTCCTGATTGTTGACGAGCACACAGGCCGTATCCTCGCCGGGCGACGATACAACGAAGGCATGCACCAGGCCATTGAGGCCAAGGAAAACGTCGAGATCAAGGCCGAAAACCAGACTCTGGCAACGGTAACGCTGCAGAACTACTTCCGCATGTATTCCAAGCTGTCCGGCATGACGGGTACGGCCGAGACCGAGGCAGCCGAGTTCATGAGCACGTACAAACTCGGCGTTGTGCCGATCCCCACAAACCGGGACATGCAGCGCATTGACCAGTCGGACCTCGTCTACAAGAACGAGATTGTCAAGTTTGACGCCGTCGTCAAGGACATCGCGGAACGCCACGAGAAGGGCCAGCCCGTACTGGTTGGCACCACCAGCGTTGAGAAGAGCGAGTATCTGTCCAAGCTGCTGGCGAAGGAAGGAATCCGCCACGAGGTTCTCAACGCCAAGAACCACGCGCGGGAAGCCTCCATCGTGGCTCAGGCCGGACGTAAGGGTGCTGTCACGGTAGCCACCAACATGGCAGGCCGCGGTACCGACATCATGCTTGGTGGCAACGCCGAATTCACCGCTATCGCAGATCTCGCCAAGAGGGGCCTGGATCCGGAGGAGAACTCGGAAGAGTATGAAGCAGCATGGCCGGAGGCACTCGCTGCGGCCAAGCAGGCGGTTAAGGACGAGCACGAGGAAGTACTGGACCTTGGCGGCCTCTACGTGCTGGGCACCGAGCGCCACGAATCCCGCCGGATTGATAATCAGTTGCGGGGCCGCTCCGGACGTCAGGGCGATCCCGGGGAATCCCGTTTCTACCTTTCACTGACCGATGACCTCATGAGGCTGTTCAATTCCGGTGCTGCCGAGCGGCTCATGAACAGTTCCGTGCCCGACGACGTCGCGCTGGAATCAAAGCTTGTCTCCCGTGCCATTGCCTCGGCTCAAGGTCAGGTGGAAGCCCGCAACGCGGAGCAGCGTAAGAACGTCCTCAAGTACGACGACGTCCTGAACCGCCAGCGTGAAGCGATCTACGGGGACCGTCGTCGGATCCTCGAAGGCGATGACCTCCACGAAAAGGTCCAGTTCTTCCTGGAAGACACCATCAACGCCCTTATTGACGCCGCTACGGCAGAAGGCAACGGCGATGACTGGGACTTCAACCAGCTCTGGTCCAACCTGAAGACGCTTTACCCGGCCACCGTAACTGCCCAGGAAATCATTGATGAGGCCGGCGGCAAGTCCAGGGTCACTGCCGAATTCCTCAAGGAAGAGATCCTCTCTGACGCGCGGCTGGTGTACCAGGCCCGTGAAGAAGCCATTGGCTCTGAAAGTATGCGGGAGCTCGAGCGCAGGGTGGTTCTCTCGGTGCTTGGGCGTAAATGGCAAGAGCACTTGTACGAGATGGACTACCTCAAAGAGGGCATCGGGCTGCGGGCCATGGCTCAACGGGATCCGCTGGTTGAGTACCAGCGCGAAGGCTTCGTGATGTTCCAAAGCATGATGGAAGCCATTCGCGAGGAAAGCATTGGCTTCCTCTACAACCTTGAAGTTGAGGTAACCCCCGCCGAAGATGTCGTTGTTGCCGACGATACTGTGGCAGGTGCACACACCGAGCACCACGATCCCCAGATCCGGGCTGCCGGTCTGGAGACACCCGAAAAGCCGGCCCAATTGCAGTACACAGCCCCAGGCGAGGACGGAGCGAGCCAGACCCGCATCGAAGGCCGTTCCTCGGGCCGATCCGGTAATCCTGCCAAGGCAGCCACCCAGGAGCAGCGCAAAACTGCCAAGAAGAAGCGACGCTGATCCAGTGCCTATGAAAACGGACCCCGGACACATGTCCGGGGTCTTTTTTCGTGGATCCGCCTTCTCCTGATCGAGGCAACCTGCCTGGTTCAGGGGTGACTAGTCAATCACGGGTGACTAGCCAATCACGGGCGCCTAGCCAATCTGGGTGACTAGCCAATCTCCAGGGCGGTGACCTGCCACGTCCCGTCGGAGTGTTCCAACCTCATGGCAATAGCGCGGGAGCGCTGCTCCTCAGAAACAACGATGCTGACCTCGTAGATGGAGTCTGAAATGGCGCAAGCACGGACGGAACGGACCATTGGGCTTCTGTGAACCTGTAGCGAGCCGCGGGTGCGTGCAGAGTGTTCGCGTGTAAGGGCGGCCCGATGCTGGAGCGAGAGAAAGCATTGCTCATCGAGGGATCTGGACAGCTGGACAACGGACCGTGTCCCGGCAAGGACCTCGACCGCAGCTTGGGCGATGCTTCGTGCCACCAGCCTTACGTCAAGGGTAGAAGGGTTGGCTCCGGCGTTCGTTGCAGGATGTTTTGTTCTTTGGCGGTCTGCGTGGCGGCGTGCAGTTACAACAGTCATGGTCAATCCTCATGAGTTCACTCTGTGAGCCGTTGCGCGGGCATCGCTTGGCTCAGGTTGCTACGTCTGGGATGACAATGGGACTGCTCTTAGGTCATGAACGAGTGCCCCTGAGTGGGTGCCGTTCAATACAGTCGGATTCTTTACGGGCGGCGAGGACCTCAGCCGGGCGTTGGGGGCTGCAGGACTTGTCCCGGGCGCAACGTCGCGGGATCGTTGCCAATGATCCCTCGGTTGGCTGAATACCACATCGGCCAATGGAGAGCTATATCAACGTCGGTTGCGAAGGGTCCAAGGTTGTCTGCGGCAATGGACCACAGCGTGTCACCCGGCTTGACCACAGCGCTGGCTTCAGCGTGATGTTCAAACGCCCTGTCGCGAGAGCCTTGTCGCGACAGGAGGCCGGGTTCAACTGTGGGAGCCTGTGGCTGCCAGGCAGGCCCTGACCGATTTGCCTCGTGGCTTTCTTCGGTGGTTCGCGCAGGGGCCATCACCACAGCGGGCAGGGGTTCTTGTACGCCAGCGGACGGATGCCACGCTGCCCTGCCTATGGTGCCACTGGAAGTGGCCTGCCATTGAGGTTCCGGCGTTGCCGCAGCCTGAGCGGCCTGAATTCCGAGGAGATTCAGGCTTAGAAGGGCAAACGCCAGTCTCAGCATGAAAGCTGGACTGAACTTGGCGATGGCGTTGGCGCTGCCCCTCCTCCCCGCACTTTGCAGAACTGCAGCCCAAGCTGCGAGGCCAAGTGAGAGGACCCACCAAGACACGATGGCAATTCCCGAGGCGCTGGACGCAAGGGCGAGGAGGTGGTCGAACGTACTTCTCTGCCCGTGGGCTGCATCCACCTGCCACTGCCGCAAGAGATTCTGCCCAACGATTAGCAGCAAAAGTCCCAACGCGAGGAGTACGGCGGCCAACGTGGCATCGTGGCGGACCCTTGCCGGATCGCTGCTCATACTTACCCTTTCGGCCGTTTAATGCTGTTTGATGTCATTTAGTATTGTTTGCCCATTCTCAGCATAGTCGAAGGACTTTGTCCAATCATGACGGGAAAATCCCATTGCGCTTGGCGCCACGCGCTACGGGTCCTATTGTGACCATATGAGATGGGACTCTCTCTTTGAAGATCTGGAAGCGCAATTTTCTGCTGAGCGCGCATTGGCCCGTGAATCGGAAATATCCGAACGCGCGAGAGTCGAGCTAGCCGGCCTTGACCTTGTGGACAGGCTTCGGGGAGTCGGCGGAGCTGAGATCGCTTTGGTGCTGAGCGGCGGTATTTCTCTCCAGGGAACGTTGGGTCACGTCGGTGGGGATTGGTTTGTGTTGATCGACAACGGGCGGCAATGGCTCATTCCATGCGCATCGGTACGTCTTTACGACGGACTCGGAAGATTGGCTAGAAAACCTGTTTCCCAGATCCAAAGTTCGCTAAGGCTTGCCAGCGCCCTCCGCGGACTCTCGCGTGACAGGACCCAGGTGACGGTCGTCTTGGCTACTGGCCCGGAGGGAGGCCACAGGCTCCACGGCGTCATCGACAGGGTTGGGCGTGACCATTTCGATTTTGCCGATACGAGGGGCGAGGTGCGGCGCGGCGGTGCAGTGGCCGCCGTGAGGACTATTCCATTTACATCACTTGAGGCGATCTGCTCGAGCGGCAGCCAGGGGTTCTAGCCGTTCATCGGCCCGTTTGGCTCCCCAAAACTATCCCGACTTGGACTTGGCCTCTTCGATCATTCGGCTGGCCTCGGCATACCGCTCCTCGATGTATTGTTCCAGCATCTTTTCCTCGATGCGCCATTGACCACGTCCTCCGACCTGAATGGCTTTCAACTCACCGCTGCGCACCAGGGCATAGGCCTGCGGCGAATTTATCTGCAGTTGTTCGGCGACGTCCGCCAGAGTCAGGAATCGGGGCATGGGACTATTTTGGCACCTGTTGGCCCCGTTTGGCACAGTTATCCACAATTTCCCATGATTTGGAGTTCTTGACTTTGGCGTAGGCCATGTCCCGGCAACAATGAAGAGGCGGCGCGGGTAACCATGCCATGAGAACTTCAATGGGGAGCAGGAAAATGGATCCGAGTGCAGGCGTCGCCGGCAACAGGTTGAAGAAGCCATCTTGGAGGGATCCACGACTACTGGTGGGAGTACTGCTCATGCTTGTATCCGTCGCCGGAGTCATCTCAGTTGTCAGTACCGCTGATCGGACCACTCAGGTTTATGCCGCACGGGAGGGTATTTCGGTTGGGCAAACCGTGGTTCCTGATGATTTAACCGTCGTCCAGGTTCGCTTGGATGACGTCGAGTCCGGCTATGTAACCGTGGAGGACGGAATTGACCAGGGCAAGGTAGCTCTACAGAGAATTGAGAAGGGCCAACTCGTTCCACAAAAGAGCCTCGGACAGTCTGACGTCCTGAACCGCAAGCCTGTTGCCATATCGATGGAAGAGTCACTTCCAGCGCAGGCGGTTCCCGGGGCGAAGGTGGACGTCTGGGTCGCAATGCCCGGTTCCCAAAACGCTTTTGAAGAACCACAGCTATTGCTGCCCGGCGCCGAAATCGCAGAAGTAACAGCGGGTTCGRGTGCTCTCGGTGCCTCAAAGACAACGGTCGTGCTGGTGCTGGTCACGGACAAGCAGATGCCTAAGCTGCTGGGCGCCAAGGCCAACGCCGCCAAGGTGTCTGTTGTTTGGAACCCTGCGGGCATCAGCCAATGAGCATCCCGGTCATCACTGTTGGCCAGGCACAGGAAGCCGTGGTTGGCGGGCTGGAGCGCTTGCATGGCCCCGTCACTGTGGTCCGGCGGTGTTCAGAGCTTGCAGAGTTGATGGCTGCCTGCCAAAGCGGGCTTGCCCTGGCCGCCGTCGTTGCCGAAGGCTCCGAAGAATTAACCGTTACATTGGTGGACCGGCTGGCCGCCGTAGGTGTGTCCATTCTCGCCCTGACCGTGGACCCCCTGGAGGTCTCCAGGCTCACCGCTATTGGTGTAGTAACAGCGTCCACCGATATTGAGCCCGCCGCCCTTGCCCTGAGGATTTCCGAAGCAGTGGGCCGCCACGGTGGGCCCGTTGGAGCCCGCAAGTTGCCAGACGCCGGCTTCGCGGATTCATCTGCAGGATTCCAGTTGGCGCCGGAAACCCCAGAACCAGAAGCAGCAGGCGGGGGGAGGGTGATAGCAGTGTGGGGACCAACGGGCGCTCCGGGAAGAACTCTGGTTGCGGTAAACATGGCTGCCGAGTTGGCGGCCGAAGGCAAGTCCGTGATTCTTGTGGATGCGGACAGTTACGGTGCGAGCGTATCGGCCATGCTTGGGCTGCTGGAGGAGTCGGCGGGCCTCGCCCAGGCGTGCAGACTCGCTGACCAAGGATTGCTGGATGCGGATGCACTGGACAGGGCTGCTACGCCTGTCTTCATCAAGACTGGTGGATTTCGAGTACTCACTGGAACCACAAGGGCGGACCGCTGGACTGAACTGAGGGCCTCCGCACTCTCGCTTGTCCTCCAAAGGGCCAAGCAAGTGGCCGAGGTGGTTGTCGTGGACACCGGCTTCTGCCTGGAAGCAGATGAGGAACTGAGCTTTGACACTATGGCGCCACGCCGCAATGGCGCTACCCTGCGCAGTTTGGAGCTGGCAGACGAGGTTTTTGCCGTTGGGGCTGCGGATGCAATCGGCGTCCCGCGATTGGTCCGGGGCCTTGCCGAGCTCGAAGCTGCGGTTCCACAGGCAACGCCACGGGTGCTCCTCAATAAGGTGAAGCGGGCCACGGTGGGCCGTTCGCCCCGACAGCAGTTATCCGAGGCCTGGGAGCGCTTCGGCCCTGGCCATGGCGTTGATGCCTACTTACCTGCAGACGCGGAAGCGTGCGATGCTGCATTATTGTCGGGATCTGTCCTGTTGGAATCATCGCCCGACTCTCCCTTGCGAAAAGCCATCGCGGGGTTAGTCTGTGCACCTATCCAGCAAAATCGGAAATCCCTTGGCCGATCTACCAGAGCCTTCGGTCTGCTTAAGCGCTAGGCTCGCCATGTGGGCTGCAGAGTCGCAGCAATCAACATGTGATGGAGGCGTTTGTAGATGTCGTCAGGATCCAGCGTGGAGGATCGGTCCGATGCAGCAGTTGTCCGTGAAGGGTTCTTCGGTGACTACTATGAGCATCTCGCAGAGGAGGACTCCCGGGCGTACGCGCCCGAGCTGCTGATTTCGCGGGCAAGCACACATAGGAAAGTTGCCCATTCCCGGCGACCTGGAAATGCCATTGTGGAAATCGGCGTCGAAACCGACCGAAACGTCGTATACATCGTTACTGATGACATGCCGTTCCTTGTTGACTCCGTAAACGCCGAACTCGTTCGCCAAAACTGCGCGATCCGGCTGGTGATGCACCCGCTTTTCGTGGTTACCCGTGACCGCGTTTCCGGCGAGCTCACCGGAGCTTCCAGGGTTCCGTCAAATATCGGCATTTCCAGCGGCGACACCGCTGCGCTGCCCAGTGTCGCCCACCTGCTCGGCGACAACGATAACGCCTCGCACATGGAGTCCTGGATCGCCGTCGAAATTGACCGCGTCAGCGAGGAAGCCCGAGCAGAATTGGTTGCCGGCTTACAACGCATCCTGGGCGATGTCCGTGCCGCAGTGGAGGACTGGCCGAAAATGCGCAGCAAGGCGCTGGAGCTGGCAGAAGCGCTTGGAAAGGTCTCGCACCCGGAACAGATTGCCGAACTCAGGCAGGCGCAGGACCTTTTGCGCTGGCTGGATGACGGCAACTTCACTTTCCTCGGGTACCGCGAATACGACCTCGTGAACGAAGATGGCGAGGACGTCCTGGAACTTCGTGAGCACAGCGGACTTGGCTTGCTCCGCGAGGGCGACAACACCCGGCAGATCCAGCACCTCACTGACGCCGGCCGCAAGCGCGCCCGTGAAAAGCGGGCCCTGGTTATCACAAAAGCGAACTCCCGCTCAACCGTGCACCGTCCGGCATACCTGGACTACATCGGAGTCAAGAGTTTCGACGTCGCCGGAAACGTCAACGGCGAGCGTCGCTTCATCGGGCTCTTCGCCACAAGTGCCTACACGGGATCGGTTCGCAACATACCCATCGTCCGCGACAAAGTGGATGCAGTGTTGCGTAACGCAGGCTTCCCGATGGACTCACACTCGGGCAAGGACCTCCTGGGCATCCTGGAAACATACCCTCGCGACGAACTGTTCCAGATCGAAATCCCGGACCTTGCGGCTACGGCCACCGGGATCCAGCGACTCCAGGAACGGCGCCGGACCAAGCTTTTCCTGCGCCCCGACATTTACGGACGATTCATGTCCGCCGTCGTCTACCTGCCGCGCGATCGGTACACCACGAGCGTCAGGCTCCGTATTGAACAGGAACTGCGCGAGACCTTCCAGGCCGAGAGTATTGACTACGAAGCGAGAATCACGGAGTCCGCGCTTGCGCGTGTCTTCTTCAGGATCAGGCTGCCACGCACAGCGGAACTTGCCGAAGTCAACGTAGAAGAACTCGAGCACCGCCTGATGCGTGCCTCCAGGTCCTGGAGCGAAGGCATCGCCGAGGTACTTCGGGAGAACCGTCCCGCCGAGAGCGCCGACGTACTGTCCGCCCTGTGGGCTGAGGCATTCCCTCCCGGCTACCGCGTTGACTACGAGGTTGAAGACGCGCTTGAGGACATCGAACGGTTTGAAGAGTATGGAGCCCAGGCCGAACGGGCAGGGGAAGCGAGCAAGGAACTCCGCCCCGGCGTGCACGTGTACCTTCCCGAAGGTGCCGGTGACGCACTGGAGGAGGATGCGCGCGTCAAGCTCTACTTGATGGAGCCCAAGAGCCTGAGCCAGATCCTTCCTTACTTCCACAACCTTGGCCTCGAAGTCCTGGACGAACGGCCCTTCGAAATCGAAACTGCGGATCACCGCGACTTTTTCCTGTATGACCTTGGGCTGAAGTACCCGGCTGGCATAGACCCACTCGCCACCGGAGATCTCCTGGCTGACTCATTTGGTGCTGCCGTCACCGGGGCCGTCGAGTCTGACAACTTTGACCGCCTCGTGCTCCGCGAGGGCATGCACTGGCGCCAGGTGGCGGTCCTCCGCGCTTACGCCAAGTACATGCGCCAGATGGGCAATACCAACTCCTTTGGGTTCATCGCCGATACCCTCTTGGCCAACCCGGATGTTGCGCGGGGTCTGACCGTCCTGTTTGCTGCCCGTTTCGATCCCAGCGTCGAGGAAAGCGAGCGTCCCCACCAGCAAGGTGCCGCAAGGGCAGCCCTCGCAGAAGCTATCGACCAAGTCGCTACGTTGGACGCGGACCGCGTGCTTCGGACCTTCGTCAACCTTATTGAGTCGACGTTGCGCACCAACTTCTTCCAAAACAAGGGTTACCTGAGCTTCAAGCTGGATCCCACCACCATCGATGGTTTGCCGTTCCCGCGACCCATGTTCGAAATCTGGGTTTACTCTCCGCGCGTGGAAGGCGTCCACCTCCGCTTTGGCAAGGTGGCCCGTGGTGGTCTTCGCTGGTCCGATCGCAGGGAGGACTTCCGTACTGAGATCCTGGGCTTGGTGAAGGCCCAGACCGTTAAGAACGCGGTCATCGTACCGACCGGTGCCAAGGGTGGCTTCTTCGCGAAGAAGCTGCCCAACCCCGCAGTTGACCGCGCGGCCTGGATGGCCGAGGGCGTGGAAAGCTATAAGACCTTCATTCGCGGCTTGTTGGACATCACCGACAACCTCATTACTACAGCGGAGGGCGAACGGCTTGTGCCGCCGTCGGACGTTGTTCGCCATGACGGCGATGATTCCTATCTGGTGGTGGCAGCCGATAAGGGAACCGCGACGTTTTCAGACACAGCCAACGGATTGGCGGCCGAATATGGGTTCTGGCTTGGCGATGCTTTCGCGTCGGGTGGATCCGTAGGCTATGACCACAAGGCCATGGGTATCACCGCCCGCGGCGCCTGGGAGTCTGTGAAGAGGCACTTTAGTGAACTCGACCTCGATACCCAGACTGAAGAGTTCAGCGTTGTGGGCGTGGGCGACATGTCAGGTGATGTTTTCGGCAACGGAATGTTGCTTTCGCGGCACATCCGGCTCGTGGCCGCATTTGACCACCGTCATATCTTCCTGGACCCCAACCCGGACACCGCCGCCTCATATGCAGAGAGGCAGAGGCTCTTTGAGCTCCCGCGGTCTTCGTGGGATGACTATGATCGGGCCCTCATCAGCGAAGGGGGTGGCGTCTACCCACGCCAAGCCAAGACGATCCCCGTGTCCGACCAAGTACGAAAGGCCCTGGGCTTGCCGGACGGAACCACCCAGCTGAGCCCTCCCGAATTGCTTCGGGCAATCCTGCTTGCCCCGGCGGATCTTCTGTACAACGGCGGCATCGGCACTTACGTCAAGGCCAGCACGGAGACGCATGCTGCCGTAGGGGACAAGGCCAACGACGCCATCCGCGTGGACGGCAAGGACCTCCGCGTCAAGGTGGTCGGCGAAGGCGGCAACCTGGGGTTGACCCAGCGTGGTCGTATTGAGGCTGCGTTGCAGGGTGTCATCCTTAATACGGATGCGATTGATAACTCAGCGGGCGTTGACTGCTCCGACCACGAGGTCAATATCAAGATCTTCGTTGATCGTATGGTGGCGGCCGGGAAGCTTAAGGCCGCAGAACGGGCAGCATTCCTGGCTGACATGACCGAAGAAGTCGGCCGCTTGGTCCTGCAGGACAACATCGACCAGAACATCCTGCTCCTTAACGACCGTACTCGCGTTGCGGACTGGAGCCCCAGCTACGAGCGCCTGATGGACTGGCTGGAAAAATCAGCCGACCTCAAGCGTGACCTTGAGGCACTGCCCACTACAGAGACATTGCGGCAGCGCCTGGAACAGGGACAGGGACTGACGTCTCCCGAGCTGTCTGTCCTGGCCGCCTACGCGAAGATCGAGTTGGCGGGTGCACTTCGGGACAGCAACCTGGCCGACGACCCCTGGTTCAAGGACACGATCCGGGCCTACTTCCCGAAGCAGTTGCGGGAGAGGTTCGACGCCGAACTGGACACCCACCCGCTGCGGCGCGAAATCATCGCCACGGTCGTGGCCAACGACATCATCAACCTCGGTGGGATCACCTTCGCCTTCCGGGCGATCGAAGAAACGTCCGCCAACGAGGTAGCCGTAGCCAAGGCATTCGTGGCGCTGCGTGAAATCTACGATCTCGATCCGATGGTTGAGGAATTGAATGCCCTTCCGGCATCGTTCCCCACCGAACACTGGAGCGAAGTCCATCTCGATGTCCGCCGGCTCCTTGACCGTGCGGTCCGCTGGGTGCTCGGGCAGGGTATGGCATCCCGCCCGATCGCGGACGTCGTGAAGTCATTCAAGCCGATGATGGTGCCGCTTCGGGCCAAATTGTTGGATTATCTGCGTGGGGATGACAAAGTTCGAATCACTGGCTGGCTGGAGAAAGCCCGCACTTGGGAGCTGCCGGATCACCTGGCCCACAGGTGGGCGGAGCTGTTCGAGAGCTATGCTTTGCTGGACATCGCAAAGATCGCCCAGACCGGAACCAACAGTGTCGAGGAAGTGGCACATGTCTACTACACGGTCTTCAACCGCTTCCACGTTGACTCGCTGCTGGAACGGATCAGCGCCTTGCCACGCGACGACCGCTGGCAGGCACTTGCCCGTGCGGCGCTCCGGGACGACCTCTACTCAACGGTCGCGGACATGACGACGTCGGTGCTTGAGTCGAGCACGCCGGGCACCCCTGCCGAGGATCGACTGAAGACGTGGGAAGGCCTGAATGCCGAACAACTCGGACGGGCGAAAACCATGTTTGATGAGGTCAATTCCCTCGAAGCCGATGACATGGCTTCACTATCGGTAGCATTAAGGCTCTTGAGGTCAATCGTTCGACGCTAGGGGCTGGTCCCGGCGTCGCAAATGGAGGTGCAGTGGCAATCTTTACAGACCCCATCAGGGAACACGCTGATTTCGGGCCTGGAGATGCTGAATGGCTGCACCTCCWGGTAGGCGATTGGCAAATGGTCGCCGACCTCGCGTTTGCCGACCTCGCCTTGTGGTTTCCGCATCCGGAGTTTGGGTACATCGCCCTCGCCCACGTACGTCCGTCAACATCGCACACGGTGTTTCACGCGGACTTCGTGGGTGAGGGCATCCGCTCGGATCTTCGTCCACTCGTGGAAAAGGCCTGGAACAGCCGCTCCATTGAGCGCTCCAGTGAGACAAGCTGGAGCAGCGAGATGGCGCTGCGTGTCGAAGCCGTGCCGATGGTGCGCAACGGCAGGACCCTGGCCGTTGTCACGTCCCATATGGACCTGTCCAGTTCCCGTATGCCATCCAGGCTGGAACTCACGTATCGGCAATGCGCCTACGACCTCCTTCGCATGGGAACTCTCGGGTTGTGGCCTGATTTCGCATCGCCCACCGGATCCCGCAGAGGTGCTCCCCGTGTGGGGGACGGACTCATCCGGCTCGACGCTGAAGGCATCGTGCAGTACGCAAGTCCCAATGGCGTATCTGCTTTCCGGCGGCTGGGGGAGGTCGAGTCCCTGGAAGGACGTTCCCTCGCTGAAGTGACGGCCGGATTGCTGAAGGATCGGCGCATGGTGGACGAAACACTGCCGTTGGTTGTCACCGGACGAATGCCGTGGCGCAGCGAGATTGAGTCCAGAGGGGTCAGCCTTTCCCTGCGTGCCATTCCCTTGCGCGACGAGCAACATCGCTTTGGCGCCCTTGTTTTGTGCCGCGATGTGTCCGAGTTGAGGCGCCGTGAAATGGAGTTGGTCACCAAGGACGCGACAATCCGCGAGATCCACCACAGAGTAAAGAACAACCTCCAGACCGTTGCCGCCCTGCTGCGTATGCAGTCCCGACGTATGGTCAGCGACGAAGCAAAACAGGGACTGGAACAGGCCATGCGCCGGGTGGCTACCATCGCGCTTGTTCATGAGACCCTTTCCCAAGGTCTGACCCAAAGCGTCGACTTCGATGAACTCATCGGGCGCCAGTTCAGGCTTTCTGCCGAAGTCGCTTCGCCTTCCCAGCAAGTACGCACCGAAAGGTCCGGGATGTTCGGCGAGCTCCCCAGCGATTTCGCCACGCCCCTGGCACTGGTCATCAACGAACTGGTCACCAACGCTGTTGAGCACGGGTTGGAGGGGAGGACGGGAACCGTTTGGTTGCTGGCTGATCGTGCAGCAGGAGACGGAAATGACGAATTCCTGACGGTGACAATTGCCGACGACGGCGTTGGGCTGCCGGACGGGCAGTACACGGAGGGCCTGGGCCTGCAGATCGTGCGTACCCTCGTCACAAGTGAGCTTGGGGGATCCATTCAATGGAGCCCGCGGGAGGGTGGCGGTACCGCCGTCGAAATTGTCCTGAACCTGGCTCGCGCATAGGGCGTTCCGGAGGTCGACGGGTTTAACAGGCAACTGTCTTAAACGCAGAAGGCCGTGGACCATGTGGTCCGCGGCCTTCTGCGTTTGGTGCTTGTACTGCCTGCTACGAAGCGCGCCGGGCGCGTGCTGCGCGACGCTTGAGTGCGCGGCGTTCGTCCTCGCTCATGCCGCCCCAGACGCCTGCATCCTGGCCGGACTCAAGAGCCCATTGAAGGCAAGTGTCCACGACGGGGCATCGGCGGCAAACGCTCTTTGCTTCCTCAATCTGCAGAAGTGCTGGTCCCGTGTTGCCGACTGGGAAAAAGAGCTCCGGGTCCTTGTCGAGGCAGGCTGCGCGATTACGCCAATCCATGCTGATCAGTCACTCCATTCGTGAGAACTAGTTTGAGCCTTTTGTGAAAACATTCACGAGAGGCTCCAAAGGAAAGGGGCCCGCATGGGCCCCCTTGGTCGTCTGAGTCAAGCGTTTCATGTTAACGCCTTGTAAACAAGGGGTATTAGTCGTTGAAATGCCCTGAATCCGTGAGCGATGCATCACATCAGCCGCCAGTGCCCTCACTGCTAGATGACTATGTCCGGTAGTGTGCCAGTGTGTCAAGACCTCCTGTTAACCCGGCCCAACCAAACTCTGGATCAGATGGAAACGACGGTCCAGTCAGACCTGTGCCTGAGGACCCGATATCTGGGGGGCTGAAATCCGGTGGCAAGAAGCCCCCTGGAATCCTGATTATCTCGATCGTTGTCGTGCTGGAAGCACTGGCCCTCCTTGGTGCAGCTGCTTGGTACGCTTTCGAACTATTGACAGGAGCCCCTGTCCTGACGTTTTGGGGAGCGGTCTTTACTCTGGGCCTCTTATTGGCCTTCTCGGCCTGGCTGTTCGCAGTGGGCCATTTCCTGTTCCGCGGGTACAGATGGACCCGCGCCGCCGCTCTGGTTGCTCAGTTGTTCGTCCTCACCATTGGGTTCCCAACGATGACCGGCGGCTTGGTTCTGCCAGGGTTGGCTATGATTTTGCCTGCACTGGCTGCGATCGTGTTTTTGTTCCAAAGGAGCGTTATCGGATATGCGTCACGAGCAGGAGGGACGCAGGGCGCGCTCTAGCGAATGCTGCCATGACTTCCGATCGTGCTGATGTGCTTTCTGGTGTCGGACGTGAAAGCCACCTGCACCTGGACCACATGGTTTCCGCGGACAATCACACCCCGACCAGCACGCGGTGAGGTTTCTATTTCCAGCCTCACGCCGAGGATGTCGCCGTCCAGGGGAGTCCTCGGAGCCAGAATGAGGCCCATGCCATTTGCTTGGACCTCTGCGGCCAGTGGCAGGCGCTGAAGCAAAGCGGGACCCGACGTGGCAGTCAAGATCACTCCTCGTGTCCGGCCAGCCAGTGCGGCGAGAGCTACCCGCCCCTCCGGATCCAGGAGATCGGCGTCATCGACAATGAGGATGCTTGCAGGATCCAGCGATCCCGTGGTCGCTGAGCGGGCCACAGTTGCCCAGAAAGCACCAGCCGTACTTCCGACTCCCGGGAAGACCCACGGAACCTGGGGATGAAGGGACTTCAGGGATGCCAGCACTGAAGTCTTGCCGGAGCCGTGACTCCCAATGATGATGCTGACGCCACGCGGCCCAAGGGGAAATGAGACGGGAACTGATTCGTCATTTCCGATGCCGATCCACAAGGGGATGGAGTCCGGCGTCATCCGGCAGTCCAGGTCTTCAGCCGCAACCTCGTTGCTGGCGGACTGCGCCGATCCCGAGGACGGCCCGGACGGTCTTGGGATCGCAGCCATCGCAACATCGAAATCAGACTTGCTGAGGGATTCGGGGAGCGGCCGCACTCGGAAAGGCGGTTTTGACGAAGGCTGAAGGTCAATGAACGGCCAGGCTTTCCCGCTTGGTGCAGTGCGGAAATGAGCTGCCGTGGCTGCGCCCTGAACAAATGCACCCATGGCAACAGCGCGCCCCTGGACAGGCTCGACTTCCGGAAGGCGTGGCCAGTGATATCGTGACTCTTCCGTGGCTCCCGTTGGAAAAAATACCCGGTTTGGGATGGCGGCAAAAAAGCGTGAGCTGACCAGTTCGCGTTCGCCGCATATCAGGACTGTTACTCCAAGGGGGGTCCCGTCCCGGATGATGTCCCTCAAAAGGTCCTCTGCCCACGCGAATCGCCCTGATCGGAGCGCTGCGGCCCATGAGCACCAGCCAGTAACTATCAGGACCAGACGGGGACTTGCGGAGACGTCCTCGCCCGCCACGCGTCGACGTGCCATTTCTTCAGTGAGCCGCTCAAGGACCCGAACGGCCAATGCCAGCTGATGCAGGCCCAAGGTGGCGCCATAGCTGCCTCCCCGGCGGAGCTTTCCCAGCATTCCAGCCGAATCCAGGATGTACAGATGTGGTGGGGTGCCATGTGCTGCCAGCATCGCAGAAGCAGCCTTGAAACATTCGTGCATTCCACTGGAACTGCTGCCGATCATGGCGAAATGACCATGGTCAGGAGGTGACCATTCCAGGGCCTCAACTGACTGCTGTTCCGGCCTGTCCACGATCCCCAATGGACCTACGGGGGCCATCGACGTGTCCAGTGTGTCTTGAACGTCCTTGCCCGCAACACCGAAAGCGGACAGATCTTCATTCCACCCAATGGATGACGGCAAGAGTGGGGCTACAGGTTGCCGGGGATCGGCCCGCCCCAGGGAGCGCCAGACTGTTCGGGTTGCCGAGACCACCGCCTCCGCCCTTGCCTCCGCCTGGGCTGCTGACTTACCAACCATTGGCTGTTTGTTTTGAGGAGCGTGCAAGGCCTCGATGGCCGACTGAACGATTGCTGCCCCCGGAGCGCTCCGGCTGACCGTGGCTGACACAGCAAGGGACGCTCCCTGGAATTCTTCGGGGGAACCCGTGGCCCTCACAAGATACGCCCGCCCCGGGACATCAACGCCGATGGATGCTGCAGCTTTGGAATTGATGATGTCCATTGACTCCGCATCCGACTGAACTCGCAGGGCGATGCTTGAAGTGACGTTGGCGCGGATGTCGGCGGTCAACGCACCCTGCGGCCTTTGAGTAGCCATAACCAGATGAATGCCCAAGGACCGCCCAATGGCGGCAACACGCATCAGCTCACGAAGGGCTCCGGGGGCTTCGTCGACCAACATTCGGAACTCATCCACAACGAGTACCAGATGGGGGATCGCCACCTCTACAGCCGCACGTGAACGTTGATATGCAGACAAGTCTGAAGTCCCCGCGTCCGCGAACAGCTTCTCGCGACGGCGGATCTCGCCTCGAAGGGAAGTAAGCACGCGGTCAAGATGATGACTTCCAAGGTCAGTAAAAAGGCCGACGCAGTGCGGAAGCCCAAGTAAAGGACTTAGGCCGGAGCCGCCCTTGAAATCGACGAAGAGGAATGTCACCTGGTCCGGCGAATGATTCAATGCCATGGATGCCACGATCGTGCGGAGGAGTTCTGACTTCCCGGCGCCGGTGGTCCCGGCTACCAGGAGGTGGGGTCCGTCGACGTGGAAGTCAAACGTCAAGGGGCCCTCCTGGCCCTGACCCAGAATCGCCTGCAGTTCATGCTGCCCGTTCTCGCCAGTCCATCGCCGCAGTATGCCTCGAGGTCCGCCTGGAAGCAGGTCATCCAGAGAGCAGGATCCTGGTATGCCGTCGCCGGCAGGACCTTCCCCGTGTGGATTGGACACCACTGTGCGGCAAAACTGTTCGAAGGCCTTAAGCGGAACCATGTCCGGGATGAACTCCTGGCGGCCACTGGGAACCTGCAAAACGGCGGATGTACCAGAGCGTCCTATCTCAATGGCCACACCCGTGGGTCCGGCATGGGGGCCGGAATGCCGCAACACCTGCCACGAAGCCTCGATGGCGGCATCCAGGAGTTTGGTACAGCGGTTACCCGAGCCCTGCGAGTCACAGAGAACTATGAGCCTGCCCTGGTTGGTTCCCTTCAACCTTCGAAGAGCTGCTGTCGCTGCCGCCTCATTCGTGGCAAGTGTCAGGTATGGCAGGAACCGCGCGCTGAGAGGTAGCCGCCCTATTGGTCCGAGAAGAATGATCGGTGTGGAGGACGAGCTTGGGAAACTTGCCAGTTGCATGACGATGAAACGGATCAGGGCGTCGATGTGCTCGGTCTGGCCATGCAAGGCAACAATGGCAGGGTGCGAGCCCAGCGTCACTGGCATGGGGCCGATTGCGGGCGGACGGAAATGGGGATCTGCTGGGACGAGCCGCACATTGGCCAGACTGGGCGCGGTACCCAGCCGGATCCATGTTGCTGACCCGGCGGTCGGATCTTGTCGTGATGCATCGGGCGGTCCTGCCCCAGAGCCAGGCAATGTCAGAGGTGCTGGAGGCTTCAGGATCAAGCCTCCCGCGGGGGCCAAGGTGGCAACAATGATTTCCGCCGCAGACGGCGAACATCGGCGGCGGCGTTCGGAGTCCTGCCGCACCGCCTCTGCGACGGCACGCCTGAACTCTTGGCGTCCCTTCCTTCCTGTGATCGTTGGAACAATGAGGCTCACCGCGGAAACGGCCGTAAACCCCAGAAACATCCACATCCCCGTCGCGAGTGCCAGGCCAACGCCTGCTATGAGCGGGAGCCCCGCCGCAACGGCAACCGACCAGCGGTTCAAGGAGCCCGTGTGGCGCTGGACTTCAAGGGGCTCGGCAACAGAACGTCCGGCGTCGGCATGAATCCCGGGGGTGGAGCTGCTTGGCGTAACGATGGTGAAGGTAGTGTTTCCGCAGCGAATTCTCGACGACGATGTCACCGTCCTTTCCCGGGCACGCTCCCCGTCAACGAGTACCGAGTTCCGGCTCCCTTTGTCCGTGACGCTCAGTGCGGTGCCGGACACCTCCAACACGGCGTGCTCACGGGACATCCCCGGATCAGGGATGCAAATATCGACAGCGCCGCGGCCCATGCGGTGGAAACCCCGCTGGAGTGCAAAGACTGAGCCGGCCCCCGGCCCGGTATGTGCCAGGAGCAGGAGCGGCGTTGCCGGAGAGTCCGACTTTTCCGCAGGACAATGTCCGTCCACCAGAACGGCCCCGGCTACGAGTGGGGGGTGTCCGACGGTCAGGGCGGATAGGTCTTCCCCGGCAACTGACAGGGGACCGACCCCGCGGGCCTCCTGCAATTGCCGCTGAAGTTCTGAGCCCGGCATTCCGCTGGAGACAGTGATCGTCAACTCTTCCGGTGGCGCCGGTGATGCGGCATTCGGGCCGCCAACGAGCGTGCACTCAAAGATCATTTGCCCGCTCCTTCCTGAATTCCCGTAGCCGTCCAGAACTGAGGCTATGGAATTCCCGGGCAGGCTGCTGCCCCTTTCCTGGGCTATGTGGACAACTCTCGGCGATACCGGCTGAAGGCGCCGACTTGACGCGAGGACATGGCGTCTCGGCTAAGATGAAACTCGTTGTCGCGTGTGCTCAATGAGAAGGGACCTTCACCGGTGATAGTGGTTGCAGAGAGCGCCGATGTTTCAGACGAGGCGGTAATTGGTGATGGATCCAAGATCTGGCATCTGGCCCAAGTCCGCGAGAAAGCTGAATTGGGTGTCAATTGCATCGTCGGACGCGGCGCCTACATAGGCACTGGCGTCAAGATGGGGGACAACTGCAAAGTCCAGAACTATGCACTTGTCTACGAGCCCGCAGAACTGGAGGCCGGCGTGTTTATCGGTCCGGCAGTAGTGCTGACGAATGATACTTATCCCCGTGCTGTAGGTCCGGACGGAAGTCTGAAGAGTGCGCACGACTGGGAGCCTGTGGGCGTCACTATTCGTGAAGGAGCGTCCATTGGTGCCCGCGCCGTGTGCGTCGCTCCCGTGACGATCGGACGCTGGGCCACCATAGCCGCCGGAGCAGTTGTTGCCAAAGATGTCCCTGATTTCGCGCTGATGGTCGGGGTTCCGGCCAAGCGGCGGGGCTGGGTCGGTAAGGCGGGCTTCCCGCTGCAGAACATTGGCGGGAACTGGGTATGCCCGGAAACCGGCGCCACATATGTTGAACAGAACGAGACACTTCGAGAGGTAGAGGCATGAGCCCCGAATTCATTCCCCCCGCCAAACCCATCATTGGCGACGACGAGCGCAAGGCCGTAGAGGCAGTTCTGGCCTCCGGCCAGCTTGCCCAAGGCTCGGAGGTTGCGTCCTTCGAGCAGGAATTTTCCCAAGTACTTCTGGACGGCCGCGCAGCTGTCGCCGTCAACTCTGGCACCTCAGGGCTGCACCTTGGCCTTCTGGCTGCCGGCATTGGCGCCGGCGACGAAGTCATTGTTCCTTCCTTCACCTTCGCAGCCACGGCCAACTCGGTGGCGCTGACCGGAGCCACGCCGGTCTTTGCCGATGTTGACCCGGATTATTACACGCTGGACCCTGCGTCCGTTGAGTCGAAGATCACCGACCGCACGGCTGCGATCATGCCGGTCCACCTCTACGGTCACCCCTTCGACGTCGATGCCATCGGCGCGCTCGCTTCGAAGCACGGGGTTAAGGTGTTCGAGGATGCGGCCCAGGCTCATGGTGCCGCTGTCAACGGCCGGAAGGTCGGAACCTTCGGCGACTTCGCCATGTTCAGCCTCTACCCCACGAAGAACATGACCTCCGGCGAAGGTGGGATGGTCAGCACAGGCCTGGCCGACGTCGAACGCCGCCTCCGCCTCTTGCGTAACCAGGGCATGGAGCGCCAGTACGAAAATGAGTTGGTTGGCTTTAACGCCCGCATGACCAACATCCATGCAGCCATCGGGCGCGTCCAACTGACAAAGGTCGAAGGCTGGACCAAGACCCGGCAGGAAAACGCAGCATTCTTTGACGCAAACATCGAAGGCGTCATCACCCCGAAGGTAGCCGAGGGCTATGAGCACGTCTACCACCAGTACACCATCCGCATTACCGATGACCGTGATGGTTTCGCTAAGGCATTGCGTGAGGAATACAACGTCGGTTGTGGCGTGTACTACCCCATCCCGAACCACCGCCTTGCGCCCTTCCAGACATCGGATGAGCTGCCTGTAACCGAGGTATCTGCAGCCAGCGTGCTGTCCCTCCCGGTGCACCCATCGTTGAGCCAGGATGATCTGGACCGCATCGTGACGGCTGTCAACGCCATCGCAAAGGCAGGAAGCTAGTGGCAAACCTCCGGGCAGGCCTCATCGGACTGGGTATGATGGGCCGCCACCATGCCCGCGTAATCCGCGAGCTTGATGGCGTTGACCTGGTTGCTGTCGCGGATTCGTTCGGTGATCCACACAATGTTGCTGATGGCCTGACTGTCTACAACACAGTTGAGGAACTGATTGAGCAGGGAATCGACATGGCAGTGGCTGCCGTGCCGACCATCCTGCACGAGGAAGTGGCGTTGCGGCTTGCTGAGGCCGGTATCCACTGTCTCGTCGAGAAGCCGATCGCGAATGATTCCGAGTCGGGCGGACGCATTGCCAAGGCCTTCGAAGCCAATGGCCTCATCGGCGCGGTCGGTCACATCGAGCGCTTTAACCCTTCCCTGCAAAGCCTTCGCGAGCGGCTCGGGAATGGTGACCTTGGTGACGTTTACCAGATCAGCACAAGACGGCAGGGACCCTTCCCGGCGCGCATCGCCGACGTCGGGGTGGTCAAGGATCTTGCGACGCACGATATCGACCTCACCGCATGGCTGGCGCAGAGCAACTTCGTGAACGTCGTAGCGCACACGACCTCCCGCAGTGGCCGCGAACATGAAGACATGGTTACAGCCATTGGCCACCTCAGGAGCGGTGTCGTAACCAACCACATCGTGAATTGGTTGTCACCCATGAAGGAACGTACAACGGTCGTTCTGGGCGAACGGGGGGCGTTCATCGCCGACACCATTTCTGCAGACCTGACCTTCGTGGAGAACGGAACGTTCCAGACTGATTGGGATTCCGTCGCAGCCTTCCGCGGAGTATCGGAGGGATCCTCCACCCGGTTCGCCCTTGCCAAGCGGGAGCCGCTAAAGATGGAACACGAGGCGTTCCGCGATGCAATCCTCGGAAAGTCGATGAATATCGTCACGATGGCCGAAGGCCTTGAGACCCTGCGGGTTGCTGAGGCCGTGTTGGACTCCGCCAAATCGGGCTCTGTCATCAGCCTCTGAGACGCCAAATCAAGCATCGCCTTTGGGGGAGGCTGGCCACGTGCCAGCCTCCCTCTGGTGTTTGTGGACCCCAGCCGCCCCTGCTTGGCCAAGGGCCCGGATACGGGGAACGCACGCCATGTCGGGTAGCCTTGACCAGTAGACGTGGGCACTTCTGTGCCCGCACGCCAATACACAGGAGAGTTTGTGAACGCTGATCTCGTCGTCGTCGGCTCGGGTTTCTTTGGCCTGACCATTGCAGAACGCGCCGCTACCGAGTTGGGGCTAAAGGTCGCGGTTCTTGATCGCCGCCACCATATTGGAGGAAACGCCTACAGCGAGAATGAAGAGAAGACGGGCATCGAGGTGCACCGCTACGGAGCGCATCTCTTCCATACTTCGAATGAACGTGTCTGGGAGTACGTGAACAGGTTCACCAAGTTCACGAGCTACCAGCACAAGGTTTACACCAGCCACAAGGGCGAGGTGTACCCCATGCCGATCAACCTCGGCACCATCAACCAGTTCTTCCGTGCAGCAATGAGCCCCACCGAAGCTCGTCAGCTGATTGCCGAGCAAGCGGGCGAGCTTGCCGGCACTGATCCCCAGAACCTGAATGACAAGGGAATCCAGCTGATCGGACGGCCCCTGTACGAGGCATTCATCAAGCACTACACGGGCAAGCAGTGGCAGACGGATCCGAAGGACCTTCCCGCGGAGATCATCTCCAGGCTCCCCGTACGCTACAACTATGACAACCGTTACTTCAATGACGCACATGAAGGCCTCCCGGTTGACGGTTATACGGCCTGGATCGAACGCATGGCGGACAACCCCAACATTGAAGTTGTCCTGAACACGGATTTCTTTGACGATGGCGAATTCGGCCGTTCATCCGTTCTTGGGCAGGTTCCAGTCATCTACACAGGCCCGGTTGACCGCTACTTCGACTACGCCGAGGGTGATCTCTCCTGGCGCACGATCGACCTCGAAGAAGAAGTGCTGCCGATTGAGGATTTCCAGGGGTGCCCGGTGATGAACTACCCGGACCCGGAGACTGCTTTCACTCGCATCCACGAGTTCCGCCACTTCCATCCTGAGCGCGACTACACGAAGGACGCGACGGTCATCATGCGCGAATTCTCGCGTTTTGCGGAGAAGGGCGACGAGCCTTACTACCCCGTCAACACGTCAGAAGACCGCAGCAAACTGCTCGCGTACCGTGATCTTGCACGTGGCGAGAAGTCTGTACTGTTTGGCGGGCGTCTTGGAACGTACAAGTACTTGGACATGCACATGGCCATCGGCTCGGCCCTGTCCATGTTCGACAACAAGATCAAGCCGCACTTTACGGGCGGCGCCAAGCTGGAAAGTGGTGGAGTGGACGCATGACCGCCACAACAAATGAAAGCCAGGAGACTGCCATGACGGCCACAACAGCCGCAGACAGCCCGGCCTCGACTCAGCAGAACCTTCGAATAGTCCAGCGTGTGGTTTTCCCGGCCAACCGCGACCTCGATACCCTGCCGCTCTATGTCGATCCGGACACCAACAAGGTCCGCAAGCAGGATGACAACGGCTCAGCAATTGTGCAGGCAGTGGGCATGGCCCGCAAACTCCACCCGGAGGACATCCTGGACCGTGGGTCGGTACAGGTGCGCCGGGGCGAGCGTCTTTCCTTTGGGTCCTACTTCAATGCCTTCCCGGCCAGTTACTGGCGCAAATGGACCATCGCCACAAAGACGGTTCTCCACATCGAGACCGAGGGCGAAGGAACGGTCATCGTTTACCGGTCGAATGCGCGCGGCGCGTCGCAGCGGGTCGACTCGATCCTCGTTGAGGGAACTGCGTCGAACAACTTCGAACTTACGCTCGCTCCCTTTGGCGATGGCGGTTGGTACTGGTTCGACCTCATTGCCGGCGGCGATGGAATGACGCTTAAGAGCGCCCACTGGGCTGTTCCTGATGAAGGCAGGCCCCAGGGGAAAGTCACGCTGGGTGTTACAACGTTCAACCGTGCCGACTACTGCCTTGAAACCATCAAGTCAATCGATGCCGACTCCGGTCTCCGTGAAATCCTTGCGGAACTGATCATCGTGGACCAAGGCAACAAGAAGGTTGCCGACGAAGACGGGTTCGACGCCGTCGCCTCATCCATGGGCGAGCAGTTGCGCATTATCAACCAGGGCAACCTTGGTGGTTCGGGTGGGTTTGCCCGCAACATGTACGAGATGCTCGTCTCTGACAAGAGCGACTACGTCATGCTGCTCGACGACGACATTGAACTTGAAACCGAAGGTGTACTCAGGGCGGTCGCATTTGCCGACCTCTGCCGTAAGCCCACCATCGTCGGTGGACACATGTTCGATATGTACAATAAGTCCGTATTGCACGCCTACGCGGAAGTGGTGAATTTTTACCGCTTCCTCTGGGGACCCGTCGAGGGCCTGGGAAATCACGACTTCTCCGCGGAGGGCCTTCGCTCAACGCCTTTGCTGCACCGCCGCTGGGATGCTGACTACAACGGTTGGTGGATGTGCCTCATCCCCAAGACCGTCGTGGAAAACATTGGACTCTCCCTTCCCGTTTTCATCAAGTGGGATGACGCGGAGTACTCCCTGCGCGCCCGTGCCGCAGGCTTCCCGACGGTTACGCTGCCGGGTGCAGCGGTTTGGCACGTCTCCTGGGCTGATAAAGATGACTCAGTGGACTGGCAGGCCTACTACCACGAACGCAACAGGCTCATCGCCACCCTTCTGCATTCGCCGTTCCCCAAGGGTGGCCGCATTTTCCGCGAAAGCCTGAACACGGACATCAAGCATTTGGTGTCGATGCAGTATTACCCGGAGCAAGCCCGCGTCATGGCTCTTCGGGATGTCTTGGAGGGCCCAGGCAAGCTCCATGAGCAGCTGCCCACCACAATGCCCAAACTTCGCGCCATGCGCGAGGAATTTGTCGACTCACAAGTCAAGACTGATCCCGGCGCCTTCCCTGAGTCCTTCCGCAAACGTCCGCCGAAGAAGCCGCAGTCCTACAAGCAGCCGGGTGCCCTTGGCCTGCTGCCTTGGGCGGTTAAGACCGTCCTCAAGCAGGTCCTTGCTCCGGTTCGCGATTCTGCCAAGACCAACCCTGAGGCCCACGTTGCACATCAGGACGGCAAATGGTGGAGCTTGGCGCACCTGGACAGTGCAGTTGTCTCCAATGCCGATGGCACAGGTGCCTCGTGGTACCAGCGCGATCCCAAACTGGCACGCCGGCTTTTGGTTGAAACGACGCAGTTGCACGCTCAGCTTTTCTCGAATTGGGAGACGCTTCGGGCCCAGTACCGTGCAGCACTGCCGCAGATCACGTCGATGGAGTCCTGGCGCGAGACATTCGATGCTTCGGAGCCCAAAAAGTAGCGATGGCCAACTCCACTGATATTTATGCTGTTCCCGGGGTAGGTGCCGGTCTGCTGGATGTTTTCCGGCGCCGGTACCTCCTTAAGCTGATCGTCCGCAAGGAACTCAGGGTCCGCTACCGGGGTTCCGTGCTGGGTCTGGCTTGGTCATATGTGAAGCCCTTGGTCCAGTACTTGGTTCTGTTCTTTGCACTGGGCATCGTCCTTCGCGTGGGGGATCAGATTCCCAACTACGCCCTTTACATGTTCTCCGGCGTCATCGTCGTCAACTTCTTCACTGAAGCGTTTTCAAACGCTACGCGCTCCATAGTCTGGAATGCGGCCCTGGTGAAGAAGATCTACCTGCCTCGGGAACTTTTTCCCGTGGCGTCGGTCTGGGTCGCTGCCGTGCATTTCCTTCCCCAACTGGTGGTCTTGCTGGCTGCTGCCCTTTTCAACGGGTGGCGACCTGATGTAATGCAGCTGGTTGGTGCAGCGCTGGGTTTCGTCATTGTTGCCGTAACCGCCACGGGCCTGGGCCTCCTGGCAGGTGCCGTCAACGTATTTTTCCGCGATGCAGAGAACATCGTGGACATGTTGATGATGATCGTCACCTGGACTTCACCCGTCCTCTATGACTGGACCATGATCCGCCGTCTTGCACCGGACTGGGTCTTGACGATCTACCAGCTCAACCCCGTGACCGTGGCGGTGGAGTTGTTCCACTGGGCGTTCTGGTACCCGACGGTCACTAAGCCGGTCGAACTGCCCCCTCACCTGATGTTGACGGGGTTGGCTGGACTGGGGATGGCCGCAGTTTTCCTTATCATCGGCCAGCTGGTGTTCCGCCGGCTCGAAGGCCATTTTGCGCAGGAGGTCTGAGTGGGCGCCGCCGTCATAGTCAAGGGCTTGAAAAAGACCTTTAATCTGCGTCACTCGCACTCCCTTAAAGAGACGCTTGTGTGGCTCGTCAAGGGTCGCAAGGGTGATCTCACCAAGAAATTTGATGCCCTGCACGACGTCAGCTTTGAGATACAGGATGGGGAGACTGTGGCCCTTCTGGGCTTCAACGGCTCCGGTAAATCCACGTTGCTCAAGTTGATCTCCGGTGTCATCCTTCCCGATCAGGGCACTGTGCGGACCAAAGGCAGGGTCGCGGGCCTGATTGAGGTTGGGGCCGGGTTTCACCCGGATTTGTCCGGCCGTGAGAACGTCTTCCTTAACGCCGCGATCCTTGGAATGACAGAGCAGGAGATCAACGAGAAATTCGACGAGATCGTCGCCTTCTCGGAAATCGAGCAGTTCATCGACACGGAAGTGAAGTTCTATTCTTCCGGAATGTTCCTGCGCCTTGCTTTTGCGGTGGCAGTTCATACGCAGCCGGATATCTTCCTTGTGGACGAGATCCTGGCTGTTGGAGATGAACCTTTCCAGAGGAAGTGCCTGGCCAAGATCAAGCAGCTGTCCGACGAAGGCAGGACCCTCGTGGTTGTCAGCCATGACCTGGACATGATTTCGCGGATCTGCGACCGGGGAGTCGTCTTATCCTCCGGCACTGTCCAATTCGAAGGTCCGGCTGATCAGGCTGTCGCCTGGCTGCGGGAACGCAACTAAGTCCCGCATCCAATAGCAAGAGTCGTCTGTCAAGGGATGGCTAGTGGAAGCATCTAGGAAAGGCGATCGTAGGAATGGGTATCGGCCCACTGCTGTTGTGTGTAGTCCTGATCATTGTGTTGTGGTGGGGTCCAGGCTGGCTTCTCGGAGAAGCGCTGGGAGTGCGCCGAACCCTCCTGCCCGTCGTGGCACCATTGTTGGGCATGGGTGCCCTGACGGTCATCGGTGTGATGGGCAATTCCTTGGGCTTGAGCTGGCAGCTGCTTCCGGTGTCCGCCGTTCTGCTGGTGTTGGCTGGTGTCCTGTTGGCTCTGCGCCTCGTGTTGAGGCGCAGATTCCCCGACAAGTTCCAGACACCCCTGCGAACACAGCCAAGCATTTTCGGTAAGCACCGATTTGCGGGCTCCTGGTGGATCCTGCTTGTGGGCCTTGTTGCGGGCGGAGCCGTCGCCGCCGTGGCATGGTTTGTCGGCACTGAGGGCCTCCTGGGCATAAACCAGGACTGGGACATTCCTTGGCACGCCAACATGATCCGGCTTATCTCCGTGAATCATGAATGGGATCCCGCCATTGCGGGCAACTTCGCCTACTACGACACCACAATTTCTGATGCTCCCATCAGGAGCTACCCTATTGCGTTCCACGCAGTGCTCTCGCTGTTCTGGCCGATGAGTGGTGTCAGCATCCCGGTCTTCCTGAATGTTTTCGTCTTGGTGATGATGGCCGTTCAGTTGCCCCTCAGCGCCATGGCCTTGACCATGATCCTCACGCGCCGCCCTGTTGCCGTGGCCGCCGCGGCTGCAGTGTCGGGATGGTTCACGGTCTACCCCTACGATTTACTGTGGCGTGGCCCGCTGATTCCGTTTTTCGCTGGCATGCTCTTGGTGGGTCCATTCGTCTTCCTGGCAGTCAAAGGTGCCTTGGAGCGGCAAAAGTTCTGGGTCCTGGGCATTGCCTTCGGCGCAGTGGGCCTTATTGCCGTCCACCCCTCGTTGGCGTTCGTAGTACTGCCGGTCCTCGTCTTCTGGCTGCTCTCCGCATTGATACGACGCAAGGGCCGGATCCTGGGCATTACCGTTTACCTGACGGTGTCAGGGGTTCTCGCGGCGATCATCGGCCTGCCGATCATTACCCAGATGCTTAAGGAATCTGAGCGCGTCTCCAAGATGATGTGGGCTCCGGATACTGATCGAAACGGTGCCATTCAGAATATTGTTTTCCTGAACCATGGCTCCATGGCAATGCCGATCCTGACAACGCTTGTCGCACTTGGCTGCCTTGCTGTTGTCTTCAGGATCCGCATGTGGTGGTACTTCGGCCCGGTCCTGGCTTTTGCGTTTCTTTCGGTTTACACCATGGGCAGCGACAGCCCCCGTTTCCTGAACCTGACAGCCCCCTTTTACGACGATCAATGGCGTATTTTCGGCATCCTTGTCATGCTTCTCGTGCCGCTTGCCGGCTTGGGTGTTGCCCAGGCCGGCGAGGCAATCGAATGGGCCGTCCGGTGGCTCCGCAATCGTCGGGCAGCATCCCATGAATCCCAAGGCACAAAGGGACGCAGGCCCAACCACGTCATCACAGCGGCGGCTGCTGTCGCAGTTTTGCTGGTGTGTGGCGTTGGGGCGATCCCGTATTTCAAGCAAAACGCCGAGCGCATCAACATCAATACGAAGGTGGATGGCCTCACCCTGAGCTCATCCGAAGTGGATCTGCTGAGCAAAATCGACCAGTACGTCCCTCAGGACGCCACAGTGCTGAATGATTCCTGCGATGGTTCCGTATGGATGTATGCACTCGGGAACCGAATGCCGATGATTCGGCACTTCGAAATACTTCCTACGAACCGCCAGCTGCTTGTCCTGCAAAAGCTCCCTGAGTTGGCGACGGATCCCGACGCGCGGGCTGCCGCTTCGGAGCTTGGTATCGAATGGGTGTACATAGCCGACGGTCGGATCCGGGCCTGGGATGAGCCCAAGGCGGGCTTGACCCATCCTGATTCCATCCCTTACTTGAAGCTTGTTGTGCGTGACGGAAACGCTGCCCTCTACCGGATCGATTGGTCTCAGTTACCAGGTGGAAAGCAAGCCTTCGACGCCGCTGCCAACGACCGTGTGCAGCTTGACGGAGTCCCGGGCATCCTCGAGAACCGGAACCCCGATGGCATCGCCCCGCTTGGAAGGATTTGTTAACCAATGAAGGCATTCATTACAAAGTTCCTCTCGTCCAGTTTGTTCAGATTCCTCGTGGTGGGCGGTCTGAGCTTCATTGTGGACCTCGGTCTGCTGGCGCTCTGCTTCCAAGTGTTTGGTTGGCCCCTTTGGTTGGCCACGGGCGCAGGATTCTGGGGAAGTTTCTTCTTCAACTATTTCCTGCAGCGCCACTTTGCCTTCGGGGGTGGCGGAACGGCATTGGGTGGAGTGCTGCGGTATTCCGGACTCCTGGCCTTCAACACCGTGGCGGTCATGGGAATCGTCGAGCTTTTCCAGTTCCTGGGGGCCGGATATGTTGCCGGTAAAGTGGTTGCGACGATTGTGACCATGGGCTGGAACTACTTCATTTACAAGCACTGGATCTTCCCGCAAAAGAAGCAGCCGCAGAGCGCCGGCGGACAGACAGATGGCGCCTCGGGCACTGAAGCGCCAGCACAGAAATTCACACCTAACAGCAGCGAAGGATAATCGATGTATCGAGGCGTTCGAATTGCCGCGGTAGTACCGGCCTATAAAGAAGAGAACCACATCGCACAGGTGATCGAAACGATGCCTGATTTCGTCGATGACATTGTCATTGTTGATGACTGCAGCCCTGACGACACCTCCGGGGCTGCCCTTCGGGCGGATGACGGCAGGGTCACGTTGATCCGGCATGAGGTCAATCAAGGTGTGGGTGGCGCAGTTCTGACGGCCCATAAAGCAGCAATGGAGTTGGGCTCCGACATCAATGTTGTGATGGCCGGCGACGCCCAGATGGATCCGGAGTACCTGCCCCAGCTGCTCGACCCCGTGGTGGATGGTTACGGCTTTGCAAAGGCCAACCGCTTCTTTTCAGGTGAGTCTTTTGCCGGCATGCCTGGATACCGTATCTTCGGAAACATCGTTCTGTCATTCATGACAAAGCTGGCGTCGGGTTACTGGCACATCTTCGACCCCCAGAATGGCTACACGGCGATCCGGACGGAAGTTCTTCGCCGCCTGCCAATGAATAAGGTGGCTGCGCGCTACAGCTTTGAGAACGACCTCCTGATTCACCTGAATATCCTCGATGTACCGATTGTGGATGTCCCAATTCCTGCTGTTTACGGCAACGAGGTTTCCAGCATCAAGCTCCGGAAGGTGATCCCCGAGCTGCTGGCCATGCTCTTTGGCGGCTTCTGGCGCCGTGTGTGGTGGAAGTACATGGTGTGGTCCTTCTCAGCGGTGGCTCTTCTGCTGATCGCAGGGATCGCCCTTATTGTCATGGGTCTCGTGGCTGGGATCTGGGTTCTCGCCGCAAGCGTAGGATCTCCTACCGCGGGATCGGTGATGTTGGCTGTTGTGCCCTTTGTGCTGGGAGTTCAGATGCTGTTGGTATCCCTCCAACTGGACATACAGGCAAGCCCAAACAGGCCCACGATGCATCCCATGAAGGAACGTACGTAGGGAATTCCTGGAACAAGAAGGGGAGGGTCAGTACGCTTGGCGTCCTGACCCTCCCTTCTCTTTCCTGCCGGGGTCACGTCTTTGCTGCTAGGGGAGCGACGTGAACCCTCCCCAGCCCCACCCGACCTGGCTCCGGGAGAGCCATCCTGATGTTCCGTTGCCGGGGTACAGGAAGAGGTTGCCACCGGAGTCGCGGGCAAGCACATCGTTCTTGCTGTCTCCGTTGAAGTCGCCAGGGCCCAGGATTGCAGTCATCCCGCTCCAGCCGCTTCCAACTTGGACCCTGCTCAGCCAACCGCCGGTCCCGTTGCCTGGATATAGCCACAGGATGCCCGACGTGTCCCTGGCCAGGACATCAGTCTTGCTGTCGCCGTTGAAATCGCCGGTACTCAGTATCGCCGTCATGGAGTTCCACCCGGTGCCAATCTGGGCGCTTGATACAAAGCCGCCAGTGCCGTTTCCGCGATAGAGCCACAGGACACCGGCCGAATCCCGGGCCAACACGTCCGCCTTGCCATCGCCGCTGAAGTCCCCTGGCGCGAGGATGAGCGTCATGCCCGACCACGCTGTGCCTGCCTGCACCCGGGGCTGAAGCCCGCCGGCTCCATTCCCGGGATAGAGCCAGAGGACACCATTGGTATCTCGCGCCAGGACGTCACTTCGTCCATCACCATTGAAGTCCTTGGTGGGGACGATGGCGTTCAGCGAGTTCCAACCTGTGCCCAACGAACGTTGCGTCAGCCAACCGCCGGTGCCGTTGCCCGGATAGAGCCATAGCGTGCCGCCATTGTCGCGTGCCACGACGTCGTTCTTTGCATCACCGGTGTAGTCCTTCCACGTATTGGCCGGTGGCGCTGTCACAGTGTAGGCCTGGCTGATGATCGCCGAACTGTTGTTGGACGGATCCACCGCGAAGTACTTCAAGGTCATCGCGGCCGTCAGCGTGATTGCTGTGGAGTACTTATTGGCGGCTGTGGCAGTCGGAGTGGTTCCGTTGGTGGTGAAGTAAATGCTCGATCCCGCTTCATTCACCGTGAGCGTGATCTGCTGGTTCACAGGGTAGCTTCCCGCAGGTGGAGTCACGGTAACCACCGGTGGGGTTGTGTCCAAGACCGTGTAAGCACGGGCAGTGACTGCGGAAGCATTTCCATATGCGTCCACAGCAAGAGCCATTACGGTGGTGTTTGCCGTCAGCGCGAATGGGCTCGAGTATGCTTTCGTGCTTCCTCCGACTGCAGTAGCGGGCGTGGTGCCATCCGTTGTGTAGAAGATGCTTCCAGGTTCGCTGGAAGTCATGGTGACAAGTTGCCCTGAAGCATAGGCTCCGGCAGCGGGTGCAACGGTCAGAACCGGGGCAGTGGTGTCAAGGACGTACGTCTGGGTGGCTACCGTTGAAGAGTTGCCCGCGGTGTCGCGTGCAAAGTACTTCAATGTCATCGACGAAGTCAGCGCTATCGGTCCAGAGTAGACAGGACTGGATGTGGTGGGCGTGGAACCATCGGTGGTCACGTAGATAGTGGCTGCTTCATTCACCGTGAGGCTGATGGTTTTGTTTGCCCCGTACGTTCCTCCAGCCGGATCGACAGAGACCACAGGGGGCGTGGTGTCGGCAGCGAAGACAGTGACATTCCTGGTTGCAGTGGAGGTGTTCCCCGCGTTGTCCATGGCTTCCACCGTGAAGGCGACAGGACCATTGGGTACGTTGCTGTACGACTTTGGCGACGTACATGCGGTGAAGGCGTTTGTGCCCAGCTTGCACCTGAAACCGGCAACGTCCGTGGACGTTGAGGCAAAGACGAACGACGGCGAGATCCCGACTGTTGCGCCTTCTGCAGGTGAACTGATGGACACCTGAGGTGCGGTCAAGTCCGCGGTCACAGTCACGGATGCAAGGGTACTGACGTTGCCTGCCATGTCTGTCGCCCGGACCCCCAGGACGTGCTGTCCTGCGGTAGCGAGGTTGAAGACATAGCCGTTGCTGCAGGCCGTGAAAACTGTGGTGGAATCGACCGAGCAGGACAGGACGGAGTCCGCCTCCGAGGTCACGCCCAGGACAGGCGAGCGGTTGACGGTCGCTCCAGCGGCCGGTGAGGTTATCACCGGAGCGGTGGGTGCCGTCAGATCAACGGTGAACGCCCTGGATACAGGAAGCCCCGATGGTGCCGCGCGTACAGAGAATGTGTAGGCGCCCTTGGTCAAGGCAGTTGCCGGTGTATACGTGCCACTCGTGCATACCTGCCATACAGGTGTTGCGGTGCTCAATTGGAGGCTGCATTCAAGAGTGCCCCCGGGAGGCGTTGAGGCTACGGTGAAAGTAGGAGTGGAATCGTCGGTGAAAGCCGGATTGGCCGCTTGGGTTCCGTTAGCCGCCGTCGGACCGCTGACGATGGAAGGTACTACGCCGCCCAAAGTGAGCAGCCTGCCCTGCTGGGCCGGTTTGGCGGGATCCAGCTGACCTGGATCTTCCATGACCATCAGCTTGCCATCGCGCATGTTCAGTCCACCGATCTTGCTGAAACCGAGCGCCCATTGGTTGTTTACGGTGTCGGTGCTCAAGTCGATGCGCGAGACGGTGTCCTTGCCGGCGTCGGCAGTAGTTGTTCCGCCACCTGTTCCTGTGTACAGGACCAAGGGCGACTGCCAGTCGTAGTAGATGGCCGTCGGCTTGCCGACGTTATAGAGGGGCGAGGGGACGAAATTGGTCAAGACTCCGTCCTCTGGCGCCGTGAACACGGTCAGTCCCGAAGTTTCCGCGACATAGACCACTACATTGCCGGCACTGTTGCGGTGCGTGGCAGCAAGGCTCAAAGCGCTTGAATTAACCGAAGCGATTGATTCGATGCTCGGATAGAGGGCAGTCGGATCTACGATCTTCACAATCGAGCGGGCATTTGCGAACGACAAATAGATGTTGCCATCGGGGCCGTCACTGACCGCGTTCGGACGAAGGTCGCCGTCGAAGATGGTCAACTGACCGTCGTAGTCGAAGACTCCGGCGGTGGGCTTCCAGATTGCACGGACTACCTCGGAACTTCCGACGGCGGCATCCGGAATGAACGCGATTTCGTCGCCCGAGCCTTGATTGGCAGGCGACGGATCAATCATGGCAGGAGTTCCGGCTAACGCAGGGCCCTTTTTGTGGCCAGCCAGGGTGCCCCCAAGGCAGGTGCCTGTTTCGAGCCCTCCCGGGGTGGCGCCCGCAGCTTCGGTAACGCGGCAGAATCCGGCACGCGCGTCCGAGACCCAGATCCTTCCGGCTGGGTCCACCACCGAACCGGCGGCCTTCGTGAGACCCACGGCGACGGTTTGTCGGGCTTGGTCGGCGTTGGCAGCCCCCGCTGTGAACACACCTGTGAGCGCTGCTGTTGCCAGGCTGGCCGAGGCGATCAGTGCGGTGATTTTATGGCGATGCGGTCCTCCGATCATCCCGCTGATGGCGGAGGGATGGGAGTTTCCATGAGATGTTCTTGAGCGACCGGCGAAGGCAAGACACGCCAAACCAAGCTGAAGAACACTGCGATTGCGCGTGTCCACCGAGGGATCCCCACTTCATTCGGATGCTCCCCAGCTCCGCATGCATTGGTTATTCGCCCCACGCCGTTTCCGGCTGCGTCTACGTACATCTTCCCCCAATTTTCACTTTTGTCACTAGGTAATTTTCGTTGCGGGACATTTTCTTGCTTCACTTTCGCCCTTCCCGACGTCTTGACCGGGCAAACGCAGCCCCGCACGATTGAGGTGGAGGTCACAATGCGCAGACTGTTTCCGATGGTGGTGCCGCTGATTATGCTGCTGGCTGCCTGCACTCCATCGCCCCAACCGACTCCGGGATCGAGTGCCTCGTCAACAGCCGCGTCGACACCAACCGGCACCGCGACTACCGGCGCCACAGGGGAACCCAGCCACTCGCCGTCGACGGTTCCGAGTAATGGCACCACAGGTGATGGGGAGCCATTGGGCGACGGTGACGAACCTGGCCGCTACGCCTATCGATGCACAAGCCTTGACGCCTCCCCGGAAGTCCAGTTGTCGAGCCTTGCCGAGGTCTGGGCCGCCACCAACTACACGCGGATGGACTCCTGCGAAGTTACCTACACCGGGCCGCAACCGTTCGAGCCCACACCACGGGAAGCAGAAGCAATCTCGACGGCGGCGCAACAAGGATCAAGCGACGATGGAGGCCTGGCAGTGTTGTTGGACGTCCTCCGTCTCTGCACGCGGGTAAGCGATGAAAGCGGACCAGGCGGATTCGAGGAAGCCGGACACGGGCCGTTGCTTGCTGCAGCCTCACTTTGCCCGGACGCTCCACAGGGCAAAATCATCGCAGCGTGGGCCGAGGGCACGAGGATGGCTGATGGCAGCCATCTGGTGGGCGATACGGTGCAACCCGGCAAATACCAACTGGTCAAGCAAGGCGCGTCTGCGGCAGATTGCAGGTGGACCGTAGCCGGCACAGGGGGTGCCATTACCGCGGAAGGAGGACTGCCGGAGGCCGGCGCAGGCGTCGATCTTGCTGGCGGCCAAAACTTTACTAGTGACAAATGCGGAATTTGGGGGAAGATGTACTAAGACGCAGCCGGAAACGGCTTGGGGCGAATAACCAATGCATGCGGAGCTGGGGAGCATCCGAATGAAGTGGGGATCCCTCGGTGGACATGCGCAGGCGCAGTGTTCTTCAGCTCGGTGTGGCAGCTTTTGCCTTGGCCGGTTGTTCAGGAACCAATGTAGATACTTCCCAACCAGCCGCACTTGATATGGCGCCTGTGGTCGCGAACGATGACAAAATCCCACGGGAACGTCCGGAACCTTTGATCCGGTATCAATTCACGTGCACAGGTGCTGATGGCAGCCTGATAGGCAAGTTCTCGAGCCTGGAAGAGGTCTGGGCATCCACGCGCTACATGCACGTCACGGACTGCCAAGTGCAGTATGTCGGAAGTGGACCCCACATGCTCACTCCCGAGGAGACGGCTGCCGTGAATGCCGCCCTCGCGGCAGGTGCCGCTCCCGGCGACGCCTCCGCTCTGTGCTTACGCATCATCAAGGCCTGCACCCGGACGGACCCAAGGACGCTCGCAGCCTCGCTCGCCGCTTATGGGGTTCCGGTTGTGAAGGGCGCCCTGACACTTGCCCCGCTCGCGCCGCAGGCGGCCGTGCTGACCAGGTGGCTGAAGACGGCAGTTTCCGGATAGCTGCATGGGCGCGTAGTGCACAACCAAGGAGAAATTGAAAGGCGCGGACCACTTTGGGTCCGCGCCTGTACGTGGGCATTTCTGTTCAGGCAAGCAATGAATTCATCGCATTGATGAGTGTTGTTTCCACGCCATTCGTACCCGCCTTGAAATGGGCCAGATGTCCGTAGACGGTCATTGAGCCACCAGCAATTCCCGGGAAATCCGGCTCCCAACCACCCTCGTAGCTGCCAAGTGGCATGTTCGGCGGAAAAAATTCATTGCTCGGTATGTAGCAGCAGGACTCATTGGCGTATCCGCCGACGATTATGCCGTTGGTTCCGCCATTGCGACTTCTGAAATACGCCCCGTATCCACTGACGAGTTCGCCGCCGATCATGGCGATCTTAAGCTGGGGGCTTCCGTTGAATTTCCACACTTGGAAGGGGGACGGCACCGCGGTTTTGTAGCTATTGCTGTCAATACGGCCGATCATGACCTGGGCGTGACGCTGGTACCACTGCGGCTGGCCGTTGGGGTTTGGCAAACGGGCAACATACGCGGCACGTACAGCGGCGAGATTACCCGCGGTGGGGGTGATGTCCAATGGAAGCTGGACCTCCTGATAGCGCGTCACCATCGGGCCGCTGAGCGCCCTGCCGGCAGACTGCATGTTTGAATTGACGGTTGCCCCAAGGGCGTCCCCATGCTGGTCCCTGAGTTCCCAGCTGCGGACCCCTCCAGGGTCCTGGTCCCCGGCGGGTCCCTGCACAAACATGGCGAAACAATTCGGATTGCGGTTCTCGATGTAATTGCAGGCACCTGCTGCGAAATCTCCATCAAACAGCGTGCGCAAACCAGCGCTGATGGGGTGGCAGCCGTAGCTGAAGATCACAGCTGCCGGTGTGCCGTTGCCCCGTCTGGCTACGAGTATGGGGACGGCGGTTTCTGTGTACGGCAGGCCAACCCTGTTCGMGGAAAAGTTCTGTGTTGAAACTTTGTAGTCGAAAGTCACGGCCTCCTCGTTCGCGTCCAGGGCTTCCTGGGCAAGGTCAACGATTGTGTCTTCCAGGTCGTCACTGTACGAGCGGAGCAACCCGAGGTCTGCCAGTCCGTACGCCATGTAGGGATGCAATGTGTCGATCAGTGCTGGACCGTTGTGCGTATGTGTCGCCTGGATCAGGATGTCGCTGCTGGACCAATCCGCGAGTTGAATGATCCTGTCGCGGATCCGTTGGTGCATAGCCCGAGGCACTGCCAGAACGTCCAGCGAGATGATGATGTGGGGATGTGCGTCTTCCCAGATGAGGATTGCCCGAGCATAGAGGGGCTCGAACGGCGAACTGCTGGTGGCCTCGCGTCCGCCATCGGTGGTGCCATATCCGGCCATATACGGATTGGTGCTTAGCGACGGCGTAATGTCAGCGCTTGCAGTTCCAACTCTAAACGCCATAAAAGATCACTCCTTGATTGTGCGCAATGGGTGATCTTCGCTTGCCCCCAAACAAAGTCCGTATCCCGAATGCGCTGAACAGCCAATACGTGAGACCACCTTCATTAGACCATGTGATCCAGCAATTTAGGGCGCTCCTGGGCGATATTTATCGCCCGCACGGGCGTGTCAGTCAGCTGGAATGAACCGAGGGCCCCTTCATGGAAGTTTTCCACGAAAGGGCCCTCGAAACCGGACTGCGTGCGTGCTATTTTGCCGCAGGTGCCAGAATGGTCAGGGAATTCCAGCCTGTGCCGATGCGGGTTGTTGTTCCCCACGACCTGTTCGAACCCACAGGGTAGTACCGCAGCTCGCCAGCAGTGGTCCGGGCGATGACACCGCTGGAGCCGGCTCCGGCAAATCCGCGGACCGCACCGAAACTCGTAACGACGTTCCACCCTGTTCCGACCACCGCTGCAGGTTCCTGCATGAAGTTGCCGGTGCCGTTGGAACGGTACAGTTTCAAATCGCCAGCAGCGTTTTTGGCCAGGAGATCGGCATTTGAGTCTTTGTCAAAGTCCATTTGCGCTATGTCCAAACCGCTCCAACCGACTCCAATGGAGATACCGGTGGACACGGTCTTCCCGGTGGGGTTGCTGAAGTAGTACAGGCGACCCGTGGAGTCGTATCCTACGAGACCGGGGTGTGCATCGGCCTTTTTCCATGTCCCAACGCTTAGCGTCCAGTCCTTCCAATTGCTGCCGAGGGCGATGGGGGTCCCAAAACCGCTGCCGGTCCTGCCCGGGTAGACGTTTAGCCGGCCGTCGGACCATTGCGCCACGATGTCCAAGGCGCCGTCCCCGTTCCAATCCGTGACGAACCCGGCCTTCAGGCCGGCCCACCCTGTTCCGATGAGATCCTCCGGCAGGAGCGCCGTGGTACCCGTACCGGGATAGCGGTAGAGGTTGGCATCGGCACGGACCGCGACCACATCCTCCTGGTCGATGCCGAGTGTTGTCTCAACATCCAGGGGAGCGTCGCTGATCCGGATCGCGTCATCCCAGCCAAGTCCGATGAGGCTGCGGTTGCCCCACGCACCCGAGACCGCCGGGTAATAGTAGAGGTCGCCGTTGGCGGTGCGGGCATGGAGTCCCTGGGACCCGGCTCCGCTGAAGCCGATCGCTGAACTTACCGACGTCATGCCATTCCATCCGGAACCAATTACTTGGGCGGCTTCGTTGAGGAAGCTGCCCAAGCCGTTCGAACGATAAAGGCGAAGGGTGCCATCGGAGGTGCGCGTGAGGATGTCCTGGCTACCGTCGCCATCGAAGTCGATCTGGTTCAACTGGTGGCCGCTGAAGCCGGTCCCGATCAGCACCCCATTTCCCAGCGTTCCACCTCCCGTGTTCGGGTACCGGTACAAATTGCCCAGGTAGTCCTGTCCTATTACGCCCGGATAGCCGTCTTTGGAGTTCCACCACCCGACCGTCAGGGACATTTCCTGCCAGCCGGAACCGACTTGGAGGGGAGCATAAAAGCCCCCGCCGGGAGCGCCGCGGAAGACTCTCAGTGTCCCGTCGGACCACTGCGAAAGAATGTCCTGGACGCCGTCCTGGTTCCAATCAACGACGTACAGCGATTTTGCACCGGTCCACCCCGAACCGATGGCCACAGGACCAGTAATCCGGCCACTGCCGTCGGCTGGAAATGCATCGAGCCGGCCCGTCGAGCTTGTGGCCAGGAGGTCGGCGCCGGACTTGATGGACGGGTTGGAAGGGGCTGAGGCACCACGGGCGAACGTCCGCAGCTGATCGTAGCTGCCGTTGAAGATGTTGGAATCACCTTCGAACGGCCCGGTGCTGCTGTACTGCCACATGGTGTAGTCGCCCCAACTGGCCGGTAAAGATCCAGGAGAATTCGTGGGGTTGTTCCAGTACGACGCGATCCACAGCGGGTAGCTCCCGAACGTGGAGTTGCCTACGCACGTATTCCACCAATCCGTGGTGCTGTAAATGACCGGAAAGCGCCCCGTCAGGGCTTTGACCGTGTTGCCGAAATCGGCAGCCCACTGCCCAAGTTGCGCCTTTGACATGTTGTAGCACGTGTTGCCGAAATAGAAGCCGTTGATGGTGCGTCCAGCGTAGGGGTTGTATTCGATGTCCAGGACAGGAGGAAGCGTGTAACCGTCTGCAGTCCATCCGCCGCCGTTCGCCACGAAGTATCTCGCCTGGTCCGCACCCGAAGACCAGTTTGGAATGGCGAAGTGATAGGCGCCACGAACCATTCCGACGTTCCGCGAGCCGTCATATTGCTGTGCATAGTTTTCGTTCAGGTAATAGTTGCCCTCGGAGGCCTTGACGTAAGCCCAGCGGGATCCTTCGTTCCATTGGTCCTGCCAGTCGACGTTGCCCTGGTGCGCGCTGACGTCCTGTCCATGGATACCGATGGTTGGCCTCCAGTGACCCGGGTCAGCGTCCATCGGCACCACCTGTCCCACTGTGCGTGAGCCAGCAGGCCCTGAATTTCCGTTGCCTTGCTTTGCCGCGATGACCCTGGGTGAGCGCTGACCCATTTCTGCCCCGCCCGCTGGAATCGCAGCTCGCATTGCTGCCTTCATGGCCTCGGCGTCCGGAGCATTACCGGGCACTGACTTGGCGGTTGGCAGCCCAGCTGGATCGTCCATAGAGGGGCCGTTGGCCGGCTGCGGAGCAACAGCAGGTGAAGGCTCGACGGCGGTTGGCACCTGCTGCTGGTTCGTCACCGGCGGTGCGCTTTCCGCGGGGAGGGCCCCGGAGTCTGTCGATGGCAGAAGTGGAGTCGTCGCTGGCGACTTCTGTTCGGCGATCGGCGCTGGCCGAGGGCCGGAGTCCTCCGCCCATGCAGGAATGCCGGGAAAAGTCCCTGCAAGGAGGACCAGACAAAGGGCGATTCCAGTCCTTGCAAGCGGCATGCGACGGACCGTCTTTACGGGGGTTCTTGTCATATCCAATTCCGGCCCTGTGCCGCGGCTCAGCGGCGCATGGTGTGGCTTGCTGACAAGCTCCGGGGCGGGCGCCTGCGCTTGGGACCAAAGGCCAGCTCCTAACGGGCTTTACCCTAACATTCGGAAACTGGAGTGACTAGTGGTACAGACGATGCCAAAGGGACTCTTGTTCCAATAGTTATCCACAATCCCTCATGCGGGACTTGGCCCTAAACTTCGGCTCCCCTAGCGTAGGTGACTCGAGATACGCCTCTCGGATACGGACAAAGAGCTTTTTTGGGGGGAAATATGGAGGCCGTTGGGATTGTGGAGGGTGAGGTCCGCGAACTTATCAGACGCCGCGGGTTGGACCCTCTTGAACAGACCGCGGAAGTCCGGCGCTTGGTTGAGGACGCGGTCAACGACTATGACGAAAGGGCTCTCCTTGGGCCCCTTCCGCCATTGGGACATTTGGAAACCGCCCGACGGCACGTATTTGACGCCGTAGCGGGATTCGGGCCGCTGCAGCCATTCCTGGATGATCCTGGAATTGAGGAAATTTGGATCAACGCGCCGCACGAAATTTATGTCGCGCGTAATGGGGAGTCCGAGCTAACCGGAATTACCCTGAGCGAGCAACAAATCCGCGATCTCGTCGAGCGGATGCTCAAGAGCTCGGGGCGGCGGCTGGACTTGTCGTCACCGTTCGTGGACGCGGCCCTTCCGGACGGGTCGCGCTTGCATGTTGCTATTCCAGACGTGACCAGGAAGCACTGGGCTGTCAACATCAGAAAGTTCATCGCCAGGGCTAACCGGCTTGAGCATCTCGTGGAGTTGGGAAGCCTCACACCCCAATCTGCCAGGTTCCTTGGTGCAGCCGTTGCAAGCGGACTCAACATCCTCGTTTCCGGTGCCACCCAGGCAGGGAAGACCACTATGTTGAACTGCCTTGCAGCAAGCATTGGCTCACGTGAGCGCGTAATAACCGTTGAAGAGATCTTTGAATTGCAACTCCCTCTGCGTGACGTCGTGGGTCTCCAATGCAGGCAACCGAACCTGGAAGGTCATGGAGAAATTCCGTTGCGAAGGCTCGTTAAGGAAGCCCTGCGCATGAGACCTGACCGCCTGGTGGTCGGTGAAGTCCGCGAAGCCGAAAGCCTGGACATGCTGATCGCGTTGAATTCCGGACTTCCTGGCATGTGCACGGTCCATGCAAATTCGGCCCATGACGCCGTCACCAAGATTTGCACCCTGCCTTTGCTGGCGGGGGCGAATATTTCCAGTGCATTCGTCTTGCCCACAGTTGCCTCGTGCATTGACTTAGTGGTGCATTGTGCCCGGCAGGCCAATGGGCGGAGGCAGGTAACCGAAATCCTGTCCTTGGGACGCCGCGTGGAAAACGGGGTCATCGAATCCTCGGTGGTGTTCCGCATGCTTGAGGGGCAGTTGCAGCCCAAAGCCAACTCCATACCGGCGGTCGAAAAGTTTGCCGTGGCTGGTTTTGATGTCGCCGCGCTGCTGGAGCTGAACTGATGGCCCCGCTATTGGGGATCCTTTGTGGCAGTGGAGCATTACTTATTTGGTGGTCCACCTGGGACCATCCACCGGACCTCCGGGTCAGGGAACCCCGGCCACGGCCCCTGGAACTTCTCTTGCTCACGGCAGGCATAGAAAGGGTCACCAGTGCGGGCCTCCTTCTCAGTTGCGCTGGATGTGGAGTCGTTGCGATGCTCCTGTTCTTCGTTGTGACCGCGTCATTGCCCGTCTGCCTTTGCTTCGGAGTCTTCGGCGCTTGGATCCCTTTCGGCCTCGTGCGTCGGCGGGCGCGGAAACGGCGTGCCACTCTGCGCCAACTGTGGCCGGATGTTGTTGACCATCTGAGATCCGCCATTCGCGCCGGCCTGGCTTTGCCAGAGGCATTGATCCAACTTGGGCATAACGGGCCGGACGAACTGCGGAGCCTCTTCCTTGATTTTGGTGCCGATTACAGATCGGGCGGTCAGTTCGATGCGGCGGTCAACAAACTGAAGGACCGCTTGGCAGATCCCGTGGCCGACAGGATCATCGAGGCACTCCGCATGACCCGGGAAGTGGGTGGCTCCGACCTCGGGCGCATGTTGGGCACGTTGGCCGGGTTTCTTCGGGAAAGCGCCCGGACGCGCAGCGAACTCGAGGCCAGGCAATCCTGGACCGTAAACGGTGCACGGCTGGCTGTCGCGGCACCCTGGATAGTCCTGGTGGTCATGGCTGGTAGGCCTGAAGCCATGCTTGCCTACAACTCCGGAATTGGTGCCGCGGTGCTCCTCGGCGGACTTGTTGTCTCCGTTTTGTGTTACGCAGTCATGCTGCGGATCGGGGCATTACCCGAGGATGAGCGGGTCCTCCGATGAGCACCTCGACGGCGACCGCCACGCTCCTTGGTTTATTCCTGGGCGGAGGGACATGGTTGATCCTGGTGCGGCTTCCATTCATGCGTGGCCGGACCTTCGCGGAGCGGATTGCCCCACAGCTTAAGTCGCAGAATCTCGAGTCGCGCCTCCTCCGGGCGCCTACGCATAATCTCACACCCTTTGGACCACTGGAACGCATTCTCCGCCCCGTTATGCAGGACGGAATTCTCTACTTGTCCCGTTTTAACAGTGGCGGCCCAGCCTTGCGCAAGAGACTCGCTCGAGCCGGCTCCGCGAAAAGCGTGGTGGATTTCCGCGCCGAGCAACTCGTGTGGGCCGCAGGCGGCTTCCTGCTTGCTGTGATCGGCGTGGGGCTGGGTGCTGCCTCCGGACGATTCAGCCCGCTTCCATCACTGGTGGCGGTCATCGGGAGTGCCTTTAGTGGTTACGTGCTCCGCGATTTCCTGCTTGGCCAAAAGACTAAGCGCCGGGAATCGGTGATTCTTGCGGAGTTTCCCAGCCTTGCCGAACTTATGGCGCTTGCCGTCGCCGCCGGAGAGAGCGCCGTGGGTGCGATGGACCGAATCTCACGTACCTCCAATGGCGAGCTCGCCAAGGAATTCAGCGCCGTCCTGGCGGACACGAGATCAGGAAAGTCGCTGATCCAGGCACTCCAAGCTTTCTCTACCCGAACGCAACTGCCGCCCCTGGTCCGATTCGTCGACGGATTAGTGGTGGCTGTGGAGCGGGGCACTCCATTGGCCGATGTACTTCGCGCACAAGCTGCCGACGTCCGCGACGCTGCGAAGCGGGAACTGATGGAATCAGCCGGTCGAAAAGAAATCGGAATGATGGTGCCCCTTGTATTCGGCGTCCTTCCGCTAACGGTCATTTTCGCAGCGTTTCCGGCGCTCGCCGCTTTGCAGTTGAGCCTTTGACAGGACCGAGCCGGGATCTTGACCAATTACCTTTATCCGCCGGTCGCACATTACCAGCACAAACACAGACATTGGGGAAAATAATGAAGAAGAAGTATGGACACTCGTTTTCTGCAAATACAATGACTTTGCCGTTTTTCTCATGGGCCTTCGCTGTGATCGCGCGAAATGTGGCATCACCCTTGGAACACCGTGAGCGCGGTGACGTCCCGGGATGGGTGATGATCACCCTAATGTCCGCCATATTGGTCGCAGGGCTCCTCGCGATTGCATCGCCAGCACTGGCGGACCTCTTCACGCAGGCTATGGCCAAGGTGGGTAGTTAGGAAATGGGGCAGGTGGGGTCCCGCAGCCAAAAGCGCCCATTCTGCCTGCCCTGTGGATTTGAAAGTCCAAGTGCACTTAAAATTCGCTGCGCAGATAAAAATCCGTGTGCACTTAATAGTGGGGAACGAGGTTCCGCGGTTATCGATTTCGTGATGATTGGTGCCCTCCTGACGTTGCTGTTCATGTCAATCGTCCAGCTCACGCTTGTCCTTCATGTCCGAAACACACTTGTTGATGCCGCCGCGTCCGGAGCGCGATATGGAACCCTTGCCGATCGAACGGTTATGGATGCGGAGGCCAGGACGTCCGAGCTGATCGAAACGGCGCTCAATGGAGATTTCGCGGCAGATGTGACCACCGCTGAAAGGACTCTGGACGGAATTCGGGCGTTGGAAGTGACCGTGAGGGCGCCTATGCCAGTTGTGGGGCTTATCGGCCCCGGTGGACTCATGGAGGTTACCGGACATGCTGCCCTTCCAAAGTAATGTCCTGACCCCGGTGCCGTGCCCAGGTTCGATAATGAATCGCCTTGGGCGTTGGCTGAACAGGGCTTGGCAATTGGCGTTCGGCCCATATCAAGACACATCCAGTATGGGTACCGACGTCAAAAGGCAGCGCGGCAGTGCCATCGTGGAGTTTACGTTCCTGGCATTGTTGCTCATGGTCCCTGTGGTCTATTTCCTGGTAACCGTAGGCCAAATCCAAGGCGGATCCTTTGCGGTGGTGGGTGCGGCGGATCAGGCGGCCAAGGTCTTTGTCTCCCAGAGTGAACCTGTCCTCGCGAGGACCAGCGCAGAACAGAGCGTCCTCTTGGCGCTGAGGGATTACGGCTACCCGGCGCAAGCAGCCACGATGGAGATCACGTGCGACCGGGCAGACTGCCTTTCAGCAGGCGCAGCAGTGACAGTTTGGGTTCGATTGACTGTCCCTTTGCCGATGGTTCCGTTTGGCGACTCGCTACATTTGAATGCTGCTGTGCTCAATGCCTCTGCCACGCAAGTCGTGGGGCGCTTTAAGTGAATCGTCAACGTGAGGAGGAGGCGCAAAAGTGGCGAGGGGACGGATAGGGAGCAAAGCCGAAGAGGGACAAATGAGCGTGCTGATCGTAGGCTTCGTACTTCTGGCACTCCTGTTGGCTGCGGTGGTAATGGCTACTTCCGCGATTTACTTGGAACACAAGAAACTTCTGTCCTTGGCTGATGGCGCCGCACTTGCCGCTGCAGATTCGTACGTGGTGGGTGACATCGAGGGAAGCAGTGTGCCCTCAGCGTCGCTGGTGGACGAGCGGGTGCTGGGCGCGGTTGATCTGTATCTGGGAAACAGCGAAGCCTTCTCCATGCACGATCACTTGGAAGTTTCTTCCGGGACGGGTAGTTCTCCCGGCGGTACAGCGGTGGTGGTCTTAAGTGCCATCGCCCATCCGCCCTTGGTCACCTTCCTGCTGCCTGAAGGAATCGCCGTTGAAGCAAGATCCACTGCCAGGTCCCGGCTCACCCAATAGGGGCACAACGTAATAACCCACTGATAGGGACGCAATGACGGCGCACAGTCGGGGGAGTCCGGCTGATAGCGTACGCTGGAAAGACCATGGCTGAGATTGATTTTCCCGCAGAAATCCGCGCGCTTCGCGCCACTTACAGTTCCATCGAGAACGTCACCGATATTGATGCCTTGAAGGCAGAAATCGCCGAATTGAGTGAGCAGGCTGGCGCGCCGGACCTTTGGGATGACCCCGCATCGGCGCAAGTTGTCACTTCGCGTTTGTCTCACCGGCAAGCTGAAGTGGAGCGGTTGTCCAAGCTTGCCTCCCGGATAGACGACCTCGAAGTACTGGTGGAGCTCGGCCAGGATGAGGGCGACGAAGCCTCAATGGCCGAGGCCGCGAAAGAACTTGCTTCTATTCGCAAAGCCCTCGCCGAGCTCGAAATCGTCACCCTGTTGTCCGGCGAGTACGACGAACGGGAAGCCGTAGTGACCATCAGGGCAGGAGCAGGTGGTGTTGACGCTGCCGACTTCGCCGAGATGCTGATGCGTATGTACCTGCGGTGGGCGGAGCGTCATGGTTACCCCACTACCGTCATGGACACGTCCTATGCTGAAGAAGCAGGCCTGAAGTCCGCCACGTTCGAGGTCAAGGCGCCGTACGCTTTCGGCACCCTGAGTGTCGAGGCGGGCACACACCGCCTGGTCCGTATCAGTCCCTTTGACAACCAGGGCCGACGGCAGACGTCGTTCGCCGCCGTTGAGGTCATCCCGCTGATTGAACAGACCGACTCCATCGAGATTCCGGACAACGAAATCCGCGTTGATGTCTTCCGGTCCTCTGGACCAGGTGGCCAATCCGTCAACACCACGGACTCCGCCGTGCGCTTGACACACATTCCCACGGGGATCGTCGTTTCAATGCAGAACGAAAAGTCGCAGCTTCAAAACAGGGCAGCGGCCCTGCGTGTGCTCCAGTCGCGGTTGCTGCTTGTTAAGAAGGAACAGCAGGACGCTGAAAAGAAAGCCTTGGCAGGTGATGTCAAGGCGTCCTGGGGTGACCAGATGCGCTCCTATGTACTCAATCCTTACCAGATGGTCAAGGACCTCCGCACGGAACACGAAGTAGGCAACACTTCGGCTGTTCTGGACGGCGACATCGATGACTTCATCGACGCCGGTATCCGTTGGCGCACCGGCAACCGCAACGCTGACAACTAGGGTCTTAGCCCGCGTACCGGAGGCGTCCGATTCCACGACACGCCCCCCCAAACCCCCGGAATCCCGGCTGCTGCGTGCGTATAGTCGAGTGGCCGGTGCTCTCACTTCCCCCATCGAAAGCCCGCGCTCCGGCTGTTGGACTGGGCGAGTACGTCATGTCCGGCGGGGTTCTAAAGGGCCATGATCAGATTTGAGAATGTCACCAAGGTCTACGAGCAGAATGCCCGACCGGCGCTCGATTCTGTCAGCCTTGAGATCAACCGCGGTGAATTCACCTTCCTGGTGGGTGCCTCAGGCTCAGGAAAATCCACCTTCCTGAGATTGATCCTGAAGGAAGACAAAGCATCCTCAGGTTCGGTTTACGTTGCCGGCCAGAACGTGGCCAACATCTCGAGCTGGCGAGTGCCCAAGCTTCGCAGGGGTATCGGTGTGGTCTTCCAGGATTTCCGTCTCCTCCCGCAGAAGAACGTCTTCGCGAACGTAGCCTTTGCCATGCAGGTCATCGGCAAGAGCCGCTCCATCATCCGGGAGACGGTACCTGAGGTATTGAAGACCGTTGGCCTTGAGGGCAAAGAAAAGCGGATGCCTCACGAACTTTCAGGCGGCGAGCAGCAGCGTGTGGCGATTGCCCGCGCCGTCGTCAATCGCCCAGGCATTCTCCTTGCGGACGAACCCACAGGGAACCTTGACCCCATTACGTCCATGGGAATCATGGGAGTTTTGGACAAGATTAACCAGAACGGCACCACTGTGGTCATGGCTACCCACGACGACGACATCGTTAACGAAATGCGCCGCCGCGTGGTGGAGCTCAAGAATGGCAAGGTCATCCGTGACGAAGCGAAGGCACTGTACACGTCCATGATTCCGGTTGTGGGCGAATCGCGGCGGCTGAAGGACGCCAGTGGCGAGGAACTCAACCGCGCGCAGGGGGCACAGCTGTGAGGCTCCTTTTCATCCTCGGGGAAATCGGCAGCGGCCTGCGCCGCAACCTGTCCATGGTGATCTCGGTCGTCTTGGTGACGTTTGTATCCCTGACGTTCGTTGGCGCAGCCGGAATGCTGCAGATGCAGATCAACCAGATGAAGGGCTACTGGTACGACAAAGTCCAGGTTGCGGTCTTCCTCTGTAACGACGGCTCGACGGCGGTTGGTTGCGCCTCGGGGCCGGCCACAAAGGAACAACAGGCCAATCTGCAGGCAATGTTGGAGTCTTCTGCAGTCAAGCAGTACATCAACGACTTCCAATTCGAATCCCAAGCCGAGGCCTACAAGCACTTCAAAGAGCAGTTCTCGAATTCGCCGATTGTTGATTCCGTGTCCGAGGACCAGTTGCCGGCGTCGTTCCGTATCAACATGAAGAACCCCGAGAAGTACCAGATCATCAGCGAAACATTTTCCTCGCAACCGGGCGTTGAGACGGTGAGTGACCAGCGTCAGGTATTGGAGCGGATCTTCTCCTGGATGAACGGCGCTTCTGTGGCCGCGATGGGTGTGGCCGCGGTGATGATCTTCTGTGCGGTGCTGCTGATAACCACCACGATCCGGCTATCGGCGTTCAGCCGGCGTCGGGAAACGGGGATCATGCGCTTGGTGGGCGCCTCCAAGACAGTCATCCAGTTGCCGTTCATCCTCGAGGGCGTGATCGCCGCTGTTGTCGGAGCGTTGTTGGCCTCCGTGACGCTGTGGCTGATGGCACACTTTTGGCTCAACGGTGATCTGTCCAGGCAATTCCTTAACACTCCCTTCATCTCATCGACGCAGGTCCTGGTGATCGCACCGGTGCTGATTGCGCTCGGCGGTGGCTTGGCCGGGATATCCTCCTTGTTGACCCTCCGGCGTTACTTGAAGGTTTAGTGATGGATGACGGGCGGCTGCGAACGACTCTGCTGACAAGCGAAAAGGACTCATGATGACCACGTTGGACCAGAACTCCCTGCGTCGGCGGCTTGCGTCCGGCCAAGCCAGGATTCTTGGTGGCGTGCTCGCCTTGGGCCTCGCCGTCAGCCTCCTGTCCGCTGTACCTACGGCCCATGCGGACAGCCTGGACGACCAACAAGCTGCGCTCGAGGCCGAATCGGCGCGCGTTCAGGCGTCCTTGGAGTTTGTGGACTCGAAGATCGCCAAGGCCGCCGGCGACCTCGTCATCTACCAAGGACGCCTCCCGGGCGCCCAGCAGGCACTTCTCGAAGCGCAGGGCCGCGTGGCTAGTGCTGTCAAGGAGGTCGAGGCGTTGGCAGCCCGGGTGGAGCTCGCCCAGCAGAACAAAGCCAAAATTACTGAGCAGCTTGAGAGTGACAAGCAGAAGATCACCGATACAAAGAAATTGATCGGCCAGATCGCCTCCCAGGCCTATAAATCCGGGGGTGTGCCCACCAACATCGCCCTGCTCTTCGGATCCAACGAGTCCGGCAGCCTGACAGAATCCATGGACCTCGCCGATCAGGCCATGCGAAGCCAGAACGCTGCGATGACCAAGTTGACCCAGCAGAACGCCACCAACGTAAACTCGCAGGCCCGGCTGGCCGCCGTCGAGGCTGAGATCCAGGACCTGAAGGCCAAAGCCGACGCCGCGCTGGAGCGGGAAAAGGCTGCGCGCGACGAGGCTGCGAGCAAGAAGGCCGAAGTCGACAAGCTCATCGAGGACACCACCCGCCTGAATGGACAACTACAGGCGGCCAAGCCCGGTATTGAAGCCGATCTTGCCCGTGTGAAGGCCGAACAGGACTCTGTTGCGGCCGAAATCGTCGAGAGGGACCGCAAGCTTCGCGAGGCGTGGGAGGCCGAGCAGCGTCGCCTTGCCGCGGAAGCCGCTGCTGCTGCGGCTGCCGCAGCAGCAGCGCAAGGAAAGCCGGCACCGCCCGAGCAGCCGTATGTCCCGCCGGTGGGTTCGCCGTCCGCGTTTGGTTTGCGACACCCCTTCGCCAGCTACGTACCCATCACGTCAGGATTCGGTTGGCGGGCAACCCCGCCCGGAACCATCGATTTCTACGGCACGGGTGGTTACATGCACACCGGCATCGACTTCGGTGCAGCCTGCGGTACTCCTGTTTACGCCGCAGCGGCTGGTACCGTCTTCAACTCCGGCTGGAACTCGGCCGACGGCGGTGGATGGCGCGTGAAGCTGTCCCACGGTGTGGTGCAGGGCAACTCCCTGACAACCATTTACTACCACAACAGCAGCATCGTGGTTTCCAACGGCCAGCAGGTATCGCAGGGACAACTCATTGCGTACTCGGGTAGCACAGGTAACTCGACGGGGTGCCACGCACACTTCGAAACCTGGCTGAACGGGGCGGCAGTGGATCCGATGACCCTCCTCTAGTGGGCCGACCCTTTGTCAGCGACCAAGGCCTGCGGGCTCTGGCGTACACTAGTTGAAATCCGCATCTAACAAGGAGTTCTACCGTGCCCAAGGAAAGTGGCCGTAAGGTAGTGGCCACCAATCGGAAGGCCCGGCATAACTACCATGTCCTGGATACCTATGAAGCTGGCATTGCGCTGATGGGTACGGAAGTGAAATCGCTCCGTGAAGGCCACGCCTCCATGGTGGACGGCTTCTGCACCTTCTACAATGACGAACTGTGGATGGAGGGCATCCACATCCCTGAATATCACCAGGGGAGCTGGACCAACCACGCCGCGCGCCGCCGTCGTAAGCTTTTGCTTCACCGCGACGAACTGGACAAGATCTCCCAAAAGATCCGCGAATCCGGTTTCACCGTGGTGCCGTTGCAGCTTTACTTCCTGGACGGCCGGGCAAAGGTTGAAATAGCCATAGCTCGAGGTAAAAAGGACTACGACAAGCGCCAAACGCTGCGTGAGCAGCAGGATAAGCGCGAATCGTTGCGCGAACTGCGGGAGCGCAACCGGCGCTAGGTCTGAATGCGGATGCTTCCGCCCAGGGCTTGTGTCGCGGGAATGATCTTCCGGGCGAATGCGTTATGATGGATAGTCCGGTAGGGATTTGATCACTTGATGAATGCCTTGCCGGTTTGGTAACAGAATACGGGGATGATCGGTTTCGACGATGTTAGTCGCGACAGGTGAAGCGGGCCGAGGATGCAGAATTATCTCGTAAACGCTGTCTGCAAACCAATAAGTGCCGAATCTAAGCGCACTGACTTCGCTCTCGCTGCCTAAGCAGTAAGACAGTCCGTCAGCCCGGGGTTGCTATCGCCCCGGTTCCTGGCGTCATTTAGATAGCCACTGCTGTTTGCCTTCGTCATTGAGGTAAACGGGACTTTTAGATGACTGGGCCCGGATCAGCCACCTGTTTGCAGGATGGCTGGGGCCGAGAAAATCCGACGCAAACTGCGCCCGGAGAAGCCCTGACAAAACGACATCGGACGGGGGTTCAATTCCCCCCATCTCCACCGGAAAGCCCTCGGATCCTCGTGATCCGGGGGCTTTTACTATGCCTGAACCTGCTCCTGCCTGAACCTGCCGCAAATACCGTTCACCCACGGCGTAGGGGAACGCGGACTAGCCGCCCCGCCCCGACCGTTGTACAGGGTAGGCACTGAACTGGACTGAACCGGACAGGACGTGCACGGCACCGCGGTAGCAGGAGGCATGTGATGAGTACCGAGCCAGAGTTTGAAATTCCGGATGACGGCCGGGATTCAGAACCGCCTGAAGAGCAGGGTGACGACGCGGCCTTGGACGCGTACTCACAGATCGTCATCCGGGTCGCGGAGTCCGTCACGCCGCACGTCGCCGCTATCGAGATGACCAGTGCGCGCCGGAACGGTCAACTTCGTGTGGGCAGCGGATCGGCCGTGGTCTTCACCGGTGATGGATACATGCTCACCAATGCCCATGTGGTGGCAGGTATCCAGTCCGGAAGAGCGGTGTTTGCGAACGGCAAGCAGACGGACGTCGAACTCGTGGGGGCGGACCCATTGTCTGACCTCGCAGTGGTGCGTGGTCTCAAACCCACTCCGCCACCCGCCATTTTGGGTAACGCCGACTCGTTACGGGTTGGCCAGCTGGTGATCGCAGTGGGCAATCCGCTGGGCTTGGCGGGATCAGTGACTGCCGGGGTGGTCAGCGGCTTGGGACGATCCATTCCAGTCCGTGCAGGGGAGCACCGGCGTGTGATTGAGGATGTCATCCAGACTGACGCGGCCCTCAACCCGGGCAATTCCGGGGGCGCCCTTGCCGACACCCGGGGCCGCATCGTGGGCATCAACACGGCCATAGCCGGACTGGGCCTCGGACTCGCCGTACCTATTAATAGGACAACCCAGCGGATCATCGCCTCCTTGCTCAAGGATGGGAGGGTGCGACGCGCCTACTTGGGCTTGGTGAGTACGCCTATTCCACTCGATGCCAGTGCTGTGGTGCGCACGGGCCAGAAAGAGGGGCTCCGTGTGGTGGAGGTCATCGCCGGCTCACCTGCTGAATTGTCGGGGCTCCAGCCGGGGGACCTGGTGCTTCGGGCGCAGGGCAGGGCTGTATCGAGTGCAGAGAGTCTTCAGAAGCTGCTGTTCGCCGAGGCCATAGGCGAACCATTCCCTTTGACCGTGCTGCGTGACGGGAAAACGGTACAGCTGATGGCCGTTCCCTCGGAGATGAGCCAGCAGCAATAACGAGCCAGCAACGATGAGGCGAGCCTAGGCTTGTTCCTCGCGGACGTCGACCACGCCCACAAAGCGGCTACCGACGCCTTCATATTCGCTGCGCACGTCACCCAGGAACAATTCCGGCAGTTCACTGTTCTTGTGGTGGCCACAAAAGACGAATGAGAAGTCTGGCCACCACTTTTTGGGCCGCACCGCCTCTGAATACCCGCAAACCGCGCAGCTCAGGTGGACCCAAACAGGCCGTTTGCCCGTGCGGTTGGCACGTGACTGGACCAGCCAGGCTGGTGGGTTGTCCTGGAGGCTGCGAAGTTCGGCTTCTGACAGCCGGGACGGGATGCCGTGGCGCTGGGCCATTTCCATGGAGATATCAAGGGCCAATGCTGCGTCACGTCTGCTAATCACTGTTTAACGATACGGGACGTCGCCGTGGACGAATGCCGCGTAGGCTGTGCACATGACGGATGCTGTAGCTTTGCTGCCGAGAACGCCGCTTCAAAAGCGGGTGCTCGTCGTTGCAATTGTGGCTTCTTTTATCGCCATCCTGGATGGTTTCGTGGTGAACCTTGCGCTCCCGGCCATCGGACGTGAACTTGGCGGTGGCTTGGTCATCCAGCAATGGGTGGTGGATGCCTATCTGTTGACCCTCGGGGCCCTCATTCTGGTGGCCGGTTCATTATCGGACCACTTTGGCCGGGCTCGGATCCTCGAATGGGGGCTGGCGGGCTTTGCCCTGACATCGGTGATGTGCGGCCTGGCCTGGAACGGGGAAGTCCTGGTGGTGTCCCGCGCACTTCAAGGTATTGCAGGCGCCCTCCTGGTGCCCAGCTCGTTGGCAATGATCGTTACATCGTTCTCCGGGCCTTCCCAGTCCAAAGCGATCGGCCAATGGTCCGGATGGACCAGTGCCGCCGCCATCGTCGCACCGCTGATTGGTGGAGTCTCTGTAGACCTGCTGTCGTGGCGGGTGATTTTCTTCATCAACGTTGTTCCTGCCGTCGCCATCTGGCCGGTGCTCGCAGGCCTTCGGGCGTCGGATGCGGCCAGGGACAAGAGCAAGGGAATCGACTACCTCGGCGCTGTTCTGGCAATGATCGGACTCGGTGGTCCCGTCTATGCCTTCATTGAACAGGGCCGGATGGGTTGGGCGAGCGTCCAGGTGTGGCTGCCGCTCCTGGCCGGCGTGGTGGCAATGGTGTTGTTCCTGGTCCACGAGGCAAGGACCAAGGAGCCGATGCTGCCCTTGAGGCTGTTTGCCATAAGGAACTTTGGTTGGGGCAACCTTGCCACGCTCGCGATTTACGGCGGGATATCCCTCGGATTCTTCGTCCTGGGAATCTACCTCCAACAGGTTGGAGGGATGGGCGCTACGATCGCGGGAATTGCCTTGCTTCCAGCGACCGTCATCCTGATGCTGACTGCGTCCTACTTCGGTGGGCTGGCTGGAAAATATGGTCCGCGATGGTTCATGACCGTGGGGCCGTTGTTATGCGGTGTGGGCTTTCTGATGTCCCTCTCCATCCAGGAGCCGCTGAACTACTGGGCCCAGGTGCTGCCAGGCCAGATCGTCTTTGGCTTGGGACTCACCACCCTCGTGGCGCCACTCACCGCAGCGATTCTGGGTGCGGTACCGCAGGAAGAGGCCGGGATTGGTTCGGCGGTCAACAACGCCGTGGCCCGTATTGCCGGCCTCATCTGCATTGCCTTTGCCGGCCTGATCGTTGGTCCGGTGTTTACACGGCAGGGCTTGTACAACGCCTTGGTTGTCACAGCGGCACTGTTCGTTGTCGGGGCGGTGGCGTCCGCCGTCGGGATCCGCAACCCCGTGCTCGAAGCGGCAGTTGCCGCTGACAGTGCACCGGATCCAGCGTCCGACGACGGCGGGCCGGCTGGGCAGCGCAGCTAGCCTGTGCCACGTGCCTCTGCAGTGCACAAGTCAGCGCGCGGGAAGCACGCAGCCTTCGTGGATTTCGGCGCTTTGGACCCAAAGTGCCGCCGTAACTTCGTCCGCGAGATCGAATTCGCGGCGTTGGGGTCCGCTGCCAATCCGAACGACCAGTGCTCCGCCGAATGGCTTGCGCCCCACCACTTCCACAGGCGCGTCCAAGGTGATCTTTTCTGAGGCGAGATAGCGAAGAAGATCAGGATTTTCATCGCTGATCCGGGTGATGCGGCCTGAGTGGCCTTCGTCCAACTCGATCATGCGGTAGGCGTGGGGAAGTTCCACCGATCCGTCAGCCGAGGGAATAGGGTCGCCGTGAGGATCCCGGAGGGGATGGCCAAGCTTGGCGGCCATACGCTCAATGAAGGTATCGGACACCGCATGTTCCAACATCTCAGCTTCATCATGGACTTCGTCCCAGCTATAGCCGAGTTCGTCAACGAGGTACGTCTCAATGAGGCGGTGACGCCGAACCATTGACAGTGCCAGGTGCATGCCCTCCGGAGTCAGCCGGATGGCACTGTACGGTTGGTGGTCCACCAAGCCCTGGTCCTTGAGTTTACGGACCATTTCAGACACCGAGGAATTGGCAACGCCAAGCCGCAGGGCAAGCTGCGAGGACGTAATTGGTTTGTCCTGCCACTCCGTATAGGAGTAGATGACCTTGACGTAGTCCTCGATCGAGGAGGAGGGCGTACTGGTCTTCACACACCAAGCCTACCGTGGCGGGGCGCCGTCGATCTTGCGGGCCCGCCAGGTAGTGGTCAGATATGGTAATCCCAGGAGCTGGCCGGGGACATGGCCCAGATGATCGAAGAGGTACCACTCCAGGTTGCCCATGACCTTTGAGCGGGTGGCTTCATTTGCGCGGAGGTAGTAGCTGCGCGATTTCGTGAGCTCCAGGATGTCCTCCGGTGACACGGCGTCCTCCCAGCTGGTGAGATGGCTCGTCAAGTTCATAAACTCCGGTCCGATAACTGGCCGGAAGCCGGGCTTGTGCACATCCCCGGCGTGCATGATGCGTGACAACCGGTGAACCCAGGGCACGGAGATGTCCAGTTGGTTCCATATCAGGCCGAGTACTCCGTGGGGCCGCAGGATCCGGTCGATTTCCGTGCTGGCTTTCATCGGGTCACACCAATGCCATGCCTGGGCAACGCTGACGACGTCGAATGCTGAGTCCGCCAGCCCTGTTGCCTCGGCCGTTCCCTCCAACGCCTCAACGCCGGGACAGGACTTTCGAAGTTGCTCCAGCATGTCTGTGGAAGGATCGACGGCGGCCACCTGCAGGCCGCGGTCCACGAGCAGTGCCGTAAATTTTCCCGTGCCTGCACCAATATCCGCGGCGGACTTCGCTCCAGGAGGGAGAAGCCAATCCACTGAGTCTGTGGGATAGCCGGGCCGAACGCGATCGTAGTGTTCGCCGCCGTCCTGGAAGCTCTGGCCCAGCTCGCGGCGGCGCGTGGCATGCAGCTTGGGACCACCCGGCCTGCCAATGCGGCCGGAAACACTTCCGCCGGAAACAACGCCGCCGGAAACACTACGGGAAGGCACGGCCACGCACAGACTCCTTTACCGCGAAGGCCAGTTACCCTACGAATTTACCGCACAGTACTTGCGTTTCAGTCGATCGTGCAGGGTGCAGCCCCTGCGGTGCCCGGGGTGTTTGGTGCCCATTCCGGGTAGCTGCGGTGGTCGTTGGCCGGTACCCAGCGTCCCTCATCCACTACATAGTCCCAACCGAGACCCGTGCGCTTGAGTTCTTCAATACCAGCCAGCAGTCGTGTGGCATCCTCCAGTCGGGAGCCCACGCCGAAGCTGGCTCGCAGGGAACCGGAAGGGAGTCCTAGCCGCTTGAGCAGGGGATGGGCGCAGAAGCGGCCGTCACGAAGTCCTACACCGTGTTCTGCAGCGAGATAGGCGGCGACCAGTCCGGCGTCGAATCCTTCCACCGAGAAATTGACCACGCCGATGGTGTCCTCGGAGTCGCTGAAGATCCGGTGGACGGTCACGCCGTCGATTGCCTCAAGTCCCTGAACGAGATACGAACGGATGGCAGCTTCATGGGCATGCCATGCTTCTGGGTCCAGGCCTGCCAGCACCTGTGTCGCGCGGGCCAATGTTGCCGCGCCGAGGACGTTGGGGGAGCCGCCCTCGTGGCGGGCGGGACCTGAAGCCCAGCTGACCGAGTCGAGGCGGGCTTCACGAACGGCGCCACCGCCGGCAAGGTGGGGAGTACCGGCGTCGAGCCAGTCAGGACGGCCCACAACAACACCGGCGCCGAACGGAGCGTAGAGCTTGTGCCCGGAGAACACGATGTAGTCGACGTCTGCTTCAGTGATGTTGATGCGGCGGTGGGGGGCAAGCTGCGCGGCGTCCACCACAATCCGGGCACCGTATTCGTGCGCAAGGGCTGCGAGTTCGGCGATCGGGAGGATCTCACCGGTCACGTTCGAGGCCCCGGTGACTGCGAGCAACGAGACGCCCCCTTGGCTAAGTTCCTCGCGGAGCTTGGCCAGGGTAGCTGTCAGTGTCGAAGCAGCTACGACACTGCGGTGAGGGACGCCCTGCCAGGGGAGGAGATTGGCATGGTGTTCGATGTCCAGGTAAAGGACCTCGCCCGTTGGCTTTCCGTCCAGTTGCGGTAGGCAGCCTGCCAACAGGTTCAGCGAGTCCGTGGTGTTCCGGGTGAAGATGACGGAATCGTCGGGACGGCCGCCGACGAATTCACGGACGATGTCGCGGGAGTTCTCGTAGACCGAGGTGCTGATCTGGGAAGCGTAGCCCGCGCCGCGGTGGACACTGGCGTAGTAGGGGAGGATCTCATTGAGATACGCAGAAACAATTGTCAGCGCTGGAGCGGATGCTCCGTAGTCAAGGTTGGCGTAGCGGACGTGGCCACCCTGGATCAGGGGAGCTTGCAGCTCCGCGCCTGTGACGGCGGCCAGGGGCCTGCCTGCAGCGGCTTCGTGCGCTGCTTCTTCGACCACAAGGGACGGCAGAACGGTGGAGTTGAACGTAGCAGTGCTCATGGGACCTCACTCAAGAGGGACCCCCTCAGGGGGATCCGCGCTTGCCGTATCCGTTCCGGACCGGCCAGGTCGTCACCCGGGGCACCCCACCGCGAATGGAGGGTTGCCGGCCAGCAAACCGGGGTTTAGCGCTGGCACTCGTGACCTGTAAAGAGGTTAGGGCACGCCTCTGGCCTGCTCCAAAGTCGCTTCGCTTTGTTAAGCACATTGTTACGAAGGGTCCGGAAACTGGGCTTTGGGCGAAGAAAAGACGGCGGAGGCCCCGAAAAGGAGGCATCCGCCGTCGAAAATTCTATGCAAAGCCGGTTGGCTAGTTGGTGCCGCTGGGTCAGAGGAGGTCATCCAAAGCAGGGTTTAGCCGCTTGAGGACCTCTGAGTGCAAGATGGAGTTGGTGGCCAGGGCGTTGCCGCCAAAGGGGCCGTCCTCGCCTTCCAGTGACGTGAAGCGGCCGCCGGCTTCCGTCACGATGGGAACCAATGCTGCCATGTCGTAGACATTCAACTCTGGCTCGCAGGCGATATCCACGGCACCCTCAGCTACCAGGCAATAGGACCAGAAGTCGCCATAGGCCCGCGTGCGCCAGATGTCTTCGGTCAACCCCAGGAACTCGTCCAGATTTCCGCGTTCCTTCCAACCGGAAAGGCTGGAATATGACATTGAAGCATCTGCCAACTGCGAAACGTTTGACACCTTGAGCCGGGTGGCTGACGCGAGGGAGCGGCCCATATAGGCGCCCATGTCCTTTGCTGCCCACCAACGCTTGCCCAGCGCCGGAGCACTGACAAGTCCGACGACCGGCTCGCCTTCGTCAACAAGTGCGATCAGGGTAGCCCATACAGGAACTCCCCGAACGAAGTTCTTGGTGCCGTCGATGGGGTCGATGATCCAACGCCGGGAGCCGTGGCCGCTGCTGCCGAACTCCTCGCCGAGGACGGCGTCACGGGGGCGCGAGCGCGACAATTGGCCACGAATGGCTTCTTCCGCAGCCTTGTCGGCATCCGTCACTGGCGTGAGGTCAGGCTTGGTCTCGACCTGCAGATCCAAGGCCTTGAAGCGGTCCATGGTTTGGGCATCCACGGAATCCGCCAGCACGTGGGCCAGTCGGAGGTCATCGTTGTAGCTGGAAACGGGTTGGGTCATGCCACCAAACTATCGTGAAACGTTCCCTGCAGTTGGGATCGCCTTGCACCAATGCTTAGTTGACGGTACCCAGTTCTTTGGTCTCTTTCGCTTCCAAACGCGGGTCCGCGCCCAGCAGCCGCCGGAGCGAAGACAAGCGGGCCACCCCGGAAGGACCGGCGTGTCCCTCGTTCACCCACGCGTCAAGTCCGCAATTGATGGCACTGGCATCGTGCTTGCAACCGCGGTCGCAAGCTTCGGTGCCCGGTTCCAAATCGGGGAAGGAATGCAGGATGCGGTCGGGGTCCACATGCGCGAGTCCGAAGGAGCGGATACCGGGGGTATCGATGATCCAGCTACCCGGCGGTGCATCCGCCAGCTTCAAGGCCAGCGCCGACGACGACGTGTGCCGGCCCCGCCCTGTGACGGCGTTGACACCACCGGTGGCCCGCTCGGCTCCGGTCAGGGCGTTAACCATGGTGGACTTGCCGACGCCTGAATGGCCCAGCATGACAGTCACTTTTCCATCAAGGTGGGCCCGCAATTCGGCAACGGCGCGGCTGTCCAGCCGCGCGGACAGTCCGTCGTCCGAGCGGGCATCGATACCGGATGCTTCATCGTCTGCGGTACGGCTGATGATGATGGGAAAGTCCAGGCTGAGATAGTTCGACAACAACTCTGCAGGATCCTTGACATCTGCTTTGGTGACGAGCAGCAGGGGCTCGATCCCGGCGTCGTAGGCTGCAACCAGGGCGCGGTCAATAAAGCCGGTTCGGGGCTCCGGATTGGCCGCCGCGACCACCACCACAAGTTGGTCTGCGTTGGCTACCACCACTCTTTCGATGGGGTCGGTATCATCGGCGCTGCGCCGCAGGAGCGTCTTCCGCTCCTCTATTCGGACGAGCCGCGCAAGGGTATCCGGTTCTCCGGATACGTCGCCCACCAAGGCGACGAAATCGCCGGGGACAACGGGGTTTCGTCGCAGTTCACGCGCTCGTGCAGCGATGATGATGCGTTCATCCGCCGAGTCTTCGCCAACGATGGCAGTGTAGCGCCCTCGGTCTACCGTGATAATCCGGCCAATGACCGCGTCATCATGACTGGGACGGTCCTTGGTGCGGGGCCTTGACCCTTTTTTATTCGGACGGATCCGGACATCGGATTCGTCCCAGGAGCTTGCGTCGCGACCCATGCTCAGTTGCTGGCCTCACTGGTGACGGTCAAGTCATCGCCTGTGCCGTGCTGCAGCATGGCCTCCCACATCTGCGGAAATTCGGGCATCGTCTTGGACGTGGTAGCGATATCCTCCACCTGCACGCCCTCAACGGCGAGCCCCAAAATAGCGCCCGCCGTAGCCATGCGGTGATCAGCGYAGCTGTGGACGACGCCTGCGTGCAGAGTGGCCGGACGGATAATGAGGCCATCGGCTGTTTCTTCTGCGTCGCCGCCAAGCCGATTGATTTCAGCGGCCAGCGCGGCGAGCCTATCCGTTTCATGGCCACGAAGGTGCGCGATCCCGGTTAGACGTGAAGGACCTGTAGCCAAGGCGCACAGCGCAGCGACGGTGGGCGCGAGTTCACTGGTCTCGTCGAAGTCGGCGCCCTTTATTTCAGGCCCGCCCTTCACGGTGAGCGTGCCGTTTTCGAGTGTCACGGTGGCTCCCATTTCAACCAGGATGCTACGCCAGAGGTCACCCACCTGGGTTGTTTGGGTGGGCCAGTTGGGGATCCTGACGGTGCCATGGGTCGCGAGGGCTGCGGCAAGGAACGGGCCGGCGTTGGAAAGGTCCTGTTCGATCCGCTGGTCGAAGGCGTGAATGGGGCCGGGCGCGACTCGCCAGTGGTTGGGGACTGAATCGTCCACCTTGACGCCGACTCCACGAAGGACGGCAACGGTCATATTGATGTGGTCCAGGCTGGGGACCGGCTTGCCTACGTGTTCCAGGTGAAGGCCTTCGGCGAAGCGGGCGCCTACCAGCAGCAAGGCCGAGACGAACTGGGAGGAGGCGCTGGCATCGATTACCAGGTGGCCGCCCCGAACCTCGCCGGTGCCATCCACCGAGAAGGGAAGGGCCGACGGCGTCCTGCCGCCTTCCGTGGCAACAGGAACTCCCAGGGCGAGGAGTGCCTCGATGATGGTCCCCATGGGCCGCTTCCGGGCGTGGGGGTCGCCGTCGAACGTGGTTGGACCATTGCGTAGCGCAGCTAAAGGTGGAACGAAGCGCATGACTGTCCCGGCAAGGCCGCAATCGATGGCAGTCTCCGCCCCCGAAGCTGAAGGATCCATGGGCGTGATCTCAAGGTCCGGTCCATAATCACCATCGCCGGGTACCTCGGTAACGGTGGCACCCAACTGCCTGAGCGCCTGAATCATCAGGACGGAATCACGGGAGTGAAGGGGTGCTCGCAGCCGGGACGGACCGTCGGCCAATGCGGCAAGGACCAGGAAACGGTTGGTGAGCGATTTTGAGCCCGGTACCGTCACTGTGGCATCCACTGGCCCGGTGGCGTAGGGAGCCGCCCAAAGGGGCAGGGTGTCGACGGAGTGTGTTGAGCCCGTGTTTGCTGCGGTGGTACCTGTCATGCTTCCTTATGCTCCAACTGCGTTGTCTACGGCCTTGCGTACTGCTTTGTCTGCCCGCTTGAGCTGCTTGCCGGTGGCCTTCCTGGCATCGGCTGCCAGGTGTTCAGCCCGCCATGCAAGGCTGGGGCGGCCTTCTGTGTCTACGGAGGCCAGCAAAACGCCACCCGTCAGGGAAATGTTCTTCAGGAGTTGGGCGCGGCGGGCGTTCCGGCCTTCTTTCGTGCTGATGTCAGCTGAGCGCCACTCCACATAGGAGTTCAGTGCGGACGTCAACGCCAGGACCGTTGCCGCGAAGCGGGAGAGTTTGCCAAGGCCAAGCAAAGCGCCGGCGCCCAGCTGCGCGCCACCGATTACCCGGGCCAGGACTTTCTCATCAGTCGGGAAGGGCAGTGACTCCGAGGCGCGGCGAAGGACCGGGGACAATTGCCTGGCAGTGTCGTCCGCGTTCTTGAGCTTGTCCAGACCTGCGATGACGAAGCTGGACGCGAGCATCGGCCGCGCGAGAAAACGGATAACAGACATGTCTTGCCTCCTGGATGGCTTGTCATGTTGATTCATGACGTTATTCACTAAGTGCTGTGTTCAAGGGGTGCAGTCTGCTCTAGTCTTGCACCTTTGCGGAATATTTACCCAGCGGCTGCCGTTGTGAACAACAGGCACGGTGAAGACCGGGCCGCGGCATGGTGTTGCCGCTTCGCTGAACGGAGTTGGTTTTTTGACCTTGGTTAAGGACCGTGTGGGTCTGCTGGAGGCTGGCTATCCTGCACAGGGGGATTCCCGGAAGCTGACAGTAGACTTGGCAACGATGAGCACCATTGAACCGGCCGCAGCGGCCATGTACGAAGCAGCCGACTCGTCCCCGGAGGACAGCACAGCCGACGCATCGGTACCGGCCGACGTCGATATCGCCACGGAAACTCCCGAACAGCGGCGGGAGCGGTTTGAGCGCGACGCCATGCAGTACGTGGACCAGCTGTATTCAGCGGCGATGCGGATGGCACGGAATCCCTCAGATGCCGAGGACCTCGTGCAAGAGGCTTACACCAAGGCGTTTTCGGCTTTTCACCAGTACAAGCCGGGGACCAACCTCAAGGCCTGGCTCTACCGGATCCTGACCAATACCTACATCAACCTCTATCGGAAGAGGCAGCGTGAACCGCTGCAGTCAAACTCGGACACGATTGAGGATTGGCAGTTGGCAAAGGCTGAGTCGCACACCTCGTCCGGGTTGCGCTCCGCAGAGGCTGAGGCCTTGGACCACCTGCCGGATTCCGATGTCAAGAGCGCGTTGCAGGCCATCCCGGAGGAATTCCGGTTGGCTGTCTACTTCGCCGACGTCGAGGGATATGCCTACAAGCAGATTTCCGAAATCATGAACACCCCGATCGGCACAGTCATGTCGCGGTTGCACCGCGGCCGGAAGATGCTGCGGGACATGCTGGCGGATTACGCCGCAGAACGGGGCTTCAAGGCCCACACCGAAGACCAGGCCGCGGCCGGGAGCAACAATCAGGAGAAAGAGCAATGAGCGACTGCCAGGGATTGGGCGATTGCGACGATACACGGATGCAGCGGATCTATGAGTACCTCGACGGCGCATTGACCCGCGAGGACCTCACAGAGATCAAGCAGCACTTGGACACCTGCGAGGAATGTGCTGAGCAGTATGACCTTGAGTGCCTCATCCGCACCATGGTCAAGCGTTCCTGCACGGAGTCTGCGCCGGAGAACCTCAAGAACTCAATACTTGACCGGATCCACTCCATCAAGCCGGTGGAGGCTTGATTTAATGCCGCTGATCCAGCAATGGGCCAGGTAAAAGGCCACACACGCCAAGGGCCCCGGAAACCGTATGGTTTCCGGGGCCCTCGCTGTTAAGCCTTGACGCTAAGCCGGTGGCTTAGGTGTTGGGACGCTTGCCGTGGTTCGCGCCGCCGCGCTTACGGTCACGACGCTTACGTGCACGCTTGCTCATAGCTGGCCTCCTTCAATGATTGATACTCAATAGAGCTGCCCTCCAGTTTCGCACATCCGGGCGTTCGCTCGCGAACCGGACTGTACTGTTGTCAGCTCCGCAGGGAATTCCTGATGGAGATGCGGGCTTGGTCCAGGACTGCACGTACTGTCTCCAGCGTTACGGGATTCAGCGGGTGCGAGGCGCTGTGTTGACGCAGCTCCACGCGGATGTCATCGCGGAATGATTGAACCAGGAGCTCGGCCTCTTTGAGCATTCGGTGTCCTTCAGGGGAAAAGCCCGACGTTCTGCTTTGGAAGGTGGCGGCCGTCGCCGTGCTGCGCGCGGCTTCCGCTGTAGCGGCGAGATCTGCCTTCAGCCCACGCATGTTGGTTCTGATGTCTTCCCGCAGGTTGTCGGCCAGCCGCCGCACGGAGGCTGAGATATTATCCTCGACGTCGGCAAGCTCCTGCCGCCGACGGTTCAGTTCCGCCAGCCCCGCTTCCGTGATGAAGTACTTTGTTCGCCGGCCCTCCGTCTCGGTAGCCACAAGGCCTTCCTCCTCCAGTTTCCCGAGCCGCGGATAAATCGTCCCGGCGCTGGGGGAGTAGGTACCGCCGAACCGGTCACCCAATGCCTTGATGAGCTCATATCCGTGCTTGGGTCCTGACTCAAGCAGTGCCAGAAGGTACAAGCGCAGGGCGCCATGCGCAAAAACAGGAGGCATCAGAGACCCGCCTCCCCAGGCATCGGGCGGTCATTTCCGGATGCCGGCGCTGTACCGTGCATGATGTAAGTCTTGCCTGAGACCGTATTCGTCCGTACGAGCATGAGCCTCTCATCCGGACCCACAATGGTCTGCACCTTACTTCCGGGCTGGGCATACATCTGGTCATCAATGATGACGGTGCCGCTGGCGGACTTGGCAACGATGTCCAGGCCGATGTCGTGCGGCAGCCGGATGGTCAGGTCCCCTGACACCGAATTGGCTCCGAGGTCGTTGGTGTAGTCGTGGAGGTCGAAGCTGAGGTCCCCGCTCACCGTGCTTGCCCGGACGTTCTTGAACTTGCCTGAGGCTGTGACTTCACCCGAAACGCTCTTGGCGGTCAGTACGCCGTCGTGGTTTCTGGCGATGACCTCGCCACTGACGGTGTTGACGTGCAATTCACCGCTGGTCCCGTCAGCCATGACGGAGCCCGAAACTGTGTTGAGCCGAATCCGTCCGTTGACGCCGGAGACCATGCCATCGCCGTTTACTGTCCCCGCTTCGACGTCCACTCCACGCGGAAGCGCGATCCCGACCACTACGGAGTTGGTGCTGGTGTTGTTGACCGTACCCATCAGGTTTCGGAACCAACCTTGTGGTCCTTGGAGTTGGTGGCGTACCTCCAAGCGGCCGTTCACCAGCGTGATGGTCAGGGGGTCACCGCTGATCTCGCTGACCTCGATCCGGACGAAGGGTTCGTCGTGGGTGACGACGTCGAACCTGCCCTTGACTATTCCAAGTTTGAGCGAGTGGACATCGTCCACATCAATTGTTTGTGGGCCCGTCACGGTCCAAAGTTCGTCAGACATGATCCCTCCAAATTGCGATATATCGCGTTGATGAAAACACGATATATCGCGAATGGGGGGAACGCAATGGTTTTCTGGGAGGGCTACTCTGGCTGGGCGATGTTAAGCCACTGGAACCAGCCGCGGTGCAGCACGAGCCACGCAATCAATCCGTAGCCGGCCTGTCCTGGTGTCCCCCCATTGGCTGCGAGGTCCGTCCTCCATTGCTCGTGGTTCAGCAACGGAGAGAAAGTGTCGACATAGTGGTGGTTGCGGCGGGTGGTGACATCCGCAAATGCCGTGTTGAGATCGGCCAGGCGTTTGTTGCGCGCCGGATCAAGGGTGGGCGGAGGGCCCACCACGAACACTTCGACGCCACTGTGCGAGGCTCCATCAAGAATGTTTGCAAGGTTCAAACGGCTTCGCGCCGTTGAAAGCCCGAATTCCAGGTCACGGCCGGAGAGTCCTATGACCAGCCGGTTCTCGTGCGAGTCGCTGAAACGGCGGCCGGCTTCGTCCTGCCATCGCGAGGCCAAACCCTCTGTGCCTTCCATGGGGCAGGGGAGTGAGAAGCTTTCCACCACCACGGTGTCCTGGGGCGTACGGGCCAGCACTCTTCCCAGCCAACCCAAGGCGCGGGGGTCACCCAAACCGGCGAGCAATTCATCTCCTACAGCCGCAATGCGCAGCTTCCTGTCTTCCACGGTTACCTCTTCACACTCGTTACGGTCCTTGCACGGCTTTTGGATCTGCGGCCGGCTTGATGAACCGGGTACCTGTCCCATTAAACAGAACTGCCCGGCCGGAGGTGCATTGACAGCACCTCCGGCCGGGCAGTTTTTTTGGCTACTTGCGTTCGAACGCCTGCTTGATCAAGGCATCCTGCTCAGCAGCGTGGCGCTTCATGGAGCCTGCGGCTGTGGACGCAGATGCCGGACGCGACACGAGGCGGAGCCTGCGATCCAGCACCGGCGCCAGGTTCAGGCCCATGAACGGCCACGGACCCTGGTTGGCGGGCTCATCCTGCGCCCAGACGATGTCAGCGTTCGGGTACTTGGCGAGCTCTGCATCAATTTCGGCCTTCGGCAGCGGGTACAACTGCTCCACGCGGATAATCGCAGTGGAGGTGTCCCCGGACTTCTGTCGGTTGGACAGGAGGTCGTAGTACAAGCGGCCGGAGACCAGGATAACCCGGTCCACGTTTGCGGCCTCTACCTCGGGATCGCTGATGACTGGCCTGAAGCCGCCCGTCGTAAAGTCCTCGACGGCGGACGCGGCGCCCTTGAGGCGGAGCAACTGCTTCGGCGTGAAGATGATCAACGGCTTGCGCGGACGGCTGTAGGCCTGGCGACGCAGGAGATGGAAGTGCGAGGCTGCCGTAGTGGGGTTGGCGACAATCATGTTGTCCTCGGCACAGAGCTGCAGGAACCGCTCGATGCGTGCGGATGAGTGGTCAGGCCCCTGACCTTCGTAGCCGTGCGGCAGCATCAGGACGAGCGAGGAACGCTGGCCCCACTTCTGCTCAGCGGAGGAAATGAATTCATCGATGATGGTCTGCGCACCGTTGACGAAGTCACCGAACTGGGCTTCCCACAGCACCAAGGCGTCGGGACGCTCCACCGAGTATCCATATTCAAAGCCCATGGCCGCATATTCGGACAGCAGCGAGTCATAGATCCACAGCTTGGCCTGGTTATCCGAGAGGTTGCCCAGGGGCAGCCACTCATTGCCATTGGCGCGGTCGTGGAACACTGCGTGACGCTGCACGAAGGTACCGCGGCGCGAGTCCTGGCCAGCCAACCGGACGGGGACGCCCTCCATGATCAGCGAACCGAAGGCCGCGATCTCGCCAAAGCCCCAGTCAATGCCACCTTCACGGGACATCTGCTCACGCTTCTCCAGGAGCTGCTTGAGCTTGGAGTGAACCGTGAAGCCCTCCGGGATCTCCAGGTGGGCCTTGCCGATGCGGGCAAGGGTCTCGGGGGAGATCGCGGTGGAAGCCGGTGAGTTGGTTCCGAAGTCTGCCTGCTGGGCAATCGGGCGCTCGATGTCCGAGACAGCAGCAGAGTCAGCCGTGATGATCGGGATGGGGGAGGTCTGCGCCGCGTGAGTCTCAGCAAAGACCCGCTCAAGGCGTTCCTGGTAGTCGCGGAGCAGCTGCTCGGCTTCTTCCTCGGTGATGTCGCCACGACCGATCAGCGATTCCGTGTACAACTTGCGGACCGAACGCTTGGCTTCGATCAGGTTGTACATCAGGGGCTGCGTCATCGAGGGGTCATCGCCCTCGTTGTGACCACGGCGGCGGTAGCACACCATGTCGATGACGACGTCCTTGTGGAAGCGCTGGCGGAACTCGTAGGCGAGCTGCGCAACACGCACCACGGCTTCGGGGTCGTCGCCATTCACGTGGAACACCGGAGCTTGGATCATCTTGGCCACATCCGTGGAGTACGTCGATGAACGCGAAGAGGACGGCGCCGTGGTGAAGCCAACCTGGTTGTTCACGATCACGTGGATGGTGCCACCGGTGCGGTAACCACGCAGCTGGGACAGGTTGAGGGTCTCGGCGACAACACCCTGGCCTGCGAATGCAGCGTCACCGTGAACCATGATGGGCAGGACCGGGAAGGACTCGCCTTGATCCAGTCGGTCCTGCTTGGCGCGGACGATGCCCTCGAGCACGGAGTCGACTGCTTCAAGGTGGGACGGGTTGGCGGCGAGGTAGACCTTGGTCTGCTTGCCGTTGTCCGAGGTGAAGGTGCCTTCAGTACCCAGGTGGTACTTCACATCGCCGGACCCCTGGACGGAGCGAGGGTCCTGGGTGCCTTCGAATTCACGGAACACCTGTGCGTAGGTCTTGCCTGCAATGTTGGTGAGCACGTTCAGGCGGCCACGGTGGGCCATGCCGATCGCGACTTCGTCAAGGCCGTCGTCGGCAGCGTCCGAGATGACGGCGTCAAGGAGCGGAATAAGCGACTCGCCGCCTTCGAGGGAGAAGCGCTTCTGCCCGACGAACTTGGTCTGGAGGAAGGTTTCGAAAGCCTCGGCTGCGTTGAGCTTGGAAACGATGCGCAGCTGCTCTTCGCGGCTCGGCTTGGAGTACGGGTGCTCCAGCTGGTCCTGGAACCACTTACGCTCCGCCGGCTCCTGGATGTGCATGTACTCGATGCCGGTGGTGCGGCAGTAAGCATCACGGAGTACGCCCAGGATGTCGCGGAACTTCAGCTGCGACTTGCCACCGAAGCCACCGGTAGGCCATTCGCGGTCCAGGTCCCAGAGCGTGAGACCGTAGGTCAGGACGTCCAGGTCCGGGTGCTTGCGCTGGACGTATTCCAGGGGGTCCGTGTCGGCCATGAGGTGGCCACGCACGCGGTATGAGTGGATGAGCTGCTGGATCCGCGCAACCTTGTTGATCTCATCTGCTGGGTCAACCTGGAGGTCAGGGCTCCAACGGACGGGCTCGTACGGAATGCGGAGGGCTTCAAAGATTTCGTCGTAGAAGTTCTGCGCACCAAGGAGGAGCTGGTGGACCAACTTGAGGAACTCGCCGCTGCCTGCGCCTTGGATAACCCGGTGGTCGTAGGTGGAGGTCAGCGTGAGGATCTTGCTGATGGCGTTCTGGGCGATGATCTTCTCGCTGGCACCCTGGAACTCGGCCGGGTAGTCAAGGGCGCCGACGCCGATGATGGCTGCCTGTCCCTTGGAGAGACGCGGTACAGAGTGAACGGTGCCGATGCCGCCCGGGTTGGTCAGGGAGACCGTGGTGCCGGCGTGGTCGTCCGCCGTGAGCTTGCCGTTGCGGGCTCGCTTGATGAGGTCCTCATAGGTGTGCCAGAACTCGGCAAAGTCCATGGTCTCGGCCTTCTTGATGTTGGGAACCATCAGGAGGCGGGTGCCATCGGGCTTGGGCATGTCAATGGCGATGCCAAAGTTGACGTGGGCAGGCTGGACAGCGCTCGGCTTGCCATCAATTTCGTCGTAGTAGACGTTCATCGACGGGAACTGGGAGAGGGCGCGGACAACCGCGTAGCCGATGAGGTGCGTGAAGGACACCTTGCCGCCGCGGGCACGTGCAAGGTTGGAGTTGATGACAACGCGGTTGTCGATCAGCAGCTTGGCCGGAACTGCCCGGACGCTGGTGGCAGTAGGCACTTCAAGGCTGGTCACCATGTTGGTAGCGATGGCCTTCGCCGGTCCGCGAAGGACGGAAACGACGTCCTCCTCGGGAGCGGTGGGCGCCTTGGTGCTCTTGGGCAGCTGGGCAGGAATCGGTTGTGCGGCATTGCCGCCGACGGGCTTCTTTGCTCCATCCTTGGCAACCGTGGCCGGGGCTTTCTTCGCCGGAGCCGCAACTGCCGGTTCACCGGAAGCAGCAGCGGCAGGGGTGGTCGCAGGGGCAGCTTCAGGAGCGGCCGGCGCCGGTGCCGGTGCCGCTGCAGCCGGAGCTACCACGGGAAGTACTTGGGTGGGGGGATTGGCAGCGGTGGGGGCTGCGGAGGTTCCGTTGGAAGAAGTGCCGTCACCGGTGTCGAAGGATTCGAAGAGCGGCCACCACTTGGCGTCGACCGAATTCTTGTCCTGCTGGTACCGCTCGTACAGTTCGTCAACGAGCCACTCGTTTCCGCCAAATTCCTCTGGTAGACGGTGGCTGGGCTGCTCTGGCACTTGAAATACGCCTCTTCCATGAGTTTTGATTTCCCGCTGGTCAAGGTTGCTTTTCCGCAACAATGCACCAGGGTCCGGGTCCCGCGAACTCAGACCTTTGTCAGTCTAGTTAGGATCGTTGGTTAACTGCCAATAGTGGTGACCTAAATCATGTTGAGGCCGACGTAATGCTCCTGCGCTCCATTTCCCTGGGGGAGGGACCTCTGCATGGGCCCGCGGAACCTGCCCTGTAGACTGAAACCCTTATGGACAGTAAATCTAGGTGCCGGCCTGGGAGCTGTCGGGGGAGCCGATCAGGCAACTCCGCACAGCGCACCCCTCGAGCCGGCAATACCCGTTCACATGCCCATCACGCGCCGGCGTTCCAAGCCGGTGGCGCCACGGACCATGCGTCTGCGGCACCCGATCAGCCTCCGCCTGGGCGAATCTCTCCCTTGAGGGCAAGTTCCGCACCGCAAGCGCCTGCCCTTGGAGGGAAGCGCTAAGTGGAATGGTTTCTCCTCCTTGCCGGTTTTGCCCTGATTCTTGGCACCGGCTTCTTTGTAGCAGTTGAGTTTTCCCTCGTTGCCCTGGACCAGGCGAGCGTTCAGCGCGCAGTAGACAACGGCGACCACGGCGCAGCTCCGCTGCTGAAATGCTTGAAGTCCCTGTCCACGCAGCTTTCCAGCTGCCAACTTGGCATTACGCTGACCACGCTCCTGACGGGTTTCGTGATGGAGCCCTCTGTGGGACAGCTCCTGGTGGGGCCCCTGGGCCTCCTTGGCCTCACCCCGGAAGTCGCACATTCCGTCGCACTTGTTCTCGCAATGGCTTTCGCCACTCTGTTGTCGATGCTCCTGGGCGAGCTGGTGCCCAAGAACATGGCGATCGCCCTTGCTTTCCCGCTGGGCAGGAAGCTTGCCCGTCCGCAACTGATTTTCACGGCCATCTTCAAGCCCGCCATCGTCGTGTTGAACGGCTTCTCCAACAAGGTATTGAACTTGTTTGGGCTTGAAGCGAAAGAGGAAATCTCGGGGGCACGGACTCCTGCCGAGCTGGCTTCACTTGTCCGGCGTTCCGCGGAGCTCGGCACACTGGATGCAGGCACAGCAAACTTTGTGGCGCGAACCCTGAATTTCTCTGGCCGCACTGCGGCGGATGTCATGACGCCGCGCATTCGGATGGAGACGATTGACGCTGATCAGCCTGTGAGCGACATCCTCGACGCCGCACGGCGGACTGGATACTCCCGTTTCCCGGTGATCGGTGACTCGGCCGACGACATCCGTGGGGTGGTCCATATTAAGAAAGCAGTTGCCGTGCCGGCAGATCGCCGGGCGAAGCTTCAGGCCGGGGCAATCATGACTGACGTGCTTCGCGTTCCGGAGACCATCCATTTGGATGCCCTCCTCTCCGAACTGCGCGAAGGAAACCTGCAACTGGCTGTGGTTCTGGATGAATATGGTGGCACTGCCGGGATCGCAACCCTCGAAGACCTGGTTGAGGAGATCGTTGGGGAGGTCTCCGACGAACACGACAAGGTCCGCCCCGGCCTCTTGCAGAGCGCATCCGGCGACTGGTACTTCCCTGGACTGCTGAGGCCGGATGAGGTATCCGAGCAAATCCCCAACCTGACTGTCCCCGACGAGCCTGCTTACGAAACTGTTGGTGGCTACGTGATGAGCAAGCTTGGTCGTATCGCGAAGGTAGGTGATGTGGTGGAGGCCGGGGGCGGCACGCTGACCGTGACCAGGATGGATGGTCGGAGAATTGACCGGATCTGCTTCCGCCACATTGAGGAAGATGAAGCGGCCGTTGAGGACACGCAGAATGATCGCCATGAAGCAGGTGCCGTATGAGTGACTGGGCAGGAATTGCCTGGCTCGTGGTTCTTTTGATCGGCAATGCTTTCTTCGTGGGTGCGGAATTTGCGATCATGTCCGCACGCCGCAGCCAGATTGAGCCTTTGGCGCAAGCTGGGTCAAAGCGGGCGCAAACTACGTTGCGGGCCATGGAAAGTGTGTCCCTGATGCTGGCCTGCGCCCAGCTTGGCATCACCGTGTGCTCGCTCTTGATTCTCCAGGTTGCCGAGCCGGCTATCCATCACTTGTTGGCGGGGCCGCTTGAGATGGTTGGCGTTCCGATGGAGTTGGCGGATGTCATCGCCTTTGCGATTGCGCTCCTCTTTGTCACGTTCCTGCATGTGACGTTCGGAGAGATGGTCCCCAAGAACATCTCGGTGTCCGTAGCGGACAAGGCGGCCCTGCTGTTGGCGCCGCCGCTGGTGTTTATCGGCCGCGTGGTCAAACCAGTGATCTGGACCCTTAACTGGCTTGCGAACCACATCCTCCGATTGATGCGGATCGAGCCGAAGGACGAAGTGTCATCTTCGTTCACCCTTGAGGAAGTCCAGTCGATTGTGCAGGAATCCACACGGCACGGCCTGGTGGACGATGACGCTGGTTTGCTCAGTGGTGCCTTGGAGTTCTCCGAACATACGGCGTCGCACATCATGGTTCCGTTGGACAAGCTGGTGGTGCTGAGGACAGCGTCGACTCCCGTCGAGTTGGAAAAGGCGGTCAGCCGTACCGGCTTCTCTCGCTTCCCCATGGTGGACGACGACGGCGAACTCGCCGGGTACCTGCACGTCAAGGACATCCTCTCCATACCTGAGGAGGGTCGCCGCCATCCGATTGCCGAGGGGCGGATCCGTTCCCTGGCGAACCTCTCCCCGGAGGATGAGATTGAGCAGGCGATGTCTGTGATGCAGCGGACCGGATCGCACCTGGCCCGCGTGGTTGGAGCAGGCGGCGCGACACAGGGCGTTTTGTTCCTTGAGGACGTGATCGAGCAATTGGTGGGCGAGATCCGGGATGCTACGCAGGCCACGGGGATACGGCGGCTTGGCGGTCCGCAGACCCAGCAATAGCGCGAAATTGAAGCTTGCGCCGGCCTCGGTGGTCGGCGCAAGCCCTTGCTAAATAGGAATCATTCCCATTTAGAGCTAAGCTGAAACCCAACCAATAAATGTTCTTGATTCTCATTTGAGTAGATCCGAGGTTTCCGTGCGTCGTTCCGTCGCCCGCATGTCGTTGGCCGCTTCTGCAGGCCTTGCCGCCCTATTGCTTTCATCCTGTTCCGGTAGCGCCGGGGCAGGAACCCCGTCGTCATCGACAGGGGCCATTGAAGTGGTGACCTCCACGAATGTTTACGGGGACGTCGTGAAGGCCATTGGCGGGGACAAGGTCAACGTGAACGCGATCATCACCAAGACGAGCCAGGACCCGCATTCCTACGAAGCCAGTGCGCAAGACAAACTGGTCATCTCCAAAGCCAAGCTCGTGGTGGAGAACGGCGGAGGATATGACGAATTCCTCCACAAAATTGCCGATGAGACAAACGTTGGCCACGAAAATATGATCAGCGCCGTTGAGGTCTCGGGGTTGGCTCCCGAAGAGGAAAGCCACAGCGAAGGTGCGTCCTCCGAAGAGGGCCACAACCATGACCACGGCGAATTCAACGAGCACGTCTGGTACAGCCTGGACGCGATGGGCAAATTCGCCGACGCGGTCGCCAGCAAGCTCGGCAGCCTGGATCCGGCATCGGCATCGACGTTTACAACCAACGCGAACACTTTCAAGGCGAAGCTGACCGAGCTCAACGGGAAGCTTGCTGCCCTCAAGGAAGCCAACGACCACGCTCCCGTGGCGATCACCGAGCCCGTTCCTTTGTATCTGCTGGCAGCGGCCGGACTGGAGAACAAGACTCCGGAGGCCTACAGTGCAGCGATTGAAGAGGGAATCGATGTGCCGGCGTCGGTCCTGAAGGAAACGACAGACCTGGTGGGCTCCGGAGGTGTCCGGCTGCTGGCCTACAACGAGCAGACGGAAGGGCCGCAGACCGAGTCCGTAATGCGGGCTGCCGGGACTGCGGGCGTGCCGGTAGTGAACTTCACTGAGACCCTGCCGGAGGGCAAGGACTACGTGCAGTGGATGACAGACAACGTGGAATCGATCTCGTCAGCACTCAAGAAGTAAATTTCCTCACCTCCCCTGCGGTGGGGGCCCTGTCGGCGTCCTAAGATATTCAGGATGGCTGCGGGGCCCTCTGTCTCTTACCAGCACAGAATCCCGCACCAGCAAGGACTCCTGTACCAGCTCAGGCATCAAACGTAAGGCGCCGCCACTAGTTGCGTTCGCCAGCAACGCATGAATCGAGGACAACTTTTGACACCCGTAGTGAGCCTCCGCGGAGCGAGCCTTCAGTTCGGCAAGAGGACACTCTGGCGCGATCTTGATCTCGACATAAATCCGGGGGAGTTCTTTGCCGTCCTCGGCCCCAATGGCAGCGGCAAGACCAGCTTCCTGAAGGTCCTCCTGGGGCTTCAGGAATTGAAGTCAGGAACGGTTGTCTTGGGTGGGCATCCGGTGGAGCGGGGAAGCAAGCGGATCGGTTACATTCCTCAACAAAAGTCCTTCGCGCCGGATACGCCTTTACGTGCACGAGACCTGGTAGGGCTCGGCATTGACGGCCACCGGTGGGGTATGCGGCTGGCCTCAAGGAAGGTAAACCAGCGGATCGATGAACTGCTGGAGCTGGTGGGAGCCTCGGACTACGCGAAAGTGCCTGTGGGGCAGTTGTCTGGTGGAGAGCAACAACGGCTTCGAGTGGCCCAAGCCCTGGCCACGGAACCTCAGGTATTCCTTTGTGATGAACCGTTGCTGTCCTTGGACCTGCATCATCAGCAGGGCGTCAGTTCACTCATCAACGAACAATGCCATGCCCGGAACAGTGCCGTCGTTTTCGTAACGCACGAAATCAATCCCGTGATCGACTACGTTGATCGCGTGCTCTACCTGGCCGGCGGCCATTTCCGTGTGGGGACGCCACAGGAAGTTATGACTACTGAAGTTTTGTCCGAGCTGTACAACAGCCATGTGGAGGTCATCCACACCAACGGAAGGATCGTCGTCGTCGGGCTTCCGGACGCGACCACGCACTTCCATGACGACGCGCACGCCGCAGCTGGGCAGGAGTTCTAAATGGACCTCAATGGAATCCTGCAGACCATCTTTAACTTTGAGAACTACGGCGAATTGCTGGTGCTGGTTCAAAACTCCATTTGGGCCGGGGCTGTCCTGGGACTTCTTGGCGGACTCGTTGGCACGTTCGTGATGAAGCGGGACCTGGCGTTCGCCGTCCATGGCATCTCTGAGCTGTCCTTTGCAGGTGCGGCTTTTGCCCTGCTGATCGGTGCCGATATCATTTTCGGCTCGCTGATCGGTTCAGTGGCTGCGGCAGTGCTGCTGGGATTCATGGGTGTGAGGGCCCGGGACAAGAACTCGATCATTGGCGTCATCATGCCGTTTGGGCTAGGCCTGGGCATCTTGTTCCTTGCCCTCTACGAGGGCCGTGCCGCCAACAAATTCGGCTTGCTCACCGGCCAGATCGTTTCCGTGGACACTGTCCAGCTTCAGGCACTCGCGGGTACGGCGATCCTGGTGATGATTGCCCTCGTGGCGATCTGGCGCCCGCTCAGTTTTGCCAGCGTGGACCCTGAAATGGCTGAAGCGCGTGGTGTTCCCGTTCGCGGCTTGGCGATAGGCTTCATGGTGCTGCTGGGGATCAGTGTGGCTTTGTCCATCCAGATCGTGGGCGCACTGCTGGTTTTGGCACTGCTCATCACACCGGCCGCTGCCGCACTCAGGGTTACCACTTCACCACGCCTGGTGGTGCTTTTGAGTGTTGTGTTCGCGATCGCTGCCACGGTGGGTGGAATTCTGCTTGCCCTTGGCAGCCGCATACCCATCAGCCCCTATGTCACCACGTTGTCATTCCTTATTTACGTAGTGTGCCGCGTAATCGGGCGGGTGCGGGCCAACCGTGGCCTCAACGGCCGCGTATCACGGGAGCAGCCAGCCGGCGCTCTCTAGAGCTTTCCCGCGGCCTTCTTGGCTGTGCATTCAGGACACAGTCCAAAGATCTCCACAGTGTGCGCCACCTCGGTGAAGCCATGCTCAGCGGCTGTTCGGGCCGCCCAGGTCTCAACCGCCGGGGCTTCAACTTCCACTGCTTTGCCGCAGTTCCGGCAAAGCAAATGGTGGTGGTGTCCGGTGACGGTGCAGCGTCGGTAGACGGCTTCGCCCTCCCCATTGCGCAGGACATCAATGAGTCCATCATCGGCAAGTGACTGCAGGATGCGGTAGGCAGTGGCAAGGGATACGGAGATGCCCTTGTTCTGCAGAAGGCGGTACAGTTCCTGGGTGCTGACGAAGTCGTCCAATTCATCCAGCGCTGCGCTGACGGCCAGGCGTTGCTTGGTGACGCGCTGCTCCTTGATACCTGTCACGGCCGGCGAGGCTGGGCCGGTCGTGGCGGAATTGGTGCCTTGTGGCATTGAAAGACTCACTTCCCTGGAAACGCTGGCAAACCCCAATTTTACCAGCAGGGGAGGCTTGGAAACTGTCAGTGGCCGCACCTAGGCTGTCACCATGAAGCTCACCAAGTTCACGCATGCCTGTGTCCGGCTGGAAAAAGACGGGCGGGTCCTGGTCATCGATCCGGGCACGTTCTCTGAGGCCGAAGAAGCGTTGGCAGGTGCGCATGCTGTCCTTGTAACCCATGAGCACAACGACCACGTTGATCGGCCGGCCGTGCTGACGGCCCTGCGCAGCAACTCTTCGCTTGAGGTCTATGCGCCATCAGGTGTTGCAAAGTCCCTCATCGATGGAGCAGGAGTGGACGCAGCTGGATCCGAAACGTTGGCCAATCGCATCCATACGGTCGAACCGGGGTCCGATTTCGAGGCAGCGGGGTTCCCGGTGCGAACCTTCGGCGGCCAGCATGCCATTATCCATGCCCAGATTCCCGTGGTGTCCAACATCGGCTACCTTGTGGATGGGAACGTCTTCCACCCCGGTGATTCATTCGTGGTTCCGGACGGTATCGACGTCCAGACGCTGCTGGTGCCCATCCATGCGCCATGGTCCAAAGTGGGGGAAGTGGTGGATTTTGTCATCTCTGTGCGCGCGCCCATAGCGTTCCCCGTCCATGATGGCCTGCTTAACGAGTTGGGCCGGGGGATCGTCGAAGGCCACGTCACCCGCATCGGTGCCCGGTACGGAACTACGTACACGCGGCTCGCGCCCCGTGAGTCAGTAGAGGTTTAAGCGGTCCACGCACCGGTTTCGTGGAAGCGGTCCAGGACCGCTTCGTACGGCGCTGGGTCCAGTCCTTTGCTGGCCAGCCAATCCGCGTCGTTATAGCTGCCGACGTAGCGGTCGCCGCCGTCGCACATGAGGGAGACGACGCTTCCCTTTCGCCCTTCCGAGACCATCTTTGCCACGAGTTGCCAGACGCCCCAAAGGTTGGTGCCCGTAGAGGGCCCTGYGTGCAATCCCGTGAGCTTACGCAGGTGTCGCATGGCCGCCACAGAGGCGGCGTCCGGGACTTGGATCATGTGGTCGATGACAGCCGGGACGAAGCTCGGCTCCGCGCGGGGACGGCCGATGCCTTCGATACGGGACGGCAAACCCGTGGCGGCGGCAGCGTTGCTATCCCGCCATGCCGGGTAGAACGCAGAGTTCTCCGGGTCCACCACTGCGAGGCCGGTGCTGTGCCTGTTGTATCGCAGGTAGCGACCTATGGTCGCGCTCGTGCCGCCGGTTCCTGCACCCACAACGATCCACTCGGGAACAGGATGCTCTTCCAGGGAGAGTTGCTGGAAGATTGATTCAGCGATGTTGTTGTTGCCCCTCCAGTCCGTGGCGCGCTCGGCGAAGGTGAACTGGTCCATGTAGTAGCCCCCGGAGGTTTTCGCTGTCTCCTCCGCCACGGCGTATACCTCTGAAGCGTGGTCCACCAAAAGGCAGGCGCCCCCGAATTCCTCGATGAGGGCGATCTTTTCCGGGCTGGTGGTCTTGGTCATGACAGCGATGAACGGCAAACCAATGAGCCGGGCGAAGTATGCTTCGGAGACCGCGGTGCTGCCACTGGAGGCTTCGACGATAGTGGTGCCCTCCGTGATCCAGCCGTTGACCAGGCCGTAGAGGAACAGGGAACGGGCCAGGCGATGTTTGAGGCTGCCTGATCGGTGCGTCGACTCATCCTTGAGATAGAGCTGGACGCCCCAATGCTCGGGCAGGGGGACGGCGTAGAGGTGCGTATCTGCCGAACGATTGTTCTCAGCTTCGATCTTGCGGATGGCCTCGCTGGCCCAAACCCTGTCCTGAATGCACGAATTGCTCACCGGACAAGCCTACCGGCGGGGTGTGGAACGCAAGACTAGGCTGGAAGACCGGCATGGGTAGCAGAGCGCCCGCACAGGCTTACCTGAAGGAGAGCAGATGACCATTCTGATGGACGCATCCGAAGTACACCGGCGGCTCGCGGCGGGGGAGCGCACGGTACTCCTTGACGTGCGCTGGGTCCTGGGCAGGACGGATGGGCACAGTCAATATATGGAAGGCCATCTGCCAGGGGCGGTTTTCGTTGACCTGCCCAGCGAACTCGCGGACCACGCACAGCCCGCCCGGGGCCGGCATCCCCTTCCCTCAGTTGAACGCTTCCAGCTTGCCGCGCGACGCTGGGGGATCAACGACGGCGACACGGTGGTCGCTTATGACAACAGCGGCAGTATGGCCGCGGCCCGCGCTTGGTGGATGCTGAGGAATGCGGGCGTGGAAACCGTCTACCTGCTCGACGGCGGACTGGCCGCCTGGCGTGCGGCAGGTCACCCTGTGCAGGCAGGCGAGGTGACGCCCGCCGTCGGGAATGTCACCTTGGCCGACGGCAAAATGCCAACGATCAATGAGGAGGAAGCTGCGCACTGGCATGAGCAGGGCGTACTGCTGGATGCGCGGGCCGGGGAACGTTACAGGGGCGAAATCGAACCGATTGACCCCCGCGCCGGACACATACCCGGCGCTGTCAGCGCACCGACCACCGAAAACCTCACCGCGGAAGGCAGGTTCCTTTCGGCGGAGGAACTGCGCAGGCGCTTTGCTGGATTGGGAGCGGATGGCCCGGGCAACGTTGCCGTCTACTGCGGATCCGGCGTAACGGCTGCGCACCAGGTTGCTGCCCTGGAAATTGCCGGATACACCGCGGCACTCTTCCCTGGGTCATTCTCGCAATGGTCAAACAATGACACGAATCCCGTGGCCGTTGGGAGTGAACCATTCGAGGACGAACATGTAGGGAACGTTGGGGATGCTCCTGGCGCCCACGGGCAAACTGGCACGAGCACCGCTGCCGGGAGTAGCGTCGGATCATGACCCCCGGACGTCCCGTGCCCCCGCCACTAGCGAAGCCAATCCCCATGGACACAGCGAAGCCTGTTCCTGGGCAATCATCTGAACCGGCAGGTTCCACACTCGCGGCGGCGTTTGGCGCCACGTCCCCGGACAGCGGGTTGGTACCGCTGACTGTGGCGCGCCGCGCGCCCAAGGAAGACGATGTAGAGATCGCGATCGAGTTTTGCGGTCTGTGCCACTCCGATGTTCATGCCACACGTGGCGAATGGCGTTTGCCACCCTATCCGCTGGTTCCGGGCCATGAGATCGTCGGCCGGGTAACGCGGGTGGGGGCTGCTGTGCAGAATTTCGCTCCGGGTGACCGCGTTGGTGTTGGCTGCCTGGTGGATTCCTGCCGGGAATGCGAGAGCTGCCTGGACGGACTGGAGCAGTACTGCGAGCGGGGCAATGTTGGCACCTACGGAGTCCCGGACCCGCGCAATGGCGACGCAATAACCCAAGGCGGATATTCGACGTCGGTGGTGGTTGACCGGCGCTTCGTGCTGCGTATCCCTGAAGCCCTGGACGCCGCAGCGGCCGCCCCACTGTTATGCGCCGGGATCACCACGTATTCGCCGTTGAGGTATTTCGACGTCGAAGAGGGAGATTCGGTGGGAGTAGTGGGGCTGGGCGGGTTAGGCCACATGGCTGTCAAGATCGCCAAGGCCATGGGCGCCGAGGTCACTGTGTTTACCACTTCTGAAGCGAAGTTCGACGCCGCACGGGAACTGGGGGCGGACCAGGTGGTGCTGTCCAGGGACGCCGAGGCAATGGCGGCTGCGAACCGCAGCATCGATGTCATCATTGACACCGTTGCAGCCCCGCATGACCTCAACCCCTACTTCCGCACGCTGCGGCTTGATGGGGCCCTTTTCCAGCTTGGGCTCCCCGCCGAAGACATGCCGCCTGTCAGCCCGGGGCTGCTTATCCGCCGTCGCCTGGCCTATGCAGGTTCGCTGATTGGTGGGATCGAGGAAACCCAGGAAATGCTTGATTTCTGCGCCGCGCATGGAGTTGCCAGCGACATCGAGATCGTAGGGGCAGACCAACTTAACGAAGCGTACGACCGCATGGTGGCCGGCGACGTAAAGTACCGATTCGTGCTGGACACCTCAACACTTCAGGAACCGTCAGAAAGGGCAGATGCATGAGCACGCTGTTCACCAAAATCATCAATGGGGAAATCCCGGGCCGTTTCGTATGGAAGGACGAGGACGTTGTGGCCTTCCTGACAATCGCTCCGATCACGCCGGGACACACACTGGTGGTGCCTCGTGAGGAAGTGGATTCCTGGACGCACGCCAGCCCGGAGCTTTTGGCCAAGGTCATGGACGTTGCCCAGAGGATCGGCAAGGTCCAGGAAGAGCTTTTCAACGCCAAGCGCGTGGGTGTCCTGATGGAAGGCTTCGAGGTGGACCACTTGCACGTGCACATCTGGCCCGCCTATTCGATGGCGGACTTTGAGGTCCACAACGTGGACCATAACCCGGATCCTGCCGTCATGGATGCTACGGCTGTGAAGCTCCGCGCGGCCTTACGGGCTGCCGGCCACGGGGACTTCGTACCTGAAGACTAACCGTCAGGCCGGCGCCAAGGCCTGGTTCAGCACCGTTCGGATGCGCTTCTCGGAAACAGAGTAGGCCGTGCCCAACTCGACGGCGAAGAGGCTTACACGCAGTTCCTCGATCATCCAGCGCACCCGGGTTAATTCCGCACCTGCCCGGCGTCCTGGGAGCAACGCTGATACGGCGTCGTCGTAGTCATCCTCCAGGGCCTGAACGATGGCCATATTCAGTCCGTCGCGCTGAACGTTGCCCGGGAGCTTCTCCAGCCGCTTCTCGATCGCCTGCAGGTACCGCGGAAGCTGGCTCAGCTGCGCGTAGCCCGTCTGTGCCACAAAGCCCGGAAAGACCAACTGTTCCAGCTGGCTTTTCATGTCATTGAGGGCGCTGATGAGCGGCAGGCTGGCACTGGACTTCAACTGCTTCTGGATCCGGCGTGTGCTGGCGAGGATGCGTTCGACGACGGCCGTCACTGTAAATACGGTATCGATCAGCTCAGCACGGACTACTTCATACAACGCATCGAAGGCTTCCTTATCCCAAGGCAGTGCCTCCGGGGTCAGTTTGTCGATGGCGGCGAGGGCACAGTCAGCGATCAGGGCACTCACCGAGCCGTGCGGGTTCTGGCTGAACGTCAGCTTTTCGGTGTTGCTGAGATGCTCCACCACGTACCGGTCCGGTGAGGGAATCCGAAGTGCCAGGAGTCGGATCACGCCACCACGCATAGCCGCTTCCTGCTCCTGCTGGCTTTGGAACACGCGCAGGGCCACAGAGGTACCCTCATCCACAATCGCGGGGTAGCCAGTCACTGCGTGGCCCCTGACCGTTCGGGTAACTTGGCGTTGCACGTTCCCGAAGTCCCATTCGGTGATACCAGTACGTTCGGCCACGGCTCCTTGGGCTGGGTCGGCACCGGCACGAACGTCAGGGCTGCTGGCGCTCCCTGCCGCGGAACCTGCGGTCTTGCCGTTTGAGGTCCCGGGGGCTCCGGTTCTTGTGCCGCTCTTGCCGCGGGCCGTCGTCGCGGGTGTTGCACCGAGCGATTCGGCGATTGCCCGTCGCGTGGCAGGGGCCAGTTTTTCTTGTAGTTGGGCAAGGTCCTTGCCTTCGTCCAGGACCTTGCCGTTGCTGTCCACTACCTTGAAGCTCACGCGAAGGTGGGGAGGCACAGCCTCCCAGTTCCATGATCCTGGTGGGATGACGTGTCCGCGGAGCCGGCGAAGAACCAGTTCCAAGGAGGGCTCGAGTTCGTCAACGGCCGGATCGAAGTCTCTTTCCAAGGCCTCTGTAGCCTGACGGGCCACGTCAGGGGCAGGCACAAAGTTCTTCCGAACCTGCTTAGGCAGGGATTTGATAAGCGCTGTGACCAGTTCTACGCGTTGTCCCGGAATCTGCCACCGGAACGGTGCGTCGTCCAGTTGGTTCAGGAACAACACCGGAACTTCAGCTGTGACACCGTCTGAAGGATTCGGAGCAGACCCCGGAGCCACAGGATGGAACTCGTAGCTCAGTGGAAGTTCGAAGCCCTTGTGCAGCCACGTCTTGGGGTAGGCAGAGTCATCAAGGGCCTCGGCGTCCTCGCTCATCAAAAGCGACTGATCAAAGTCCAGCAGCGTTGGATCGGTTTGGCGGGCATCCTTCCACCATTTATCGAAATGCCGTTCGGACACGACGCCCGTGCCCACCCGGGCGTCATAGAACTCGAAGAGGGTCTGATCGTCCACCAGGATGTCCCGCCGGCGCATTCTGGTCTCAAGCTCTTCGATCTCCTGAAGGAGCGCGCGGTTGCGGTGGAAGAATTTGTGATGGGTCTTCCACTCGCCTTCCACCAGTGCGTGGCGGATGAAGAGTTCACGGGACAATTCCGGATCGATGCGGCCGTAGTTGACCCGCCGGTTCGGGATGATAGGCACGCCGTACAGCGTGACTTTCTCGTGGGCCATGACGGCGCCCTGACGGGAGGACCAATGGGGCTCGCTGTAGGAGCGCTTCACGAGGTCCGGGGCTACCTGCTCCACCCACAAGGGATCGAACCTGGCAGCGACACGTGCCCACAGGCGGCTGGTTTCCACCAACTCGGCGGCCATGACGAACGCGGGCGATTTCTTGAACAAGGCAGAACCGGGGAAGATCGCGAAGCGGCTGCCCCGGGCGCCGGCGTATTCGCGCTTGCGCTCATCAAGAAGGCCGATGTGGCTCAGCAACCCTGACAGCAGGCTGATGTGGATTCCCTCGTGGTTGCCTACGGGATCAGCTTCACGCTTGTTGTCCAGCGTGATACCCAAGGGCTTGGCGAGTTGGCGGAGTTGGGTGAAAAGGTCCTGCCACTCCCGGACCCGTAGATAGTTGATGAATTCGTTTCGGCACAGCCGGCGGAACTGGGTTGAGGACAGCTCGCGTTGCTTTTCCTGGATGTAGTTCCAGAGGTTGAGGAAGCCAGTGAAGTCCGAGTTCTCATCGCGGAATCGGGCATGCTTCTCAGCAGCGAGTTGCTGCTTGTCGGTCGGCCTTTCGCGAGGATCCTGGATGGTAAGGGCTGCTGCCAGGATCATCACTTCGCGGACGCAACCGCGTTTGCCGGCTTCGACAATCATGCGGCCGAGCCTTGGGTCAACAGGCAGCTGGGCCAGCTTCTGCCCGACGGCGGTGAGGCCACCACCACTGCGGCGGTTATCGCGGGGATCCTTGGACGCAGGCGTGCTCGAAGTAGCCGGGCTGAGGGCGCCAAGTTCGCGAAGGAGGGTGACGCCGTCGTTGATGGCGCGTGAATCAGGCGGTTCGACGAACGGGAAGTTCTCAACATCCTTGGGACCGCGGGCAACGCCCATGGCCGTCATCTGCAGAATGACTGCGGCCAGGTTGGTCCGCAGGATTTCCGGATCCGTGAACTGTGGACGGGACTCAAAGTCTTCTTCTGAGTAGAGACGGATGGCGATGCCCTCGGAAACGCGGCCACACCGCCCGGAACGCTGGTTGGCTGACGCCTGGGATACACGTTCGATCGGCAGGCGCTGGACCTTGGTCCGGTGTGAGTACCGCGAGATGCGGGCCGTGCCGGTGTCGATCACGTATTTGATGCCGGGGACCGTCAGCGAAGTTTCCGCCACGTTGGTGGCGAGGATGATGCGACGCTTTCCACCCGGATTGAACACGCCGTGCTGCTCCTGCAGGCTCAACCTGGCAAAGAGGGGCAGGACTTCCGTACCTGCCAGGCGCCGGTTGGTCTGGATGCGGCCATTGATGGCCTCGGCGGCGTCGCGGATTTCCCGCTCACCAGAGAAGAACACGAGAATATCGCCCGGTGCTTCCTTGGCCAGTTCATCAACCGCGTCACAGACCGCATCCAACGGGTCCCGGTCCTCTTCCAGTTCGTCATCGGAACCGTCCTCGTCGGACCCGGCAGGCTGTGACAAGGGCCGGTACCGGATCTCTACCGGGTAGGTGCGGCCGGAAACCTCGATGATGGGGGCTGGGGATTCCTCCGTGCCAAAGTGCTTGGCGAAGCGTTCAGGATCGATCGTGGCCGAGGTGATGATAATTTTCAGGTCCGGCCGCTGGGGGAGGACCCGCTTGAGGTAGCCCAGGATGAAGTCGATGTTCAGGCTGCGTTCGTGGGCTTCGTCAATGATGATCGTGCTGTACTTGCGCAGGAGTTTGTCCCGTTGGATCTCTGCCAGGAGGATGCCATCGGTCATGAGCTTGATCTTGGTCGATGCGCTGACCTCGCCAGTGAACCGGACCTGGAAGCCAACTTCCTGGCCGATCTCGACGTCCAACTCGGACGCGATGCGCTCCGCAACAGTCCTGGCCGCCAGTCGTCGCGGCTGCGTGTGGCCGATCAGGCCTTTGTCGCCCAGGCCCAGTTCCAAGCACATCTTGGGGATCTGCGTGGTCTTGCCCGAGCCGGTTTCGCCGGCAATGATGGTCACCTGGTTTGCGGCGATCGCCGCCATCAGATCCTCGCGGCGCTCGGATACCGGCAGCTCAGCGGGGTAGGAAATATGAAGTGTCATGGCTGCTGCCAGTCTACTGTGGCTTCCCGCCAACGTCCGCTGTCTCCTGTCGCATGTCCGGAGCCTCACCGCTGCCCGGCGCTGCCCGCTGCTGCCCGCTGCTGCCCGCCAGGCGAGCTACTGCAAGGCCGCCCCCATAGAGAAGCAGGCATAGGGACGCCCGTCGTTCAGGAAATCCTGGTGGATTCCGTGAAGGACGGGCGTCGGATGGACAGGCCTTGACTGACTGCTTTCAGTGGGTTGGCGCGCGGCTAGTAGATGCGGGGGTTCCAGTAGGGAGTACTCGGAGCGTCGAAGGCGCTCCAGGGTTCCTTGGAGTTGATGGGTGGGTTGTGGCCGCGTCCGTCCTTCAGGAGGGCGGTCACGGTGGCTGCGACGGCGGTGATAAGGACGATGAAGAGGATGATTCCGAAGATTTCCATGCCTTCAGTCTTCTCTTGGCGGCAGCCAAGAAACAGTGGCAGAAATGCCCCATTTAGACGATTTTCTGCCACACTGGAGATATGTTGAAATCAGTAGCCGTCATAGTTGTCCCTGACTTCTCCATCTTCGAGTTCGGCACTGCCTTTGAAGTCTTCGGCATCGACAGATCCGACCGCGGCGCAGGCGTTCCCGCTTTCGACTTCAGGGTTTGCGCGCCGGAGCCAGGAGACATCCGCATGAAGTCCGGGCTCTCGCTGCATGTCAACCACGGCCTGGAAGCCGCGGCCGATGCCGACCTGGTGATCATGGCGCCCTTCGGCAGGGACCAGGAGATCCCCGAGCCTGTCCTGGATGCACTCCGGGCCGCTCACGCCAGGGGCGCCTGGGTGATGTCCATTTGCTCCGGCGCTTACGCCTTGGCGCGGGCCGGGCTGCTTGATGGGCGCCGGTGCACCACCCACTGGCACTATTCCCAGGATCTGGCGAGTCGCTACCCTGCAGCAGTGGTGGATGAGAACGTCCTCTATGTACAGGACGGAACCATCATTACCAGCGCGGGAACTGCCGCCGGAATCGATGCATGCCTCCATCTTGTACGTGTAGAGCTGGGAGCCAACGTAGCTGCCGCGATCGCGCGCGACATGGTAGTCCCGCCCCATCGCGACGGCGGCCAAGCCCAGTTCATTGACCGGCCAATGCCGCGCTGTGGTTCAGCGCCAATGGAGGAACTCCTGCGATGGATGGTTGAACACCTCGACGAAGAACACAGTGTCAACGAGTTGGCTGCGCGGCTGCATATGTCGCCCAGGACATTCGCACGCCGCTTCAGGGCGGAAACGGGGACCACACCTGCGGCTTGGTTGAACTCACAGCGTGTCCTGCGCGCCCAGGAACTCCTGGAGTCCACGGAGCTGAATATCGACGAGATTGCGCGGGAAGCAGGATTCGGGCATTCGGTCCTGCTGCGCCACCATTTCACGAAGGTGTTGGACACGAGCCCGCAAAGCTACAGAAGGGCTTTCCGCGGGCAGCTGGCCGAGGCGATCTAGCGGCTAATCTTTCTAACGGCGGGCCCCCAGGCGGCCACGGGACTCGGAACCTTCGGCCTTGGCACACTCCACCAGTTCCTGCCAAGGCCYGGTGACCGCGCGCTCGGGTAGCGTCGCCCGCCGTTGACCTGCCCTGATGGAGTACATGAACCGATCCGGTTCGTTGACAGTTCTGGCCTGGCTCTTCGCTTCGTCCCATGGACATGCCTCAACGATCGGCATCCAGCGCTCTTTGTCGTCATCCGAGACTGCCTCCACGCTCCAGATGCGTGTCGTCGCGGCTACGCCCCCGCTGCGCTGGACGGTGATTTTCATGACCGGCTACTTCTCGTTTGACGTACTGGCGGCAAGCCGACGACGACGGGACTGCCCGGGCCGGACGGTCCCGCCGACTGGTCTAAACCTTGACCTTCACAGTCTCCCATGCCTTCAGGACGGCGTCATGCTCTACTGAGCCAACGCCAAAGAGTTCTTCGGCGGTAGCCGCAGTGGTCTTGGCGAACTTGCCAAAGGTACAAGCTGGCGGCAGCGACCCGCTGGTGAGTGTGCCATACCAGATCTGCCCTGGCACACCCCATGCATTGCCGCCCAACTCCGCGGCAACAAGGTAGAACGCCCTGTTGGGGATGCCCGAATTGATGTGTACGCCACCGTTGTCGGCACTGGTCCGAACGTATGTGTCCATCGAGTCCGGCTGCGGGTCCTTACCCAGGATGTCGTCATCATAAGCGGTGCCCGGGGCCTTCATCGAGCGCAAGGCGGCACCTTGGACCTTGTCGGTAAAAAGGCCCTCCCCGATCAGCCAGCTTGCTTGCTCAGTGGTCTCCTTCTTGAAGTATTGCTCCACGAGTACACCGAAGACGTCCGACAAGGACTCGTTCAAGGCGCCTGCCTGGTTGCGGTAATTGAGCCCGGCCGTGAACTGTGTGACCCCATGAGCGAGTTCGTGGCCAATGACACTGACGGACTTGGTGAATCGCTGGAAAATCTCCCCGTCGCCGTCCCCGAAGACCATCTGTTTTCCGTCCCAAAAGGCATTGTCGTACAGATTGCCGTAATGAACGGTGGCGTCCAGCGCCAGGCCGGCACCGTCGATGGAATCCCGGCCGAAGATCTCTGCATACAGTCGGTGCGTACTCCCCAAGCCGTCATAGGCCTCATCGGCAGCGGCGTCCCCAACAGGAGCAGTTCCTTCCTTGCGGACCAAGCGGCCGGGCAGGTTTTCCGAGGTGTCGGCATCGTAGATGGTGCGCTTTGGCGGGCCGGGCTTTGCCGCCACTGCACTGGGGGGAACGGAGGGTGCCGGCGCCGCGCGAACCGCCTGGAGATCCTTGATGTGCAGGAGTGACTCCTTCGCGGCACGGGCAACAGCCCAAAGCCGTGGTTCACTCTGGGCGGCAATCCTTCGAAGCATGTAAGGCGGAACGATTGAACAAATCACGGCAACCCCTTTGGCTCTTGGCGACTGGCAACTGTGATCAGCCTAGGAGTGGGGGGTGACAATTTTGGGGTGTTCGCCCGGCAAGCCCTGAATTGATAGTGGCGACCCGGGTAGCGGTGGCTGGAGTGGGCGTTGGAACACAAAAAATACCCCGCCAGTTGGACTGGCGGGGTATCGTGTGTGCCCTCGATAGGATTCGAACCTACGGCCTTCTGCTCCGGAGGCAGACGCTCTATCCCCTGAGCTACGAGGGCATCCGGGGTTCCCTCCGTTGCCGGTGGGACGTCCTAGAGCTTAGCAGCCACCGCGCCCCAAAAGAAAACCCGGCCATGATCTTTAGCGCCCTGCACCTTAGGGTCCACCGGTACCTGCAGCTCAGTACCCCGCAAACGAGTCAACATGCACCCGCCGCGCACCTGCGCCGCGCGCCGCGGCACGCAGGGAATCCACGCTCGCCGGGGAACCGGAGACGTAAACCTCGCGGGCCTCGATGTCCGGTACCAGCTCCTTCAGGCGCTGTGCATCGATCCGGGAAGTACCGGCGTCGTGCATGAAATCGGGGGGAGTAGAGCCGTCCGCAAGCCGGGCGATCACTTTTGCCCCCGATGCCTCCAATTGCTCACACGCGGCTAGTTCATCTCGCCCCTGGGCAAGGTAAAGGACCATGGTGTCGCGGGGTGCGGCGTCGGACGCAAGGTGGGAAAGAAAGGGAGTGATGCCAATACCTGCGGCAATCAGCAAGACCGGCTTGGCGGCGCCGCGCGGGAGCACGAAGTCTCCGCCAACCGCTGTGGCGGAGATCATGTCACCAGGCTTTAGCGCCAACAACGTCTTCTTGGCAGTGGACAAGGGCTCGGCAGTTCCGACGCCGAAAGTTACTTCTGGAGCACCCGGGGCGCTGGTGATGCTGAAGACACGGCGGCGGCCTTTGCCATCTGACCCCGAATGCGGAAGGTTCAGCTCCATGAATTGACCCGCCGCGTAGCGGACTGGGCGCCTTGGCTCGAAGCGGAACTCCCTGGTCCCCGGCGTTAGGGCCCGGGATCCCTTGAACGTCAGTTCCACGCGGCCCCGCTGGCCCAGGAAGAAAGCGATGAGGTTCCCCACCAGGAGCGCGAGTTCAGGGGAATTGGCCACGAAGCCAAAGTTGTACGGAACCGCAAAGACAACACCTACGACGCCGGCAAGCGCCAATTGCTGCCAACGGCGTGGGGGGAGCGTGAGCGGCTCGGTAAGCATGAAGCCGACAAAGAAGAGCAGGGGGCGCTGAGCCAACGGCTGCCACAGGGCCTGGCCGAAGGTCATGCCGCGGCCCAACAATTCGACACAGACGATGCTGGTCGCCACCAGCAGGAAAACTGTTGCCATCAGCATTTTGCGTGTGCGGTACAGGACAGCCAGGACGCCGGGAACGAGGAGCCACAACATGGCAGGCGTTGCAGCCCACCACGTAGCTATGTTCAGTCCGGTCAAGCCCGTGATGAAAGCCCCTGCGGCCGCAGGGTTGAAAATGTGGCGCCCACGGAAAGCCAAAGCATACTTCGAAGCGCTGGCCAGGACACAAGCCAAAGCAACACCGAGCATGTCAGTGGGGACGAATGTGGGCCAGAACAGGAAATACAGGAGCAGGCCAGTGATGAGTGAAGACTCCGAATGTGGCGTGGTTCGGAAAAGCAAGGCCAGCAGGCGGTTCGATCCATAGGTAAGTCCCAGGCACAGGCATACGTGAACCAGCATCTGTGGCAGGCCGAACGTCAGCCACCCCAAGACGTTCAGAAGCAGGCTGTAGGCCACAAGTACCCCGAGAACCCACAAAATCAAGCGGTACATGGTGAAGCGGCCCAACCAGGTGTCCAATCGCGACTTCATGGCATTCATGTGAACAGTCTCCCCTCAAAGCCAGCCGAAAATGTGGCAGTCCCATTCGAAAACACCCGGAGCCAGGAAAAATCGAACTCAGCCTCCAGGGCAGCCGGCTCCACCATGAAGAGTGCCGTAGCCAGGGCATCTGCCACCATCGCGCTCGCGGCCATGGTCCACGTGGCTACTGTGGTTTGGATTGGTTGCCCCGTGATTCCGTCCAGTACATGGTGCAGCCCGTCGCCCCAGGCCCGCCGGTTGGAGGCGGAAGCGCAGAGGGCGGAATTGTCCAATTCCACAGTGCCGATTGCCTTCCTAGGGTTATAAGGATGCTCCAAGGCCACAGTGACGGGCATGCTGCCGGCATGCAGCATGTCGCCGCTGCCATCCACCAGGAAGTCAACATAGCCGGTCGAGCGGAGGACTTCAGCGAGCAGGTCCACGAGCTGTCCTTTTCCTGCGGCGCCGATGTCCAATACGAGCGGGACCTTGCCCGACACCGTGGTTCCCGACCATTCAAGGACGTCGTCTTCCCACTTGGCTGCGCCCTCAGGGGCTCCTGAAGGAACCAGGGAGTAGCCGGCATCGTAACCAAGACGGTTCAAACTGCTGCCGATCAGGGGTGTCATGGAGCCTCCACTGAGCCGGTACAGGGCCTCGTAGACGTCATGGAGGGCCACAGAGTGCCCGGGCAGGGAAATGCTGCCGGGGCCGCGCTGCAGAGCGGACACCAGGGAATCAGGCCTGAACCGCGAATACGTGTGGTCGTAATCCGCCACCGTTCCAAGCAGTTGGCGCTGCACATCCGGCGCAAGCGTCGACGACGTCGAGATCTCCCAGTGCGTACCGATCCCTTCGAAGCTAAAGCGGCTCCAGCCCGGATGCGGCATGACTGCTACTTTGCCTGGGACTTGATCTGCTCCACGGCCTCGTTGAAGCCGCCGGAGGTCAAGGAGGAACCGGCCACCTTGGAAACGTTGAGTTCGTCGATGTCTTTGCCAACGATCTGCGCCGCGATACCGCTGGCAAACTCGCCTTGGAACTTCTTGGTATTGGGGTTGGAGGGGTGGACGGTGATATTCACTGCCTCCACCTTGTCCGCGGCCAGCGTGAGCTGAACGCCAACCGTCTCCTGGCCGTTCGGCGATGTGTATGTTCCGTCGGCGCTGTACGTGCCGTCCTTGTAGGTGGAACCACCCTTTCCAGCCGAAGAGGAGGAAGAAGGGCTGCCAGTGGAGGCCTGGCCACCATTCTGGGTAGCGGGTGTCTGGGTTGACGGGGCTTCCGTTGTGGGGGCACAGGCAGCTGCGGTCCCGATGATGGAGACGCTGGCGAACCCGACGTAGAGGCTCTTGCGGAGTGACGTAGTCATGTTCTGCTCGTTTCAACTGGACAAGATGTAATCATCAACATGCGGTCAACGGATGGTTGCGGTCTCTGGACGACCGTTAAGGCCACCTCTTACGTCTTCACAACGTTGAAATCAGCCTAATGGTTCAGTCTGTGAGTGCCCCCCGCCGTTAATGTATAGGTGCTATGTCCAGTCATGGATAGGCGCAGTGTCCAAGATATCCACATAAACGAGCCTTAATTCCTCGAGTTCGCGGGCCCCCGGTAGGCTGGATGGGTGACTCCCGAAGAACTCTCTGCTGCCATATCCACCTGCCTTAAGGATGCCGTCTCTGCCGGCGAAATTGCCTTGGCGGAATCCGCTGTCCCCGACGACGTCCGGGTGGAGCGCCCCAAGAACAGGGACCACGGAGACTGGGCCACCAATATTGCCCTGCAATTGGCCAAGCAGGCCGGCACGAATCCGCGCGTCTTCGCGGGAATCCTCAGCCACCGCCTACAGGAAATCGCCGGCGTGACCGCAGTGGAAATCGCAGGTCCGGGCTTCCTGAACATCACCGTTGATGCTGCTACGGCAGGCGCGCTTGCCAAGGCAATCGTTGAGGCGGGTTCCACTTACGGAACCAACCAGGCGCTCGCAGGACATGTTGTGAACATGGAATTCGTTTCCGCCAATCCCACGGGTCCTCTTCACATCGGCCATACCCGGTGGGCCGCCCTGGGCGACGCGATCGCCCGCGTGCTGCGGGCTTCGGGCGCGGACGTCACCGCCGAGTACTACATCAACGACGCCGGTTCGCAGATGAACGTCTTCGCCAACTCAGTCCTTTCCCGGCTCCACGGCCGTGGCGTCCCCGAGGGCGGCTACCCGGGCGAGTACATACGCGAGCTCGGTGATGAAGTACTCAAGGCGCACCCTGATATCCGTGAACTCACAGACGAGGCTTCCCTGCCGGTCATCCGTGCTGCTGCCTACGAGGCACAGATGGCGGATATCAAGGCAACGCTGGCAGATTTCGGCGTTGAGTTCGACGTCTTCTTCTCGGAGAAAGAACTGCACGACGCCGGTGCCATCGAATCTGCCGTTGCCCGCCTCCGCGAACAGGGCCATGTGTTCGACGACGGCGGCGCCGTTTGGCTGCGCACCACTGACTTCGGTGATGACAAAGACCGCGTCATGATCCGCGCGAATGGGGAACCCACTTATTTCGCCGCCGATGCCGCGTACTACCTCTCCAAGAAGGACCGCGGTTTCACCGAGAAGATTTACCTTCTTGGCGCCGACCACCACGGCTACATCAATCGCCTCAAGGCTATTGCAGCGTGCGCGGGCGACGATCCCGAGGTAAACATTGAGGTTCTCATCGGACAGCTGGTGTCCGTCAACGGCGCCAAGTTGTCCAAGCGTGCGGGCAACATCATTGAACTCAAGGACCTCATTTCCTGGTTGGGCAAGGACGCAGTGCGCTACTCCCTTGCCCGGTTCCCTGCCGACTCGCCGCTGACACTGGACCCGGAACTGCTCAAGAAGAACAGCAACGAGAACCCCGTGTTCTACGTGCAATACGCCCATGCCCGCTCCAGGGGAACGGCGCGCAACGCCGCCGAGGCGGGGGTCGACCGATCTGTGTTCGACGCATCGCTGCTGGATCACGCCACGGAGAACGAGCTTCTTTCCTATTTGGGCAGCTACCCTTCCATCGTGGCCAAAGCAGCCGAGCTCCGCGAACCGCACCGCGTTGCCCGCCATCTTGAAGTCATCGCCGGTGCCTACCACCGCTGGTACGACGCCTGCCGGGTCTCCCCGCTGGGCGAGGAACCAGTGCTTGACGTGAACCGGACCCGTCTCTGGCTCAACGACGCAACGAGCCAGGTGCTTGCCAACGGACTCGGACTGCTGGGCGTTTCCGCGCCGGAACGGATGTAAGGCCATGACCACAAACGCCGCACCAAATTCACCCCAGGCCTCTCCGCTTGCTCCCGAATGGCTGGCCGTCCCGGAAGACCTTAACGCCCTTCAAGCACCGATGTGGGCAGCCGGTGTGGAGAAGAACGAAGCCGGTGAGGTCACCATTGACGGGATTTCAGTCAGCGATCTCAAGGCGCAATTCGGCACTCCTCTCTTTGTGATGAGCGAATCTGACTTCCGCGCGCGTGCCCGTGCTTTCAAAGACGCCTTCGACGACGCTTTCGCGGACATCTGTGGGGGAGTGGATGTCTACTATGCAGGCAAGTCTTTTCTCTGCACGTCGGTGGCACAGTGGGTGGCAGAGGAAGGCCTTCGCCTGGACACATGTTCCGGAGGTGAACTGGCAGTTGCCGCCCGCGCAGGAATCCCCGGGCCCAACCTGGGGCTGCACGGTAACAACAAGTCCGACGCCGAGATCAACCGGGCACTGGATATGAGGGTGGGCCGAATCGTGGTGGACAGCCTCGATGAATTGGAACGGGTCGCCAAGATTGCCTCCAGCCGCGGCGAGACCGCCAAGGTCATGCTGCGCCTCACGCCAGGGGTGCACGCCCACACCCACGAATTCATCGCCACAGCGCACGAGGACCAAAAATTTGGCCTGTCCATGGCTGAGGACTCCACAGAGGAAGCTGGCCTGTCCGCCGCTGAAGAAGCAGTGGCAGCCGCGACGTCGTACCCGAGCGTGGAGCTCCTGGGATTGCACTGCCACATCGGCTCCCAGATCTTCGAAGCCGACGGATTCGCCCTGGCCGCAGAAAAGCTCCTCGGCTTTCAGGCAGCGATGCAGGCCAAATACTCCGTCATCCTGCCGGAATTGGACCTCGGGGGCGGCTATGGAATCGCCTATACGCCAGTGGACACCCCCCGCCCTCCGGCGGAAATTGCGCAGGCGATGGCCGCCGTCGTGCGTTCAAAGTGCGCAGAACTCGGCATCGAACCGCCCCGCGTTTCCATCGAACCTGGACGCGCGATCGTCGGGAGCACTACGTTCACTTTGTATGAGGTAGGCACGCTTAAAACTGTCCGCGTGGACGTTCCGGGCACCGAAACAGGTCCAGAGAACGTTACGTATCCGCGCCGGTATGTGTCGGTGGATGGCGGAATGAGCGACAACGCCCGTCCGGTGCTTTACGACGCGGATTATTCGGCGATTTTGGCGTCCCGTGACTCGGATGCAGCTCCGCAACTGTCCCGCGTAGTGGGCAAACATTGCGAGAGCGGCGACATAGTTGTTAGAGATGTATATCTGCCCGCGGATGTGGCAGCCGGTGATTTGCTCGCAGTACCGGGTACCGGCGCCTATTGCTGGGCCCTCTCAAGCAACTACAACTACCTGGCCCGGCCTGGCGTTGTCGCTGTGCGCGACGGAGCCGCCAGGCTCATTGTCCGCGGGGAAACCGAAGAAGATCTCTTGAACCGCGACATGGGAGTGGCGAATGTCTGAAGTGCGAACCCTGAAGGTGGCCCTGCTGGGCTGTGGCAATGTAGGGGCCCAGGTCGCGCGCATTCTTATTGACGACGCCGAGGCACTGGCCGCCCGAAGTGGTGCCCGCCTCGAGCTGTCCGGTATTGCCGTGCGCAACATCGACTCGCCGCGCGACGTCGAACTGCCTCGTGAGCTCTTTACCACGGACGCCGAGACCCTCGTCAAGGACGCAGACCTCGTCATCGAGCTCATGGGCGGCATCGAACCCGCACGTACGCTCATCGTCACCGCCATCCAGAATGGCGCGTGCGTTGTCACCGGCAACAAGGCACTGCTCGCGCAGGACGGCCCCACTCTCTACGAAGAGGCTGACAAGGCCGGCGTCCAACTGTCCTACGAAGCCGCAGTTGCCGGTGCCATTCCCATCCTGCGCCCGATCCGTGACAGCCTCTCCGGCGATCGCATTACGAGGGTTCTCGGGATCGTGAACGGGACCACCAACTTCATCCTTGACCAGATGGACACTACTGGTGCACAGTTTGCGGACGCCCTTGCCGAAGCGCAGCGCCTCGGATACGCCGAAGCTGACCCCACCGCCGATATCGAGGGCCATGATGCGGCTGCCAAGGCCGCGATCCTGGCATCGTTGTCCTTCCACACAAGGTTCTCCCTGGACGACGTCTATTGCGAGGGGATCACCAAGGTCAGTGCTGCGGACATCGCTTCGGCCAAGGAAGCCGGCTTCGTCATCAAGCTTCTGGCCATCGCCGAGAAGATCGAAGCTTCAGGGAACGGCAGCGGAATCTCGGTACGCGTGCACCCCACCCTCCTGCCACGCGAACACCCGCTTGCCGCTGTCCGTGGCGCGTTCAACGCCGTCTTCATTGAAGCCGAAAACGCCGGTGAACTGATGTTCTACGGCCAGGGTGCAGGGGGGACTCCCACTGCCTCAGCTGTGTTGGGTGACCTCGTCTCCGCTGCCCGACGCCTGGTGCTGGGCGGTCCCGGCCGCACGGAAACAACTACCGGGCATGTTCCGGCACTGCCCATTGATGCCTCCAACACCAGCTATTACATCGGTCTGGATGTAGCAGACCAAGCAGGTGTGCTGGCTCGCATCGCCCACATTTTTGCGGAGAACGGCGTATCCATCGAGATCATGCGTCAAACGATCCACCGCGACTCTGCCTCGAATGTTGAGTCGGCTGAGCTGAAAATCGTGACGCACCGTGCATCCGAAGCTGCACTCGCAGCAACCGTCGAGGCCGTCAAGGGCCTGGACGTCATCAATTCTGTGACATCCGTACTGCGGGTAGAAGGGGTCTAAGTGGCTCACCAATGGCGCGGAGTAATCCGCGAATACGCTGATCGTTTGCCTGTAACGGAAGCCACCAAGGTCATCACCCTCGGCGAAGGCGGCACCCCGCTCGTCCACGCTCAGAAGCTTTCCGAGCTGACCGGCTCCCAGGTGTACCTGAAGGTCGAGGGCATGAACCCCACGGGTTCTTTCAAGGACCGCGGCATGACCATGGCGATGACGGCAGCAGTCGAAGCCGGCGCCAAAGCCGTTGTATGTGCTTCCACCGGAAACACCTCCGCCTCGGCCGCCGCTTACGCGACAGCCGCCGGCCTCAAGTGTGCCGTGCTGGTCCCCGAGGGCAAGATCTCCATGGGCAAGCTCAGCCAGGCGATCGCGCACGGCGCGACGCTGCTGCAGGTGGACGGCAACTTCGATAACTGCCTTGACATCGCCCGCAAACTTGGCGAGTCCTACCCGGTCTTCCTGGTGAACTCGGTCAACCCTGCCCGTATCCAAGGCCAAAAGACCGGTGCCTTCGAAGTTGTGGACTCCCTGGGCGATGCCCCGGACATCCATGTTCTGCCGGTCGGCAACGCCGGGAACATCACTGCCTACTGGAAGGGATACAAGGAGTACTCCGCCCCCTTCGAGACCGCCAACGGCACACTGCCGGCAGTGTCCACCAAGACACCCATCATGTGGGGTTTCCAGGCTGCAGGTGCAGCGCCGTTCGTTGCGGGGCACCCGATCACTGAACCGGACACCATTGCCACTGCCATCCGCATCGGCAACCCGGCATCATGGGACACTGCCGTCGCTGCCCGCGACGAATCGGGTGGCCTGATTGAAGCTGTCACGGATGAGGAAATCCTGGACGCCCACCGTTGGCTCTCCTCCAAGGAAGGCGTCTTTGTCGAGCCCGGCTCTGCTGCCGGCGTGGCAGGCCTGATCAAGAAGCATGCTGCTGGTGAGGTTCCGTCCGGCAAGACTATCGTCATCACCGTTACGGGCCACGGACTGAAGGACCCGCAGTGGGCCCTCCGCACGGAGGACGGCAGCGATGTCCAGCCGGTCAAGGTTTCCAATGACGTCGTTACCGTTGCCGCGGAACTGGGACTGGAAGAAAAATAAGAGTGGAACAAACGCAGCCCACCGCGACCGATCGTCAACTCGTCGCGGCAGGCCAGCGGCTGACCGTCAAGGTCCCCGGTACGAGCGCCAACCTGGGTCCCGGCTACGACAGCCTCGGCTTGGCCCTGTCCATTTATGACACCTTGACGGTGGAAACGCTCACCACCGGAGAGCTCGAATTCGAGCTCTCCGGTGAGGGCGCCGATACTCTTCCGCGTGACTCCAGCCACTTGGTGGTGCGTGCGATCGACCTCGCCTTGGAACGTTTGGGTTTCCGCCACTCCGGTCTAAGGATCACGGCTGACAACGTTAATCCACATGGACGCGGGCTGGGTTCCTCAGCGTCCGCAGTTGTAGCAGCCGTTACGGCGGCCAATGCCTTGGTTCCACAAGAGGCGCAGCAGGATCTCGACTGGATCCTGCAATTGACCAGCGAAATGGAAGGCCACCCGGACAACGTCGCCCCCGCCATTTTCGGCGGACTGGCGCTCTCTTGGCAGGACAGCGAGCAGTACAGCAGTACTCGTGCTGAAGTAGCCCGGACCGTAGTTCCCGTGGTGGCCGTTCCGGATTACGAACTCTCCACCGAAACTGCCCGCGGACTCTTGCCCGCGTCTGTGGGCCACCATGCTGCTGCAATGAACTCCGGACGCGCAGCATTGCTTATCCACGCGCTGACAACGCAGCCGGAATTCCTGCTGCCCGGTACCGAAGACTACCTTCACCAGAGCTACCGGGCCGAAGCCATGAGGCCCAGCGCGGACCTTATTGCGGCGCTGCGGACCGCCGGTCACGCTGCCGTGGTTTCCGGTGCCGGTCCTACTGTCATGGTCCTGGCCAATGGGCCGGGCGAAGCGGCAACCGTTGCCGAATTCATCGAGGCATTTACTAGTGCCAACACACCGAACGTCGGTTGGCGCGTGATGACGCTGGCTGTGGACGTTGAAGGTGCTAGAGTGGAAGTGCACCGGCGGTAAAGCCGCGGGCAGTTCCCTGATTTTGGATCTTGGCGGTTTCGCTGTTCCTTTCGTCAACTGTGCCAACGTCTGGCGGTGCCGTCTCCTTCCGGCCTGTCTCAGGTGCCGCAGAACTCTCTCTGTTCCCTGAATATTCAGTCGGCTGTCCGGGCAACTGGATTCAATGAAGACGATCAGTATCCGGCCCTGTTGGCCACAATCCATCAGGCACGGCCGAAATCACCGGCTGCAGATCTGAACTGCAGCCCAGAACAAATCATCGCGTCCAGCTCTCGCTCTGGACGCCGTCGAGGGGGAAGGATCCTTCGTGACAGAAACCACTGAGCTGGCTTCAGCTGTGGACACAACAACTTCTGCTGCTGAGTCGTCAACAGCAGCAACCACCAAGAGCAGCGGCCTTGCCGGCCTTAAGCTCGCCCAGCTCCAGGCTCTTGCCAGCCAGCTGGGGATCTCCGGTGGGTCCCGTATGCGTAAGGGGGACTTGGTAACAGCCATTTCCGCCCATCGTGCCGGGACTTCTACCGCCAAGGCCCCGGCCAAGGCATCGACGAAGGCAGCCACCGCGCCCAAGGCAGCGCCGGTCGCCGACGTTAAGGTTGCGGAGAAGAGCGCGCCTGCTGCTGACGCAAGCGCAGAGGCGCCGGTCCAGGAAGCCCCTCGTGGACGGGGACGTGGCCGTAGCCGCCGCGCCACCAGCGATGGTGTTGTGGCCGTAACAGAGGCCGCTGCACCCGCTGAAGCGCCGGCCGCGCCGGTTGCAGAGCCCGAGGCAGCGCCGGAAGTCAGCGAAGCCGGCACCGAGCGTCGCCAGCCCCGCACCCGTAACCGTCGCCGCAGCGAGGCTGCTGCAACTCCCGACGAAACTGCAGAAGCCCCGGCTGCTGAGCAGCGTCCCGAGCGCACCGAACAGCGCGCCGAGCGGACCGAGCAGCGTGAACAGCGCGCCGAGCGGACCGAGCAGCGTGAACAGCGCGGCGAACGGACCGAACAGCGCGCCGAGCGCACTGAACAGCGTACCGAGCAGCGCGAACAGCGTGCCGAGCGCACTGAACAGCGCGAACAGCGTGCCGAGCGCACTGAACAGCGCACTGAACAGCGCGAGCAGGCCGACTCTGGCGATCAGTCCCGCGAACGTCGTGACTCCCGCGGCCGCCGCGAGGACACCAACGACCTCGAAGACGGCGGCAACCGCCGCAATCGCCGCAACCGCCGTGATCGCAACGATCAGAACGAACGCAGCGACCGTCGTGGCGCTCAGGACAGCAGGGACGGCAACACCCGCAGCGACCGCTTCCGCGACCGCAACGAGCGCCGCCGTGGCCGTGCACAGGGGCCGGATGTTGACGACATCGAGGTTACCGAAGACGATGTTCTGCTCCCCGTAGCAGGCATCCTGGACGTCCTGGAGAACTACGCATTCATCCGTACCTCCGGGTACCTCCCCGGTGCAAACGACGTCTACGTTTCGCTGGCACAGGTCAAGAAGTACAACCTCCGCAAGGGCGACGCCGTCGTTGGCGCCATCCGTGCACCCCGCGAAGGTGAAGACCGCAACCAGCAGTCTTCGCGCCAGAAGTTCAACGCCCTTGTTCGTGTGACTTCGGTCAACGGCAAGACTCCTGAAGAACTCAAGGACCGCGTCGAGTTCGCCAAACTGGTGCCGCTGTACCCGTCCGAGCGCCTGCGCCTGGAAACGGACCCCAAGAAGATCGGTCCGCGTGTCATCGACCTCGTGGCTCCGATCGGCAAGGGCCAGCGTGGTCTGATCGTCTCCCCACCCAAGGCCGGAAAGACGCTCATCCTGCAGTCCATTGCGAACGCGATCACCACCAACAATCCTGAGGTCCACCTCATGATGGTGTTGGTTGACGAACGTCCCGAAGAAGTCACGGACATGCAGCGCACCGTCAAGGGTGAGGTCATTGCCTCCACCTTCGACCGTCCCGCAGACGACCACACCACGGTTGCCGAGCTCTCCATCGAACGCGCCAAGCGCCTCGTTGAAATGGGCATGGACGTTGTGGTCCTCCTGGACTCCATGACCCGCCTGGGCCGCGCCTACAACCTGGCAGCACCGGCCTCCGGCCGCATCCTGTCCGGTGGTGTGGACTCCGCAGCGTTGTACCCGCCGAAGCGCTTCTTCGGCGCCGCCCGGAACATCGAAAACGGTGGCTCACTGACCATCCTGGCAACGGCGCTCGTAGAGACCGGCTCCAAGATGGACGAAGTCATCTTCGAGGAGTTCAAGGGCACCGGCAACATGGAGCTCCGCCTGTCCCGCCAGCTGGCAGACAAGCGCATCTTCCCGGCCGTGGACGTCAACGCGTCCGGTACGCGCCGCGAAGAGAACCTGCTCTCGCCTGAAGAAGTCAAGATCATGTGGAAGCTGCGCCGCGTCCTTTCAGGCCTTGAGCAGCAGCAGAGCCTTGAGCTGCTGACCAACAAGATCCGGGAGACGCAGAGCAACGTCGAGTTCCTCATGCAGGTTCAGAAGACGACGCTCGGAGCGAAGTCGGACAACGACAAATAGCTGTAATCGGGGCGGGGTGTCGGGTATTCGTGCGGTTGGTGCCGCGCGGATTTCCCGCCCCCGCCCCTTCGCGTGGCGGCTCTGTCCTGACGGACTTGAAGAGGTTTGAAAATGTTTGAGTCCGTACAGGGATTGCTTGATGAGCATGCTGCTATCCAGGCGCAGTTGAGTGATCCTGCTGTTTATGCCGATCAGTCAGCTGCCCGGAAATTGGGGCGGCGTTCTGCGCAGCTCCAGGGCATTGTGGAGGCGTACAACAAATGGCGCGGGCTCAATGATGATTTGGAAGCTGCCAAAGAGATGGCAGACGAGGATCCCGAATTCGCTGCAGAAGTTGTGCAGCTGGAGGAGCAGATTCCTGCGGCACAGGAGCGGCTGCGCCGTCTGTTGATCCCTCGTGATCCGGACGATGCCCGCAACGTCATCCTTGAGGTCAAGGGTGGCGAAGGCGGCGACGAAGCTGCGTTGTTCGCCGGTGACCTTCTGCGTATGTACATGCGGTACGCCGAGTCGCGGGGCTGGAAGACTGAGATGATCTCCGCTACCGAATCCGATCTTGGTGGATACAAGGACGTTGCCGTGGCCATCAAGGGCAACTCGAACGACCCCGCGGAGGGCGTCTTTGCGCGACTGAAGTTCGAAGGCGGCGTGCACCGGGTGCAGCGTGTTCCGGTTACAGAGTCGCAGGGCCGTATCCACACATCCGCGGCCGGTGTCCTGGTGCTTCCCGAAGTGGATGAACCCGAAGAACTTGAAATCAACCAGAACGACCTCAAGATCGACGTCTACCGTTCCTCCGGTCCTGGTGGCCAGTCCGTGAACACCACTGACTCCGCAGTTCGAATCACCCACTTGCCTACGGGCATCGTGGTGGCCATGCAGAACGAAAAGTCGCAGCTGCAGAACCGCGAAGCCGGCATGCGCGTTCTCCGTGCGCGTCTTCTGGCCCACCAGCAGGAACAGATCGACGCCGCCAACTCCGAACAGCGCAAGTCGCAGATCCGTACGATGGACCGCTCAGAGCGCATCCGCACCTACAACTTCCCGGAAAACCGCATTGCGGACCACCGCACCGGGTATAAGGCATACAACCTCGACGCCGTGATGAATGGTGACCTGGAACCCGTTATCCAGTCGGCAATTGAAGCGGACGAGCAGTCGCGACTGGACGCCCTGGGCGAATAGCAGAGCACCACAAGCCTGCCGATTTCCAGCTATCAACCGATTTCCAGCTGTCAGGGCATAGATATGACGATTTTCCCCGGCCAGAGCCTCGCGGACGCCGTTCGCGAGGCCACTGCGGTTTTGTCCGACGCCGGAGTCCCCACCCCGCGCGTCGATGCCGAACTTCTTGCGGAGCACCTGTTGGGAGTGGGGCTGGGCCGGTTGCGGGCCATGCTGCTGGGGGATTCGCCCGCCCCTGAAGGCTACGCCGAACTGGTGGCCGAGCGTGCCGGACGCGTACCGCTTCAGCACATCACCGGCGTCGCGTATTTCCGCCACCTTGAGTTGCAGGTGGGGCCGGGTGTGTTCATTCCCCGGCCCGAAACGGAATCCGTTGTCCAGCTTGTCATCGACCACGTGGCTGGCATGTCCCACCCAAAGATTGTGGACCTCGGGACCGGTTCGGGCGCCATTGCCGGTTCAATCGCCCACGAGGTTCCAGGAGCCGACGTCCATGCTGTGGAATTCAGCACTTTTGCCCATGCGTGGGCAAGCAGGAACCTTGAACCGCTGGGTGTCTCGCTGATCCAGGGCGATCTCAGGGATGCCCTGCCTGAACACAACGGCTCCTTTGACGTTGTGGTGTCCAATCCTCCCTATATCCCTGCCGAAGCCATTCCGAACGAGCCCGAAGTTGCCCTGCATGATCCGCCCGAAGCACTGTACGGTGGGGGAGCGGATGGCATGGAACTCCCGACGGCGGCAGCGGCCTCTGCAGGCCGCCTCCTGAAACCTGGCGGCTACTTCGTGATGGAACACGCAGAAGTCCAGGCCGATTGGATCAGCGGCATGTTGCGTCGAGCGGGACGTTGGCAGGACATCACCACGCACTTTGACCTCAACGGCAAGGAACGTGCCACGAGCGCAGTGCTGGCAAACAAGGCTCCTGATGAGTGAAAGAATAGCGCTGTGACCACAACCTACAATTGCACTTCCGATGACCAGCGGGCTGAAGGACTTCAACACGCGCAGCGTGCCATCAGCGAAAAGAAGTGCATCGTGCTGCCGACGGACACCGTGTACGGCATTGCCGCTGACGCCTTTTCCCCCTTGGCCGTGACAATGTTGTTGGCCTCCAAGGGACGTAGCCGGCAAATGCCCCCACCGGTGCTGATTCCCCGCATCAATGCCCTGGACGGACTCGCGAGCGATGTATCCGCCAACGCCAGGGCCTTGGCACAGGCATTCTGGCCTGGTGGCCTGACGCTCATCCTCCACGCCCAGCCGTCTTTGGATTGGGATCTGGGTGATACCAAGGGCACTGTTGCCCTGCGGATGCCTGACGACGAACTCGCGCTGGAGCTCCTGGGCCTTACTGGGCCGCTGGCTGTTTCATCGGCCAACCGGACAGGGCAGGAAGCAGCGCAAACCGCTTCAGAGGCCCGGCTCCAGCTGGCAGATTCCGTGGAGGTTTACCTTGAAGGTGGCTTCCGGCCCGTGAAAGGTACTGCTGCCCTGCCTTCCACCATCGTGGATGCAACCTCAGAACCCTTCAGGGTGGTTCGCCAAGGCGCTATCTCCCTGGAACGCTTGCGTGAAGTTGTTCCTTCCGTCCTCGGCGTTGACGAAGTAACGGAAGCACCCGCCGTCGAGGATCCCGCAGCCGCTGTTTCAGCATCGGCACCCGACGCTCCACGTGAAGCCAAACCCGAATGATTCCGGACCGCCAGCGCGTCCCCGTCCTTGACGTCGACGCGACTCCGCTGCGCGTCAACGAATTGATCGATGCCCTGCACGGACTCATCGCCACCGGAACCACCCGTACTGTGCTCGGCCACAATCTTCACAGCATTACGCTGTTTCATTCCCGTGCAGATTTCCGTTCACTTTACGATCAAAGCTCGGTCATCCTCCTGGACGGTGCCCCGGTAGCCATGCTTTGGGGATTGGCCCACAAACGGCAACTAAAACCGTTGGGACAGGGCCCCATGGCATATCGCCTCGGGTCCATGGACTGGATCCCGGCACTCGGGGGAGTAAAGGGTCTGGAAAGGGTGGCCGTGATCGGCGCCGGACGGGCTGCAAATACGCAGGCTGTGGCCCGGCTGCGCACGATTATTCCGGACGCAACCGTAGATGGCATGCCCGGCGAAGGATGGGACGACGAGTTGGAAATGGCGGTCGTCGAGTGGTTGGATCGATTCCGTCCCCAACTGGTGCTGCTGGGCCTTGGCATGCCGCTCCAGGAGACGGTCCTGCAGCGACGACTCATTCAGTTTCCGCCCGCCGTATATTGTGCCGTTGGCGGTGCCATTGAACAGGTGGCCGGCGTCCAGAAGCTCGCGCCGCGTTGGCTCGGGCGCCTTGGGCTCGAATGGGCGTGGCGCCTGGTTCTCCATCCGGGCCGTGTTGCCTACAGAGTTTTTGTTGAACCGTGGAAGTTGGCGGGCCTGCTGATTCGGCGGCACTTCCAGCCATCCCAGACCAAAGGCAAGTAAATGACGTCCAAACCTGTTGTGGTCGCCGTTGTGGTGACCTTTAACCGGCGTGAACTCCTTGAGACCACCTTGGCCGGAATCACCGCCGGGACGGAGGTGCCGGACGCTGTCGTCGTTGTGGACAACGCCTCCACGGACGACACACCGGAATTCCTCAGGACCTACCGCGGCCCTGTTCCCACGGACGTCGTAACGCTCAACGCCAACATGGGCGGTGCAGGGGGATTTGTTGTGGGTATGGAACGTGCAGTCCTGGACCACGGTGCAGACCACGTTTGGATCATGGACGACGACACCGAGCCGCAGCCCGGCGCGCTTCGCGAGGCACTGGATGTATCCGAGGCCTACGAACAGTTAGCAGGGGAAGCTCCCGCGTTCATCGCCAGCCGCGTAGTGTGGACCGATGGGCGCGAGCACCCAATGAACCGCATGCGTCCACGCATCGGCGCCAGTGAGGCGGCGCGCAGCATGGCTGCCCGCCTGGGTGCCGTTCAGATCCGCAGCGCATCCTTCGTCTCTGTCCTGATTCGCGCCGACGAGATCCGGCGTCACGGACTGCCCATTGCCGATTACTTCATCTGGAACGATGACCTCGAATACACGGCAAGGGTTTCGCGCCGGGGAACTGCCTTGGCTACCAGTGCGTCAGTAGCCAACCATCATACGAAAGTGTTTGGAGATGCAGGGGCGGACCCCGGCCCTCGTTTCTACTACGAGGTTCGTAACAAACTCTGGGTTTACACCAGATCCAACGCTTTGGCCCCTTGGGAAAAGGTCCTCTTTACCGGGGCTTCGCTCCGCAATTGGGCAAAGACCATTGCTGGGTCCTCAAACCGCAAAGTACTGCTTGACGGCTTGTTCAAGGGCCTGCGCCACAGTTTGAAGGCGCCCCGGTCCAACGCCGAAGTGCTCAAGGGGATCTACGCCCTGCGCAACGTCCAGGAGCCCGCCAAGTAGAAGCCTGCCGCTTGGCCACAGCACATCAGCTGTGGCTTTGCGGCTGCGTCACGCCGTTGGTCACCGCCGTTGGCATTAGTATCGTGACTAGAGTCCACAGAAATCCCAGCATCATTTGGCACAGCCGGTGCAGGCATGGCGACGGAGTAGTTCCATTTATCGACAGACAGAAATCCACACCTTGACCTGCCCAGAACTACACGGCTTTCCAGCGGCGCACCGGCTGCATACGTTGGTCCGTGTACCTGATTCCGGCATTGGGCTGTTTTCCGGAGCCGCGTCATGATCATGTACCTGCTGATGGCGCTCACGGCTGCAGTGGTGTCTTACACCGGTACGTGGGGAGCCCGCGTACTCGGGAACAAATTACGGCTTTACCGTCCCATCCGCAGCAGGGACATGCACTCCGCACTCATCTCAAAACTGGGCGGCCTTGGCATCTTTGCAGGCTTTTTTGTTGCGCTCGTGGTGGCAAGCAACTCTTTCTTCGTCAAGGACATTTTCAGGCATAACGATGCTCCGTGGGGCATATTGGCCGGAGCAGTAGTGATCGTCGCGGTGGGGGTCGCGGACGATATCCTCGACATCCGCTGGTGGATCAAGCTCCTGGGACAGGCAGCAGCGGCTTTCATCGTCGCCATTTGGGGTGTGAGGATGTCGGTGGTTCCGTTCATCCCTGAACCGATCCTGATTCAATCCGAGCTCGTCCAGATTGTCCTGACAGCCGGGCTGATTGTTACCACTATGAACGCAGTCAACTTCATTGATGGCCTGGATGGACTGGCCGCAGGTGTGGCCACCATCGGCGGCGGCGCCTTCTTCCTCACGGCGTACTGGGTGCACCGGAACAACCCGTCCACTGACAATTCAGACCTTGCGACACTCCTGATGGCGATCCTGGTGGGTGGCTGCATCGGCTTTCTGCCGCATAACTGGTTTCCAGCCAAGATCTTCATGGGGGACTCCGGTGCCATGCTCATCGGTCTCCTCATGGCTTCAGCCGGCGTAGTGGCCACGGGGCAAATCGGATCCGGGCTCTACGACCGCGCCAACGGCATTCCCACGATCATCCCGATCCTCCTGCCGTTCGCCGTCCTCTCCCTTCCGCTGCTGGATTTCGGGATGGCTGTGGTTCGCAGGACCGCCCGGGGACAGTCTCCGTGGTCTGCAGACCGTGGGCATCTCCACCACAAGTTGGTGGACCTCGGCTACTCGCACCGCACCGCCGTCGTCATGCTTTATGTCTGGACGTGCATCCTGGCGTTCGGCGGTGTTGCTTTCGCAGTGTTCCCTTGGCAGATTGTGTTGATCGTGGTGGTTGTAGCTGCCCTTGTCATGGCCGCTGTTACCGCATGGCCGTACTTCACGCGGAATGCGGCAGGACCAGGGGAGCGCGCATGACTTCCGGTTATGGTCACAGTTCTATCTCATGTAGAATTCTTTCTGCGGACAGTCACTCGCCCGTAACCCCACTTTGAGAATATGGCACCCGTGCCACGAGGATTGGTATCCCCATGACATCCAACGCCGATTCCGGACGCCGGTCCGGTAAACGTGTTGTTGGAGTTTCCGGGGAGACGTCCAATCTGTGGCTCCGCCTGCTGCTCTTGAGCTCTGCTGCTGCTCTGGCCGGATTGGTCGTGACGAGTATCGTCGCAGCGTTCATTAACGGTGGCCAAGGCGCGCTTTCCGCAGCATTCGGGGCTGCGCTGGTCATGCTCTTCTTTGCGATCAGCCTTCTGATCGGTCATTTTGTTGGCCGCAATAATCCTTCCGGCGCTGTCGGCCTGTTCGTGGCGACGTACTTCGTAAAAGTCGTTGGATTCGCCGTGGTCCTCTTTGTTATTGGTACTCCGTCCTGGTTGCACGGCCGATGGTTCATCATCGGCGCAGTTGTTGCCGTCGTCCTTTGGCAGGCTGCAGAGATCTACGGTTTCAGCAAAGCCCGCCTGCAGATCTACAACGATCCTGCGGATGAGAAGGGCGGCACGGATGTCTCTGCGTAAGCGCAACTCCCAGCTGACCGGCCACACCCGATCGCAAAGTGCGGCCGACGATTCTGCCGACGCCGGAAGCGATGGTGGATACAACGCCGGCATCGCCGTCTTCAGCTACATCGTTGGCGGGATCATTGTCTGGAGTTTGATAGGCTGGGGTCTGGATAATCTGTGGGGGACCCGCTGGATTGTGCTCCTTGGCGCTCTGCTGGGAGCCGCAGGAGGGTTCTATCTTTCCCATATGCACGGCCTCACCAGGCAAAGCTCTTCTTCTGGCGAGAGCAACGCAGACAGCGGTCCGTCCACGGACGGGGACAGTAATGCCAAATAATTTCACACGGAATATGGATGCGTCGAGCGCGTCCGGCTTCCAACCAATGCCCAATGATGGACACAGCAGAGAGGAAACGCGTTGATCGCGCTTGCGCTCCCCGCCCAGGATTCGGGGTCATTCACCCCACCCGGAATCGACGAAATGCACCTGCCGGCAATCCTGCCTTGGGGTGCGCACGATGGCTTCTCCAAGCAGATGCTGCTGGTGATCCTTTCGGTCGTCATTATCGCTACATTCTTCATCCTCGCTGCACGTAAGCAGCAGCTGGTTCCCGGCAAGCTGCAGTTCGCAGGCGAAATGGCCTATGGCTTCGTCCGTAACAGCATCGCCAAGGACATCATCGGCGGCAAGGACTTCATCAAGTACGTCCCGCTGTTGTTCAGCTTGTTCTTCTTCATTCTGGTGAACAACATCTACGGCGCTATCCCCGTGATCCAGCTCCCGAGCTTCTCGCACGTTGGCGGCGCCTATGTGCTCGCTGCAGTTGTATACGTCACATGGATCGCAATCGGCATCAAGAAGAACGGCCTGAAGTACTTCAAGCTGGCAACGGTTCCTTCGGGCGTGCCGTGGTACATCCTGCCGATCGTGGTCCCGATCGAAATCATCTCGAACTTCATGGTCCGCCCCGTCACGCACAGCCTCCGTCTGTTCGCGACCATGCTGGCCGGCCACTTGATCGTCATGCTCGCCGGATCCGGCATCGAGTTCCTTGTCATGCAGGAGAACGTCCTGCTCAAGGGAGCCTCGGTCCTGGTCCTGGCCGGCGCCATCGCAATGTACATGCTGGAAGCACTGATCATGGCCCTGCAGGCATACGTGTTTACTCTGCTGACCGCGATCTACATCGAAGGCGCACTGCACGCCGACAGCCACTAGGCTCCCAAATCTTCCCCTCGCGGGGATGAAGCAACCCAAACAACCTGCCGCACGGGCGGCATCTTGAAAGGAAGAAAAAATGGAAGGCTCCATCAACGGCTCCCTCAACCTCATCGGCTACGGTCTCTCGGCCATCGGCGGTGGTATCGGTGTGGGTCTCGTGTTCGCCGCCTACATCAACGGTGTTGCACGTCAGCCGGAAGCTCAGCGCGTGCTGCAGCCGATCGCGTTCCTTGGTCTTGCTCTGACCGAAGCCCTCGCCATCCTCGGCCTGGTCTTCGCTTTCGTTCTCAAGTAAACCGAAGAACCAGGCGAATTCCACACACGAGTAGATAGGACGGGTGAAATATGAATCAGCTGATCATCTCAGCCGCCACTGAAGGCGAAGAGGCCACTAACCCTCTCGTTCCCAATGTTTGGGAAATGGGTGTCGTCCTCGTCGGCTTTGCTGTCCTCCTGTACATCGTGGTCAAGTTCATTGTCCCGATGTTCGAGAAGACCTTCGCAGAGCGCGCCGAAGCGATTGAAGGTGGCATCGCAAAGGCAGAAAAGGCACAGGCCGAAGCTTCTGCAGCTCTTGAAGAGTACAAGCAGCAGCTCACCGATGCCCGCGCCGAAGCCAACCGGATCCGCGAAGAAGCACGCGCTGAAGGCGCCCAGATCCTCGCGGACCTGAAGGCGAAGGCTGCTGCCGAGTCTGCCCGCATCACCGAGCAGGCACACGCCGCCATTGAGTCCGAGCGTCAGGCAGCTGTTGTCTCGCTTCGCTCAGAGGTTGGCACTTTGGCTACCACGTTGGCTGGCCGCATCGTTGGTGAAGCACTCACTGACGATGAGCGTGCCGCACGCGTTGTGGACCGCTTCCTGGCAGATCTGGAGACCCAGAACGCAGGTGCAGCTAAGTAATGGCAGGTATATCGAGCGAATCGCTGACCACGGCGCTGGCGCAGTTGGAAGCAAAGCTTCCTTTTGCCTCGCTGCAGTTGGCAAAGGACCTCTTCGGAATCCTGGGAACGGTGGACAGCTCGGCTGGCTTGCGCCGCGCCTTGACTGACCCGTCCCGTAGTGGAGACGAGAAGTCGGCGCTGGTCAAGCAGCTGGTTAGCGGAAAAGTCTCCGCTGATGCTGCTGAAATCGCAGGCGGACTGGCTAGCTTACGCTGGGCATCTGCACGCGATATCGGCGATGCACTCGAGACTCTTGCCGCCACGGTTGTCATTGCCGTAGCTGAAAACAAGTCGGCCGTTTCTGCCTCTGGTATTACGGGGCTGGAAGAGCTGGAAAACGATCTGTTTGCTTTCAACCAGGCCGTCGCTTCCAGCCACGAAGTACAACGTGCTCTGTCTGAGCCGCAGGCATCCGCAGCGGCCAAGGTGGCACTGRCCGAGAAGCTTGTTCCTGGCGCCAGCGAGGAAGCAAAGGTTCTCATCAGCCAAGCCGTAACACAGCCGCGCGGTGTCAAGCCGAGCAAGCTCGTCGAGTCCTTCGCCAAGCTTGCAGCCAAGCGTCAGCAGCGCTGGATTGCTACTGTCAGCGTTACCCGTCCGTTGACGGAAACGCAGGCCAGCCGTCTGCAGGCCGGGCTTAACGCCCTGTACGGCCGCGAGCTGAAGGTCAACCTCAATGTTGACCGCCGCCTCATTGGTGGAATCCGGGTTCAGGTGGGCGATGAAGTGCTTGACGCTTCTGTTATCGGCCGCCTGACCGACCTCCGCCGTCAGCTCGCTGGCTAGCGAAGACAAAGCACAACTTAACTGATATAAAACCCGGTCATCGTGAGCAACGATGATCACGAAAACAGGAGAGCAGGGACTGCAGATGGCCGAATTGACCATCAACGCCGACGACGTCCGTAATGCGTTGAACGAGTTCGCGGCGTCCTACGAACCCGGAAACGCAGAGCGCGTAGAGGTTGGTCGTGTGACCACCGCAAGTGACGGCATCGCCCGTGTTGAGGGTCTTCCCTCGGTCATGGCGAACGAGCTGCTTCGCTTCGAAGATGGCACGCTGGGCCTCGCCCAGAACCTTGACGTCCGCGAGATCGGTGTCATTATCCTCGGTGACTTCACTGGCATCGAAGAGGGCCAGGAAGTTCACCGCACTGGTGAGATCCTGTCCGTTCCGGTTGGCGATGCCTTCCTCGGTCGCGTTGTCGACCCGCTGGGCCAGCCGATCGACGACCTCGGCGAGATCAAGGCCGAGACCACCCGCGCACTGGAACTCCAGGCTCCGGGCGTCACCGAGCGCAAGTCGGTTCACGAACCGATGCAGACCGGCCTCAAGGCTATCGACGCCATGATTCCGATCGGCCGTGGCCAGCGTCAGCTGATCATTGGTGACCGCCAGACCGGCAAGACCGCAATCGCCGTGGACACCATCATCAACCAGAAGGCCAACTGGGCTTCGGGCGATGTCACCAAGCAGGTCCGCTGCGTTTACGTTGGTGTTGGCCAGAAGGCTTCCACCATTGCCGCAGTGCGCCAGACCCTTGAGGACCATGGCGCGCTGGAGTACACCACAATCGTGGCCTCCCCGGCCTCGGACCCCGCCGGCTTCAAGTACTTGGCACCGTATGCAGGCTCGGCTATCGGCCAGCACTGGATGTACGGTGGCAAGCACGTTCTGGTGATCTTCGATGACCTTTCCAAGCAGGCCGAAGCCTACCGCGCGGTTTCCCTGCTGCTGCGTCGTCCGCCGGGACGCGAAGCCTACCCGGGCGACGTCTTCTACTTGCACTCCCGTCTGCTGGAGCGTTGTGCAAAGCTCTCTGACGAGCTCGGCGCAGGCTCGATGACCGGTCTTCCGATCGTCGAAACCAAGGCCAACGATGTTTCTGCTTACATCCCCACCAACGTGATCTCCATTACTGATGGCCAGATCTTCCTTCAGTCTGACCTCTTCAACGCCAACCAGCGTCCTGCTGTTGACGTTGGTGTGTCGGTCTCCCGCGTCGGTGGCGCTGCCCAGGTCAAGTCCATGAAGAAGGTCTCCGGTACCTTGAAGCTGGACCTGGCGCAGTACCGTGACATGCAGGCATTCGCCATGTTCGCTTCGGACTTGGATGCGGCTTCCCGCCAGCAGCTGACCCGTGGTGCACGTCTGATGGAACTGCTCAAGCAGGGCCAGTACTCACCGTTCCCGGTTGAGGACCAGGTTGTCTCCATCTGGGCTGGTACCAACGGTTACCTGGACGACGTCCCGGTTGAAGACATCAGCCGCTTCGAGTCCGAGTTCCTGGAACACCTGAAGCACAAGTCCTCCATCCTGACCACGCTGGCTCAGACCAACGTCCTGGATGACGACACCGCTGCCGCACTGAAGGAAGCCATCGTCTCCTTCAAGAAGGGCTTCTTCGGCGAGGGCGACAACCACCTGGTTGGCGCCGGACACGAAGAGCACGCACCGATCTCCGGTGGCGACGTCGACCAGGAAAAGATCGTCAAGCAGAAGCGCTAGTTTCGATGACCTGTTCTGCCGGGGTCCGCAAGGGCCCCGGCAGGGCAGTACGTCGGGAACTTAGGAAAGGATAAGTATGGGAGCCCAGATTCGGGTCTACCGTCAGAAGATCAGCTCGACGACGTCGATGCGCAAGATCTTCAAGGCGATGGAACTGATCGCTACCTCGCGCATCGGTAAGGCCCGCGCCCGCGTAGCAGCTTCACTGCCTTACGCGAACGCGATTACCCGCGCCGTTTCTGCTGTCGCAAGCCAGACCGAAATCGACCACCCGCTGACCACCGAGCCGGAGCAGATCCGCCGTGCCGCAGTCCTGATCATTACCTCGGACCGTGGCCTTGCAGGATCCTACTCTGCGAGTGTGCTCAAGCAGGCTGAAGGTCTCACCGAGCTTCTTCATGCAGAAGGCAAGGAAGTCAAGGCGTACCTGGTGGGCCGCAAGGCGCAAGCGTACTTCGATTTCCGTAACCGTGACTACGCCCGTGTATGGACTGGCGGCACGGACGCACCGGAATTCGAAACCGCACAGGAAGTCGGAGCTGCACTTCTCGAAGACTTCGCCAGTGACTTCGAAGAGGGTGGCGTGGACGAAATCCACGTCGTCTACACCCGCTTCAAGTCCATGGTGACCCAGGAGCCGACGGTAATCCGTTTGCTTCCCTTGGAGGTCGTCGAAGAGGAAGCAGCCTCGGAGTCAGAGCTGCTGCCGTTGTACGAGTTTGAACCGGAAACGGAGCAGGTCCTCGACGCCCTGCTTCCGCGTTACATCGAGTCCCGCATCTTCGCAGCCATGCTGCAGGCGGCAGCTTCCGAGCTCGCAGCCCGCCAGCGCGCCATGAAGTCGGCCGGTGACAACGCTACGGACCTGATCAAGAAGTACACGCGCCTTCGCAACACGGCCCGTCAGGCCGAGATTACGCAGGAGCTTTCCGAGATCGTGGCTGGCGCCGACGCCCTCGCGTCCTAGCCGATACGGATTCGGCTCGAAGCCGCACCTGCACCAAACAGATAAACTTAACCCCACGCCATCTACTGAGTGAAGTGAGAGAGATGACTGCCACTGCTACCGAACACGTAGCAACGGCCGGTGCCACCGGCCGCATTGCCCGTGTTATTGGTCCGGTTGTCGACGTCGAATTCCCGGCTGACGCAATCCCCTCGATTTACAACGCTCTGACCACTGAGATCACTCTCAATGGCCAGACCAAGACCATCACGTTCGAGACCTCCCAGCACTTGGGTGACAATCTCGTTCGCGCCATCTCCCTGCAGGCTACCGACGGACTCGTCCGCGGTACCACTGTGCGGGACTCCGGCGCTCCGATCTCTGTGCCCGTCGGCGACGGCGTCAAGGGCCACATCTTCAACGTCCTCGGCAAGCCGCTGGATGTTGAAGAGTCCGAGATCAAGGCTGACGCCTACTGGCCGATCCACCGCAAGGCTCCGTCCTTCGCTTCCCTCGAGGGCTCCACGGAGATGCTCGAGACCGGCATCAAGGTTATCGACCTCCTCACCCCGTACATCAAGGGTGGAAAGATCGGCCTGTTCGGCGGCGCTGGTGTTGGCAAGACCGTTCTGATCCAGGAAATGATCACCCGTGTTGCACGCAACTTCGGTGGTACCTCGGTATTCGCCGGTGTTGGCGAGCGTACCCGTGAAGGTAACGACCTCTGGGTTGAAATGGAAGAGGCGGGCGTTCTCAAGGACACCGCCCTTGTCTTCGGCCAGATGGATGAGCCGCCGGGAACGCGTCTGCGTGTTGCGCTGTCGGCTCTGACAATGGCGGAGTACTTCCGCGATGTTCAGAACCAGGACGTGTTGCTCTTCATCGACAACATCTTCCGCTTCACGCAGGCAGGTTCGGAAGTTTCCACGCTGCTCGGCCGCATGCCGTCCGCAGTGGGTTACCAGCCGAACCTCGCTGACGAGATGGGTCTCCTCCAGGAGCGCATCACCTCCACCAAGGGTCACTCCATCACCTCGATGCAGGCTATTTACGTGCCTGCTGATGACTACACCGACCCGGCTCCGGCAACGACCTTCGCACACCTCGACGCGACCACGGAACTTTCCCGTGAAATCGCCTCCCGTGGTCTGTACCCGGCCGTTGACCCGCTGACGTCGACCTCCCGCATCCTGGACCCCCAGTACATCGGCAAGGACCACTACAACACGGCTGTCCGTGTAAAGCAGATCCTGCAGAAGAACAAGGAACTCCAGGACATCATCGCCATCCTCGGCGTTGACGAACTGTCTGAAGAAGACAAGATCGTCGTGTCCCGTGCACGTCGTATCCAGCAGTTCCTGTCCCAGAACACCTACACCGCCAAGCAGTTCACCGGCGTCGAAGGCTCCACCGTGTCCATCAAGGACACCGTGGAAGGCTTCACCGCTATCTGCGACGGCGAGCTGGACCACATCGCAGAGCAGGCGTTCTTCAACGTCGGCGGCCTGGATGACGTCGAGCGCCAATGGGCCAAGATCCAGGAACAGACCAAGTAGTATGGCTGAGCTCGAGGTTGAGATTGTCGCAGCGGACCACTTTGTGTGGTCCGGCGCGGCCAAGATGGTGAAGGCCCGCACCAGCGATGGTGAAATCGGAATCCTGCCGGGCCACTCGCCCCTCCTGGCCATCCTGGCTGAGGGTGAGCTGGCAATCCAGCCGGTTTCCGGTGACCGTATTGCGGTAGTTGTTGACGGTGGATTCTTCTCCGTGGACAACGATCGTGTGGTCATTGTTGCTGACAACGCCCAAATGGGCGAAGCGGCTACAGCGGGGATCCGATAGCACGACCTTGATGGACGATTCCCTTATTCCGTTCATCGCCCTGGCAACGGCGTTTGCGTTGCTGATTTTTTCACTGTGCCTTTTTGGGGTGCGCCGCTTCAACCTGCGGCGCGCCCTGGGCACGGTTGACGCCTCCATTTGCACGGCTGGAAACAGTTGGCAGATGGGGGTTTGTCGTTATCAGGACAATGAACTTGAGTGGTTCCGCTTGATGTCCCTGAGCGTGATCCCAAAACATAGATACAAACGCAGTTCCTTGGAGCTTCTTGGCCGGCGTCAACCGACTGAGGATGAGCTCGTCAAGGTGCAGCCTGGCGTCGTCGTGGTTGAACTCCAATATGAAGGTAAGAAGTTCATGCTTGCCATGAACTTCGATGCCTATGCCGGTCTTTCCTCCTGGCTCGAAGCCGGGCCTGTCATCGGCGTCGGAACCTGGCGTTAGGCCCCATGGATTCTCTTCTGGACATCAGCCTTGTTGATGGTCCATTCCTGTGGTTGAGCATCATTGCGGGCATGGCGGGGGCGGTGTACCTGCTGTGGAAGCGCCAATCTTCCTGGCCGCTGGCGGTCGCAGCCTGCTTGGCGGGTGCTGTTGGCCTTGTGGTCCTGGCACATTGGATCCTGGTTGATCTGATGGCCATCTTCTCGGAAAATCTTCCCTTTGAGACTGTGGCCTGGTCGGTTCCGGCTGTCGCGGCCGCCCTGCTGTTTGGGGCCCGCTTTCCGCGCGCCACCTGGAAGAGCCGTGTCCGAAGCCTTGCTGCCATGCTTGGCGTAGTCCTCGTGAGCCTCGTCCAGGTCAATGCGTACTTTGGCCTCAACAACACTGTCGCTGACCTTCTGGGCACGGCCGTCGCCCGGATTCAACCTTTGGAGTCAAGCCTTCAACGCGCTCCGGACAGCAAGCCGGGACCTGCGCCCTCGGTTTGGAAAGCTCCGGAGTCAATGCCGCGGAGCGGCATCCTTCGGAAGGCTCAAATCCCGGGAAACGCATCGGGCTTCACAGCACGCGAAGCCTACATCTACCTTCCACCGGCCTATCAAACTGAAGCACGGCCAAGTTTGCCGGTGCTGGTGCTCTTTTCAGGGCAGCCCGGTGGTCCGGCCGACTGGTTAACCGGGGGCCAACTCCGCGCACAACTGGACAGGTTTGCTGAAGCCCATGGCGGCATCGCACCGGTCGCGATCGTGGTGGACCCAAATGGCTCGGGAAACGCCAATACGCTGTGCATGGACAGCCGCATCGCGCAGGCTGACACTTACCTGTCCCAGGATGTGCCCACCTGGATCAGCTCCACCTTGGACGTATCAAAAGATCATCGGTTGTGGGCTGTTGGTGGTTTTTCGTTCGGCGGCACGTGCGCCGTACAGATGGGGACAAACCATCCCGAACTGTTCACTTCGATAGTGGGTTTTTCCGCTGAACGGGAGCCTTCCCTGGCGAAGGACCGGAATAAGACCATCGCAGACTCGTTCGAAGGCGACGTGGGCGCTTTCGAGTCAAGGACGCCATTGTTCTTGATGCAGCAGCGGAATTACGAAGGCAGCGGCCTGTACTTGGCTGCAGGAGCCACTGACACTGAGTTTACCGACTACATGCACGTTCTCGCGGATGCTGGGAAGGAAGCGGGTTTCACCACGGAAGCGCACTCCATTCAACACGCCGGCCACTCTTGGGACACAGTGGTCAGGGGTATGCCTGGTGCCTTGGAGTTCCTGTCTTCCCGATGGGGACTAAGCCAATGAGCCTTGCCCTGAAAGGCGTCGTGCAGCCGGCCTTGAGGCAGACCGCCAAACATCTCCGCGCCACACCGTTCACCACGTTCGTCCTTGCCTTGTTCGTAGCGGTGTCCCTTCTGTCCGGAAGTATCCTTGCGGGACCTGCAGAATCCTTGCTGCCTGTGGCGGGAGTGACCCTGGCCGGTCTGCGGTCGGGGCAGTGGTGGTCCATCTGGACGTCGCTGTTCTTCACCACAAACCTGCTGGCGTTTGTCACCGCAGCCCTCATGATCCTCTTCCTGTTGGGGCTGGCGGAGCGGCGTTTCGGCTTCCTCCGGACGGCCGGTGTCTTCCTGGGGAGTCAGTTTGCGTGCATTGCGGCGTTCCTCCTGGTCACCCAAGTGGCGCTGTACATGGATGACGGTTGGATCTCCAGGATGGTGGATACCCCGCTGATCGGACCCTATGGCGCCCTGATCGCTACGGCACTTGCAGCCAGTGCGTTGCTGCCGACGCTGTGGCAACGACGCCTGAGGACCGTGGTGCTCTCCTTGTCCCTGCTGCTGGTGCTGTACATCGGACATGCCGAGACAGTGATGGGCCTTGTGGGAGCGTTGATCGGCCTTGGAGCTGCCTGGTGGATGCAGAGCAGCCAGGGTCACCTTCATTTACACCGCTCCACGGGCCGCGAAGTCCGGAACCTGCTGGCCCTTACCATGGCCATTTTCGCTGCCGGCCCTATCCTGACTGCTGCCGCCAAGAGCCCGTCCGGTCCTCTGGCAATTTTGCGGGATGTCATCCTGAACCCGCTCCCGACACTGAGCCAATTGGAAAGCACTTGCGGTGGGACAATCGACGTTGCTTGCCTTGAGTTAAGCCGCCAGGGTTACACGGGCCCTTTCGGGCTGGCCCTGGCTGTCGTGCCCGTGGTGTTGTTGCTCATTTGCGCCGAGGGCATGCGTCGTGGCAGGCGTCTGGCCCTTGGGATAGCCATCGGTGTCCAACTATTGGTCGTGGCCCTTTCCACAATTTATTTGGGGCTTTTCGCCAGCATCCCGTTGCCTCAAGGGCGTCGAGTGCCGACGCTGAACCCGGCTGTTGTACATCTCATTCCCTTGGTCTTGGTTCCGCTGACCCTGGCCGTCCTCCTGTTCGCTTATCGTGGACATTTCCGCGTTGAGTCTTCTGCCCGGATGCGGCGGCGGGTCTTCTGGCTCGTTGGCCTCACCGGCGGAACACTGGCGCTCGCGTACGCTGGCGTGTGGTTGGCTTCAGGCGGTATGACGCGCGACGGCGGCCTCTTGGGTTTGGGTGCCGAGCTCGCCAGACAGTACCTGCCGGTTCCGTTGCCCAGCGTGTACCGGAAAGTGTTTGCTGAGCGCGACGCTCTTGAAGTGTTCCTGTTTTCCTACTCCGGCACCGTCTTCTGGCTAGTGGCATTGATTGGAGCGTGGGTACTCCTCATCCGAGGCCACCATTCCGCAGGTTTGGACCATCAAGGAAGGGATCGCGCACGTGAATTGGTGAAAACCGGCGGTGATTCGCTGTCTTGGATGGCGCTCTGGGAGCCGAACAAATACTGGTTCAATCCCCGGGGGACCGGGGGAGTGGCCTATCAGCAGCATGGCCATGTCGCCCTGACTTTGGCGGGTCCCGTAGGTGCGAAGGAGCACCATGCGGAGACGGCTGGAGGATTCCTTGACTACTGCTCCCAGCATGCCTTGATACCTTGCCTCTACTCCTGCACCGATGAATTATGGCCTATGCTTCAGGCCCGCGGTTTTCGAAGGGTTGCCGTCGCCCAGGAAACCCGCTTGAGGATCAGGGGCTTGGAGTTCCGCGGCAAGGAGTGGCAGAACGTCAGGACATCACTCAACCGGGCAGCAAAGATGGGAATCACCGCCACATGGGGTCGGTATGCCGCGCTTCCGCATGCCCTGCGGGCGCAAGTGGGCGAGGTGTCCGAAGAGTGGGCTGCGCAAAAACGCGTACCTGAGATGGGGTTCACGTTGGGCGGCCTGGATGAGCTCGAGGACCCTGATGTGTTGTGCTGCGTGGCAACTGACGCAAAGGGGTTCGTTTACGGTGTGACCAGCTGGCTTCCGGTCTACCGGGACGGCAACGTTGTGAGCTGGACCTTGGACTTCATGCGTCGCCGTGGCGATGCCTTCCCCGGAGTGATGGAATTCCTGATTGCCTCGGCCATCCTGCATCTCCGGGAGTCCGTGGACGTCATATCCCTTTCCGGTTCGCCCCTGGCACGGGAAAAGGGTGAGATTGATCAGCGGGCCGAGGGACTTGCCGGCATGCTGGACCTGGTTGGCCAGGCGCTGGAGCCTGTTTATGGTTTCCGATCGTTGGCTTCTTTTAAATCACGTTTCCAACCGGACTACCGAACTTTGTTCATGTATTACCAAGACCCGTTGCACCTCCCGGCAATAGGCAGGGCATTGAGTCGCGCATACCTTCCGGGATTGTCTGTTCGACAATCCGCCAGATTACTGCGAACCCTCGTTGCTTGAATTGTCAACGCCTATTCCAAGATGGCGTCCCGCATTTCTTCACGGTTTGTAACAGGAGTTGTTGAAATATCAGACATTCTGACTATTAAACATGTTGGTCCCGCCTCGAAAGCCGGGACCAACATGTCAGTTGAAACTGCAACAAACAAAATCAACAGGTAAGACTAGACGACCGTAACGCCGGTTGCCTGGGGGCCCTTGGCGCCCTGACCGATCTCGAACTGAACGCGCTGGTTCTCATCGAGGGTTTTGAAACCACCGGTCTGGATCTCAGAGTAGTGAACGAAAACATCCCCATCCGAGTCATCCGGGGTGATGAAGCCGAAGCCCTTTTCAGCGTTGAACCACTTGACGGTTCCCAGTGCCATGTATTTCTCCTCATTATGGAACATCAGTCCGATACACCTCGTACCGGCCCTTGTTACTCCGCGAGAAGATCCGGATTCCGTCCAGGCTTGGCCTGTATGGTTTCGCAGGAGCTTCACGCTCGCAACTCGTCTTGCGAGCATGAAAACCACCTACACAAAGACTGCTACAACACTTTCATGTGCCGTGCCGGAGGTCAACGGTCTTTAAGGCAATTCGGGAAAATTTTCGGTAAAAAGAAGGTAACGCTGACAACCGCAATTCACCGTCGTCTGATTGTCCTAAGCCAGCCACTGTCCGTTACGCATGACCGCAGTAAGGCCCAGTTCCTGATCGGTAGTAACAACGTCAGCGCGAAGGCCCCGCCGCAATCCACCCACCTCGTCAGAGAGTCCAAGAATGGCTGCAGGCACTGCAGTCGCCGAGCAGATGGCGTCCGGAAGGGCGACACCCGCCGCCACGGTTTTGCGGACCACTTCCAGGAGTGTGGCTGTGCCTCCTGCGATGGAACCAGTGGAATCCAGGGTTGCCACGCCATTGCTCACGGTCACCGGCGAGGGCCCGAGCATATAGTTTCCGTCCGAGAGCCCGGCAGCGGCCATCGAATCCGTGACCAGGAGAATATTGCTGGCGCCCACCAACTGAAATACGGTAGCCACAGTGCTGGGGTCCAGATGCGTGTCGTCGGCGATGAGTTCCAGCACTGCTTTCCCCGACTGGGCGGCCCGCAGGCAAGCAGCAACGGGGCCTGGCGCGCGGTGGTGCATTGGTGGCATCCCATTGAAAAGGTGCGTCACGGTCGGGAGCGAGCTGACGCCGTCGAACCCTGCCGATTCCAGTCCTTCACGGGCCGCAGCCAACGACGCAGCGGCTGTGGCGTCGTCGCAGTCGGTGTGACCCAACGATGGCGTCACGCCGTGGAAGGTCATTAAATCTACCAAGGCAGCGGCCCCCGGCAATTCCGGGGCATATGTCATGGTGGCAAGTTTGCCGGCGGCAGCACCCACGAGTTCGTTCATGAGGTCCAGGTCCGGCTCCAGCAGGTAGTCCGGGTTCTGGGCGCCGCATCGTGCATGGGAGAGGAAAGGGCCCTCCAGGTGGATGCCGGCCACAAGGCCTTCGTCGACGAGCTTCACATACAGTTCGATCCCGCGAAGGAGGTCCTCCCGGGGCGCGGTAACCATGCTCGCGAGGAAAGTTGTGGTGCCGGAGCGGTGCAGGAACTCAATTGCTTTGCGGGCCGAGGCCTCCTCCCCGCCTGGAAAGTCCCCACCATTTCCGCCGTGGCAGTGGACGTCCACCAAACCAGGGAAGATGAAGTGGCCGCTGGGCGCACCGATGCGTATGGCGTGCCCGAAGCCTTCAAACTCATCCGCGTCAAAGCCGTCCGCCGGCCCGGCATAAGCAATACGGTCGCCGTCGATGGCCAGGAGGCCGTCTTCCACCACCGCGCCGTCACTTACAAGTGTTCCCGTGAGGATCTGCTGGCTGGGCGCGGAAGAATGGGCAAAATGGTCTGCGGCAGTCATGACTCTGATTCTAGTGGCCTAAGGTTCCCCCCAGAGGGAGAACCCAGGGAAAACCCCAGGGAAAACCCAGGGAGAACCGAGCGAGAACAGGGAAGAATCAGAAGAGCCGGGATTCGCTGTCATCCACGCCGCGCATGGCGTCATAGTCCAGTGTTATGCAGTCAATTCCGCGGTCGTTGGCGAGGACTTTGGCTTGGGGCTTGATCTGTTGGGCTGCAAAAATCCCCCGGACCGGCGCCAGTAGTGGATCCCGGTTCAGCAGCTCCAGATACCGGGTCAGCTGCTCGACGCCGTCGATGTCGCCGCGCCGCTTCAGCTCAATCGCCACCGTGGCGCCGCTCGCGTCCCGGGCAAGGATGTCCACGGGTCCGATGGCGGTGAAGTACTCCCGGCGGATGAGTGAGTATCCGGTTCCGAGGGTCTCGATCTGTTCTGCCAGGAGGCGTTGCAGGTCAGCTTCCACGCCGTCCTTGATCAGCCCAGGATCAACACCCAGATCATGGGAGGTGTCATGCAGTTGTTCATAGATGTTGATAATGAGCCGATCATCGGTCTTGGCCGACTGCACGGTCCACTGCTCAACCACGCCCTCTTCCACTTCGGTTTCCTCAGGGGACGTAACGCGCAGCGTGGCCGGCGGGCTCATCCAGTTCAGCGGCTTGTACGAACCGCCGTCGGAGTGCACCAGTACCGAGCCATCGGCCTTGACCAGCAAGAGCCTGGTGGCGAGGGGGAGGTGGGCCTTGAGACGGCCAACATAATCAACAGAACAACGGGCTATGACGAGTCGCACCCGCCTTACCTTACCCGTTGGCGGCCGGTGGCTGGGGCAGAATGGAATCATGCCCCGCTCCAACCGCCCTCGTCGCAACGCCGCCAGCACACGTTCGAACAAACCTGCCGGCAAGTGGGCAGACGAGGCCCCGGAACTGGATCTGGAACGGGCAAGGGCGGGGATTGCGCGCAGGGAAAGCGCCCCGGATGGTGACTGGATGGTCCGTACCATGACGGCGAGGAAGGCGGAGAAGCAGTACATCTGCCCCGGCTGCTCGACAGCCATCCTCCCGGGCATCGCGCATCTGGTGGTGTGGTCGGATAACCACCTTTTTGGCGAAGCGGCCGGGCTGGCCGAGCGCAGGCATTGGCACACCAACTGCTGGACGTCACGGACCTACCGGTATCGCTGACCAGGTCCCGTTGGTTCCCTTAGGCTTGGTGGCATGACTTTTGACCCCGCCTCGTTCGTTTTCACTGCGCAGGATGCTCCGTCGGCGATTCGGGCCTCCACCGTCCTTCCCGCGCGTCGGGAGAATGTGGAATTCACCACGGAAGACGGAAAACTCCTGCTGGGGGAACTCGCCGTGCCGGAATCGGGGGAGATCAGTGCAACGTTGATCACCCTCCATCCGCTGCCGACCCATGGCGGCTTCATGGACTCCCATGTTTACCGCAAGGCTTCGTATAGGCTGCCGGCTTTGGCAGGCGTAGCGGTCCTGAGGTTCAATACCCGTGGCACACACTCGCCGCGCGGGACCAGCCAGGGCAAGTTTGAAGAGGGCATCGGCGAGCGTTACGACGTCGAAGCAGCTGTCCGTTTCGCTGTTGAGCGTGGCCTGCCGAATCGGTGGTTGGTGGGTTGGTCGTTCGGGACTGAACTTGCGCTGATGTACGGCGCAGTTGAACCCGTGGCGTCGCAGATCGAGGGCGCGGTCCTGTTGTCTCCGCCGCTGCACCGGGCAACGGATGTCCACCTCAAAGAATGGGCAGCCTCAGGCAAGCCGCTTACCGTGCTGGTTCCGGAACACGACGATTATCTTCGCCCTGCAGAAGCAGCCCAGCGCTTCAGCCTGGTTCCCCAAGCGCGGCTCGTCGGCGTCGACGGCGCCAAGCACCTGTGGGTGGGAGAGAAGTACGCGGCGCGTGTCCTGGACGAAATCGTCGACGACGTCACTGCGGCAGGTGCCGGTGTGGACGGCCTGCCACGTGAGTGGGCGGGCCTGGTCGCCAACGGCGCATAGCTAAGCGGAGGGGGTCAGTGCCTGTCTTGGCGCATGATGAAGACTTCCTTGATCAGCAGCATGATGGCCGCCGCTGTCGGAATGGCAATCAACGCACCCAGGACACCCAGCAGGCTTCCGCCGGCGATGACTGAAATCACGGCCACTGCGCCCGGCACGGCCACAGCCCGCTGCATGATGCGGGGCGAGATGAAATAGGCCTCGAACTGCAGGTAGGCAAAGTAGGCGATCGCATAGCTCACGGCCGTTTGCCAGCCGGCTGTGAGCGCCACGAGGATAACCACCACAGCGGCGATCATGCCGCCAACCAGCGGGATGAAGGCCAACAGCGCCACCACGAAGGCAAGCAGGACGCTGAAGGGAATTCCGAGGATGCTCATGACGATGAAGGCAAAGAATGCGTTCAGCAGGGCGACGCAGGCCTGGCCAATCACGTAGTTGCCTACTGAATCGGTAATCGCTTCCGAAAGTGCCTCGACGCGGGGGCGGCGTGACCTCGGCGCCAGGCGGTAGGCCCATTTCTTCATGGATGGCAGGGCAGCCAGGAAGTACAAGCTAAGCACCAGGACAATCAGCGTGCCGAACAATCCGTTGGCCACAGTGGAACCGAAGCCCACAACGCCGCCGAAGATGCCGCCCATGGCTTCGGGATCCTTGACGAACTTATCCAGTTCGGTAGTGATGCGGTCACGAATGCCGAACTGGCTGTCCACTGTCCGGAAGAAGTCCGAGTCCAGGAAGCCCCGTATCCACTCTGGTGCCTGCCGGACGATCTCGGACACCTGTTCCACGATGGTGGGAATCAACGTTGCAAAGAACCCGGCAACCGCAAGGACCAGGACAGAGACAGATAACAGGATGCCGCCAGGGCGCGGGACCTTCCTGGTCTCAAGCCACCGGACTACCGGATCCAGCCCGAGGGCGATGAAGAGCGCGGCAACAATCCATAGGATCAGCTGGGTGGTATTGCTGGCGATGTAAAAGACCAGCAGGGCCACGCCAACCCCGGCCGTGCCCATGAAGCCCACATACAGCGGGTGCTGGGATGACATACGGGGTCCTGGAGCGCCGAAATCGTTGTCCTCGTCGGCTTTGACACCCTCCGCTACGACAACGGCCTCGTCTTCGGGAGGCATCTCGAACCTGACCCGTGTGCGGGCTCCCGGGATTGGTTGCCGCAGCTTGCGGGCTATTGCGGCCAGGCGTCCGGTGCGGACCGGAACGGTGGCGGAGGTCCCATCCGCGGGGGCGTCCACCACAGTTGAGCCTGACTCATCGATGGGACGGGGCTCCAAGTGGTCTTTCACGCGGTTCTGCTGCCTTTTCTACCGGATATCATGATCATCGCCACACTATCAGGAGCCCGGAATCCGGCCTTCGCGGCGCCAGTGCAGGGATCTGGGCGTCTCCGTTGCCATGGGCCGATCTGACTCTTTGATAACAAAACGGTTACCCTTGAAGTTCAACGACCGCTGATGATAGGTGATCCTGTGCGTTTGAAGACTGCAGCCTTGCTGGTGCTGCTGGGCCTGCTGACGATGCTGGCCGGCATTGGCCAGCTGACTTTCTGGGCCCCCGCCGAGACCGTGACGGCCTCGGTTCCCAGTGACACAAAAGCTGCCCCGCTGACCGTGATCGACCAAAAGTTGATCGCCCTCCATGACGGGCCGGTGAAGATCAAGATCCAGGGTGAAGGCAACTTCATCGTCGCTACGGGCCGCCCGGACGACGTCGAAGCCTGGGTGGGTAAAACCGCCCACAATACTCTGACTGGTGTCTCCAAGGACCAGAAGTCCCTTGAAGTGGCCTCCTCCGACGGCGAACCAACAGCTCCCTCTCCTGTCGGTTCGGATCTGTGGGTTAACACTGAAGACGCCAGTGGAGAGCTGGACTACACCTGGAATCCGCCTGCCGGAGGCGAGTGGTCCCTCCTGGTTGCCAGCGACGGAACCAAGCCCGCGCCGTCGTCCATCTCGATGACTTTCCCCAATAACGCAACCACGCCTTGGGCCGTGCCGCTCATCGTGCTTGGCATAATCATCATGCTTGCCGGCGTAGCCCTCCCGTTCATTTCCAAGGCCATCAGCAACCGCCGCAAGGGCGATGAGCACCGCAATGGTGATGACTTCGGTGGGCCCCACAGTGGCGGGGAAACCACTTCCCTGCCCGTCCAGGCGCCACCCGGCAAGGTTGATGGTCCCCGGGGCGCTGGAGCGGAAGGCTCAAGCCTGCGGATTACTGCCGTTGCCGCGGCACTCGCCACCGCCCTTGTGGGAGGTACGGCAATCGCTGCCCAGGCAACGTCCACCCCTCAGCCTGCGAACACTTCCAGCCCCTCTTCTTCCGCTTCGACGGAAGGGGACGCAGCACCTGTGATGCTCGAATCGCAGCTGCAGCGCATCCTGGAGCAGGTTGCCAGCACTGTGGACGCAGCGGATGCCGCCAAGGATGCTGCAAAGCTCGCGCCGCGCGTGGACAAGATGGAACTCCAGGTCCGCACCCAGAACTACAAGATCCGCTCTACGGTGTCTGCCTACGAGCCCCGCATGCCGGTTCGTGCCACCAAGCTCCAGAGCAGCGTCATCAGTACCAAGCGCGACTGGCCCCGTACCGTGTTCGCCCTGACCCAGGGCGAGGGCAACGTCGTGCCCCAGGTCCTGACGTTGGTTCAGCTCTCACCACGGGAAAACTACAAGCTCTGGGGCAGCGCTCCGTTGCAGCCGGGCACCAACTTTCCTTCGTTCCCCGTTCCCCGCGATGGAACCGCTCCTGCGGCCGCCGATGACAAGACCGGTCTGGCTTACAGCGGCAACGAAGCCTTGGGAATCCTCGGTGAGATGCTGACAACTCCCGACTCGCCGAACAGGAGCAAGCTGGCTGATGGTCAATCCTCGCCGTACATCGCCGGTGCCCTTGCCTACCAGGCAGACACCGTGAAGAACGGGACGAGTGCCAACTTCAAGTTCTCCCACACCCCCGTGAACAACCAGACCGTGGTGCTGCGCACAGCCGACGGCGGCGCCCTGGTTGTGGGACGCCTGGACTTCGCATTCGAAGGGACGCCGAAAGCGGCAGGGGACAAACTCATTCTTGAGGACGACTCCGCTGTCTTCGCCGGCGGCAAGGAAACCACCACCGGCATGGTCCTGAACTTCGCCGAGTCCGTGGCGGTTTACATTCCGCCGGCAGGTTCAGCTGATCCCATGAAGCTCGTAGCGGCTACCCGCGGACTTGTGGGAGCCAGCTTCAAGTAGGGCACACCCTTGGCAGGGCAGCGGCTAGAGTGGACGGTATGAGTTCGCCCGGATACCGACCCACTCCAGCCGCTGCCAGCCAGCTCAACCTGCGCGGCGCCGTCGACCTCTCGTCGTTGCGCCGGCCCGCCGCCCCACCCCAGTCACCGCCCGCAGGCGCGGCTGCCGATTCCGGTACTCCGGAATCCGGCGGATCAGGCGGAGCTGAATCGGGACGTGCACCCCTTCGCGTGGACGCTACCGAAACCAATTTTCAGGATCTGGTGCAGTTGTCCGCCCAGATACCTGTCCTCTTCCTTCTCTGGTCACGCTATGCCGCCGAATCTCCGGCCGTCCTTGACGCTGCCCAGCGCGTCGTCGAAAGCTACAGCGGTCGATTGATTCTTGCTGCCGCTGACGTGGACGCGTTCCCTCAACTCGCACAGGCCTTCCAGGTCCAGGCCGTTCCCACGGCTGTCGCCGTGGTCAAGGGCCAGCCCGTGCCGCTCTTTCAGGGTCCTGCCGACGACGAGCAGATCCGTGGCCTCGTTGATGAACTGCTCAAGGTTGCGGCGGCCAATGGCGTCACCGGGAGCATCGGCGATGCTGCGCCGGAGGGCGAAGCGGAACCAGCACCGCTGCCTCCCCTCCACCAAGCAGCCATCGACGCGATCGAGGCCGGAGACTACGGGGCGGCAGCCGCGGCCTATAAGCAGGCACTGCTGGAAATGCCTGCAGACGCCGATGCCAAAGCAGGTCTGGCGCAGGTGGAGCTGATGGCCCGGCTTGAGAAGATGTCAGCTGCCGAAGCTGAAAACCTGCGGGAACTGGCCGCACAGGAGCCCGATAACGTGCAGGCCCAGTTGGGCGTGGCCGACCTCGACGTTTCCGGCGGGCACATCGAGGATGGATTCAACCGCATCATTGCATTCATCGGCCGGAATTTCGGCCCCGAGCGCGAGACCGCCCGTCTACGCCTGCTTGATCTTTTCGAGGTAGTGGGCACCTCGGATGAGCGGGTGGCCAAAGCCCGTCAAGGGCTTGCGAGGGTTCTTTTCTAGTGCCCTCGGCGCTGTTCACACCCCTGCAGCTCCGTTCGCTGGGCACTGCGCACCGTGGGTGGGTGTCACCCATGTGCCAGTACAGTTGCACGCCGGAAACAGGTGAAGGCGTACCCAACGACTGGCACTTGATGCACCTCGGATCCTTTGCCGCCGGTGGTGCTGCTTTGATCCTGAGTGAAGCTGCTGCGGTGAATGCATCCGGCCGTATCAGCCCCAGGGACGCTGGAATGTACTCCGATGAGCAGGCAGCGGGCTGGGAGCGGATTGTGCATTTCGTTCACCGGCATGGCGCTGTCGACTGCAAGATCGGCGCCCAGCTGGCGCACGCCGGGCGTAAGGCGTCGACTTACTGGCCGTTTTCAGACCGGACCGGCTCCGTGCCAGCAGCCGACGGCGGGTGGGTCACTTTTGGTCCTGCCCAGCAGCCCTACGACGGCTATGCAGCGCCCGAAGCCATGAGCGAAGAAGACATCCAGGGAGTCATTGCCGACTTTGCTGCCGCAGCTGAGCGGGCTGTGGCCGTAGGTTTCGACACCGTGGAGATCCACGGCGCCCATGGATACCTTCTGCACCAGTTCCAAAGCCCCCTTATCAACACACGAACGGACAGTTGGGGTGGAACGGAGGACGGGCGGAACCGGTTGATGCTGGCGGTGGTGGACGCCGTGAGGGAGGTCATTCCGGACTCCATGCCACTGTTGTTGCGGATCTCCGCAACTGATTGGGCTGAAGGGGGAGTGGATGTTGACGCCTCTATCCGCCTCGCGAAGGCGGTGGCCGAACACGGTGTCGACCTCGTGGACGTCTCCAGCGGCGGGGCCGTCGCCCATCAGCAGATCAGGCCCGCTCCCGGATACCAAGCTGGATTCGCTGAACAAGTAAAACGCGACGCCGGTGTACTCACTGGTGCTGTGGGCCTTCTCACAAGTGCCACGCAGGCCGAGGATATCGTGGCGAATGGACGTGCGGATGCGGTCTTCATGGCCCGCGCTGCACTGCGGGATCCGCACTGGTGGCTYAGGGCCGCCTACGAGCTCGGACACGATATTTCCTGGGTTCCGCAGTACCAGAGGGCCATACCCCGCCACGGCTTCTAGCACCTCCCGGCACCACTGGAAGCCGGGGCTAGGCTGGTCTCATGACGGAACCGCGCCATGAGCCACTCCCCGAGCCATCCCACATTCGCCAGCCTGCACCGCAGCAATCTGCCGTTGAACCCGGGTTGTCAGCAGACCCGCACACGGACTTGCCTGTATCGGCCCTGTCCATCCGTGGCCTGGCCAAGCGGTTCGGTGGGAAGATCGCCGTCGATGGCGTCAGCCTTGAGGTTCCTGTTGGTTCGTTCTTTGGAATGGTGGGCCCGAACGGTGCCGGCAAGACGACCACGTTGTCGATGGCCACTGGGCTGCTGCGGCCGGACTTTGGCACGGCGTTGGTCCACGGCGTGGATGTTTGGGCACGGCCGCTGGAGGCCAAGAAGCTTATGGGTGTGTTGCCGGACGGCGTCCGTTTGTTTGACCGGCTGACCGGGGAACAGCTGGTCACCTACGCGGGCCTGCTCCGCGGCATGGACCGGGACGTGGTTCGCCCGCGCGTATCTGAACTGTTGGCTGCCTTGGACCTTGAAGCCGATGCCGGATCCTTGGTGGTTGACTATTCGGCCGGTATGACCAAGAAGATTGCGTTGGCTTCGGCCTTGATCCATGCTCCCCGCCTGCTGGTATTGGACGAGCCCTTTGAATCGGTGGACCCGGTATCGGCAGCCAACATCAGGGGCATCCTTGAGAGCTACGTATCTTCCGGCGGTACGGTCATCGTCTCCAGCCACGTCATGGACCTCGTGCAGCGCATGTGCAGCCATGTGGCCGTTGTGGCAGCAGGACGCGTCCTCGCAGCGGGGTCCGTGGATGAAGTACGGAACGGTTCCACGCTGGAGGAACGGTTTGTGCAATTGGTAGGCGGCGGGCACCGGACGGAGGGGCTGGAGTGGTTGCGCACCTTCTAAGCCTTAAATGGCGGTTGCTCCTGAACGGCTTCAGGCGCAGCCCGGCGCAGCTCATTGGCATGGGCATCGGGCTGTTGTATGCGCTGGGAATCATGGTCCTTTTGATTGGAGCCTTGATTGTGCTGCGCTGGGCGGACGCTGAAATCGCCCACACGGTGGTGGTATTGGGCGGGGCTGCAGCGCTGCTTGGCTGGGCAGTGGTTCCCCTTCTTGCATCCGCAGCTGACATGACGCTGGATCCCGCCCGGTTCACCACGTCTGCGATCCCACCCCGCCAGCTTCTCACGGGCCTTGCCTTGGCAGGTTTCATTGGTATCCCGGGCCTCGCCACAGCCCTTACCGCGCTTGCCACTGTTGGTACGTGGTGGCGCAGTTTTCCAGCGGTGGCGGGTGCGTTGCTGGGCGCGTTTTTGGGGGCCTTGACCTGCATAGTGTTGTCAAAAGTAGTGACGACGGCGACTGCCGGACTGGCGTCGTCCCGCCGCTTCAAGGACGTCAGCAGCCTCGTCTTTTTCATCCCGCTCATGCTGATGGGTCCCATCATCGTGGGTATCGTCGACGGCGTTCGTGGCACGGCGGATTATCTCCCTGCGCTTGCCCGTACAGTGTCCTGGACTCCTCTTGGCGCGGCCTGGTCCCTTGGTGGTGACCTTGAGGCTGGAGACGTTGCTTCCGCCGGACTGAAACTCCTCATTGCTGGGGCAACTGTTTCCGGATTGCTGCTGTGCTGGCACGCGTTGCTTCAACATGCTCTAGTGACGCCGCCGTACGCCGGAGGTTCGGCCAAGAAGGGCGGTAAGCGTGGCTTGTTCGATGTCTTGCCAGGTACGCCGGCTGGCGCGGTTGCTGCCCGCGCCTTGATTTATTGGATGAAAGACCCCCGTTATGCGGGCTCGCTGGTGGTGGTTCCACTGTTTCCTGTGATCTTCTTCTTCAGCGGGAGCCAAAGCGGCGATTACGGCATGCTCATGCTTCTCGGGCCATTGACGGCGTTTGTCATGGCGTGGTCCATCTGCGCTGATGTTTCCTATGACAACACCGCTTTTGCCCTCCATCTGGCATCGGGTGTCAGGGGTGTGGATGACCGCCTGGGCCGTGCCATGGCGTGCTTGACCATTTCGCTGCCTCTTGTGCTTCTTTTTTCCATAGGTCCGTTTTTCTTTACTGGTTCCTGGGCATGGGCTCCGAACCTGATCGGCCTGTCGCTGGGCACTTTGTTCACTGGTTTGGGGTTGTCCTCGGTGATCTCCGCGCGATACAACATTGCCGTGCCCTTGCCCGGTGACAGCCCGTTCAAGAAGCCACCCGGAAACGTTGCCCAGACACTGGCCGTGCAGATGATAGGCATGGGTGTCCTGGTTCTTTTGCTCCTCCCGCAGCTTGCGCTGATGGGAGCCCAACTGTTTACCGGCAGCGTCGTCCCTGGCTGGATTAACCTTGTGGTGGGTCCACTTGTGGGAATGGTTCTGTTGGTTGCCGGGGTGCGCCTTGGCGGTAAATGGCTGGATGCGCGGGGCCCGGAAATGTTCGCCCAGCTCAGTGTGAACCGCTAAACGCCGTAACATCCATGACCAGCTCATGGGACATGGGATAACCTCTTTCTCAATACCTCGCAATTCCTACCTAGAAAGGCTGTGACGATGGAAGTTGTCATTCTCCCTGGCACCAAGCAGATTGGCGCCTTGGCGGCAGATGCCATCGAAGCCCTTGTGCGCCGTAAGCCCAACGCAGTCCTGGGCTTGGCTACGGGTTCCTCACCATTGCCGATCTACGATGAATTGGCCCGGCGTTACGAAGCCGGGAGCGTGGACTTCAGCGAGGCACACGGTTTTGCGCTGGACGAGTACGTCGGACTTGAAGCAGGTCATCCGGAGTCGTACCGCGAGGTGATCCGGCGCGAATTTACCAACCGGGTGAATATCAAGCCTGAGAATGTGCATGGGCCGGACGGTGCTGCCGAGGACCTCGAAGCAGCCTGCCAGGCCTACGAGGATGCAATTAAAGCCGTCGGCGGCGTGGACCTCCAGATCCTGGGCGTGGGCACTGACGGCCACATTGGATTCAATGAACCCGGTTCATCGCTGGCGTCCCGCACCCGGATCAAAACCCTGATCGAGCAGACCCGCAAGGACAACGCCCGCTTTTTCAACAGCATCGACGACGTCCCGCACCATGTGGTCACCCAGGGCTTGGGCACCATCATGGATGCCCGGCACGTCATCCTGGTGGCTACAGGTGCACAAAAAGCCCAGGCAGTGCGGGACTTCGTCGAAGGACCGGTAGCTGCCATTTGCGCTGCATCCATCCTCCAGATGCATCCTCACGCCACAATTTTGGTGGACGAAGCCGCGGCGTCGTCGCTGAAGTTGGCCGATTACTACCGCCACACCTACGACAACAAGCCGGAGTGGCAGGGCCTGTAGACGGTAAGATGGATGCCATGACTACGCTTCCTCCGGATCCATTCGAAAACGACCCCATGCGCGAGCTTTCCGGAGCCGGAACGTCCACATCCACCATTGAGCGCGAGGAAACGCGCCAGGAAGTGGAGCCCGGCGACCGCGAGCGGTTCTCGCACTATGTTCGCAAGGAAAAGATCATGGAGTCGGCCATGACCGGCGAACCCGTCATTGCCCTTTGCGGCAAAGTCTGGACGCCGGGGCGCGATCCCCAGAAGTTCCCGGTCTGCCCGGAGTGCAAGGAGATCTATGAGGGTCTCCGCCCGGGCAAAGACGGTGGAGACAGCGGCCCGGGCAATTCCAAGTAGTGGGTGGGAAGAGAACACAGGTCCCTTCCGATCGTGATCGCAATGCGGTCCACTGCCGCGTGCCCGGAGAACCGGGGCTAATTTTCGCTGCCATCAGGCCGGGGGAGTCCGCATGACAGAAACATTATTTGGTGGTCCATCCCTGCCTCCGGCATACCCGGAACGCGCCGCCTGGGGTACAGCACCCAAGCTGCGCGCCTGGCAGCAAGAAGCCCTGGACCTCTACATGGCCAGGCATCCAAAGGATTTCCTTGCAGTGGCTACACCTGGCGCTGGTAAAACCACCTTTGCCTTGCGGATTGCCACCACGCTGCTGGATAGCGGCGTTGTTAACAGGATCACCATCGTTGCCCCTACGGACCATCTGAAACGGCAGTGGGCTGACGCCGCTGCCCGGGTGGGCATTGCCATCGACCCCAACTTCAAGAATTCCGACGGCCAGCATGGCCGTGGGTTCGTTGGTGTCGCTGTGACATATGCCCAGGTGGCGAGCAAGCCGATGCTGCACCGTGCCAAAACAGAAGCCGCCCGGACACTGGTCATCCTGGACGAAATCCACCACGGTGGAGAGGCCCTGTCCTGGGGTGACGGCTTGCGCGAGGCCTTTGATCCAGCGGCAAGGCGCCTTTCCCTGACCGGTACGCCGTTCCGTTCCGATACCTCACCCATCCCGTTCGTGGAATACGCCGAGGACCGCGACGGTATTCGGCGCTCCAAAGCCGATTACACGTATGGCTACGGCAATGCCCTCCGGGACCACGTGGTGCGTCCCGTGCTTTTCATGGCTTACTCAGGCCAGATGCGCTGGAGGACCAGTGCAGGTGACGAAATGGCCGCCTCCCTCGGGGAAGCGGCTGTCACCAAGGACATTACCTCGCAAGCGTGGCGTACTGCGTTGAACCCGACCGGTGAATGGATCCCGGCTGTCCTTGCCGCCGCGGATAAACGCCTTGGCGAGGTTCGCCGGACCGTCCCGGACGCCGGTGGGCTGGTTATCGCCACTGACCACGACGACGCCCGCGCCTATGCGGGGCAGCTTAAGAAGATCACCGGGCAGTCGCCCACAGTGATTCTTTCTGACGACTCGAAGGCTTCCAGCAAGATCGAGGAGTTCTCCGCGGGAGACAAACGGTGGATGGTCGCCGTCCGCATGGTGTCCGAAGGCGTGGACGTTCCGCGCCTCTCGGTGGGCGTCTACGCCACGTCCACCTCTACGCCGCTGTTTTTTGCCCAGGCCGTAGGCCGCTTTGTGCGTGCCCGCAAAAGGGGCGAGACGGCGTCGGTCTTCCTACCGTCAGTACCACCATTGATGGTGCTGGCCAACACGATGGAGGCCGAGCGCGACCACGCCCTTGACCGCCCGGAAAAGGATGAGGACGGACTTTTCAACCCGGAAGAGAACCTCATGGCCGAGGCCAACCGCGAGGACAAGGCATCGGACGAACTGACCAAGGGCAAGTTCGAAGCTCTGGACTCGCAGGCTTCCTTTGACCGCGTCCTTTTCGACGGCGGTGAATTCGGTACGGGAGCGGACATCGGCTCTGATGACGAGTTGGACTTCCTGGGCATTCCCGGACTTCTCGACGCCGAGCAAGTAGGGACGTTGCTGCGTCAGCGGCAGCACGAACAGCAATCGCGCAAAAAACGTCAGTCGCCTTTGGCTGCCGCAGCTGCACCAGCCGTACCCGACCACCGCATGCTCATGGACTTACGCAACGAACTGGCCAAAAACGTAGCAGCCTGGTCCGCCCGGACAGGCACACCGCATGGAGTGGTGCACACAAAGCTGCGCGAACTGTGCGGTGGACCTGCTGTAGCCCAGGCGAACGAGGAACAACTTCAGGCGCGCTTGCGTAAGTTGCAGGATTGGTTCATCGGCCGAAAGTAGCCGGGCTTAGCTGCGTTCAACCTCGACGCCGGCGGCTTCCATTTCGTCAAAGGTTTCAGTGAGGTCCTCGGCGATTCCGGCTGTGAGATCCGCGATGACCGTAGTGGTGTACCCGGCTTGGACAGCATCCAGGGCCGTTGCCTTGACGCAGTAGTCCGTCGCGATGCCCACGACCACCACTTCCTCGACGTCGTGGCTTTGCAACCAGTCATCGAGCCCGATTGCATCTTCATCCAGGACCTCGGCCTGGGCGGTGCCGGCCTTGAGGTCCCCGGAAGGAACATCATCCTCCGGGGCAAGGACGCCCTCAAAGCCGGAGTAAGCCGCTGTGTACTGTCCTTTACGGAAGTAAGCCTGGATGTATTCCGGGTCCAGGTCCTCGTGGAGTTCAGCTCCTTTGGTCCGGGCCCGGCAATGCGGCGGCCAGGAATCCACCATGTCCGGCTCATCGGAGAAATGGCTTCCCGGTTCGATGTGCCAATCCTGGGTGGCCACGATGTGGTCGAAATGCTGTTGGTTTGCATCCACGTACTCGGTGATGGCGCCGGCAACTGCAGCGCCTCCTTCGACGGCGAGGCTGCCGCCTTCGCAGAAGTCGTTCTGGACATCGACGATGATCAGGGCCCTGGACATCAGTTCTCCTCGTAGATGGTGGGGATGGCGGCTTCGCCGCGCTGCAGGCGGTTCACTACGGCAGGCAGTTCGGCCATGGTGGCGGCATGCCGTTCTTTGGCGCGGACCACGCCTTCGGGGCCCGTCCAGCCGGGCAGGAGTTCACCATTCTTGATGAATTGGTGCAACAACGAACGGTCGTTTCCGTCGTCCTCCGGCCGGCGACCTATTCCAACGATCTCCTGCGTAGCCCTTCCATGTTCGTTGAGCTTGCGCAGGGCGTACTTGCGTCCCCCGACGCTGGCCTTGTTCTTGGCCGCTTTAGCAACGGAGATGAACTCGCCGGCGTCGTTTGTCCTGCTCACCAGCTTGTACACCATGCTGGCGGTCGGAGCGCCGGAGCCCGTCACCAAGGACGTGCCAACCCCGTAGGAGTCCACTGGGGCGGACTGGAGGGCAGCGATGGCGAATTCGTCGAGGTCGGAGGTCACCACGATCCGGGTGTTCACGTTTCCAAGGTCGTCCAACAGTTGGCGGACCCATTGCGCCTGGGCAATCAGGTCGCCCGAGTCCAGGCGGACGGCGCCAAGTTTGTCCCCTGCGAGTTCGACGGCGGTGCGCACCGCTGCTTCGACGTCGTACGTGTCCACCAGCAGCGAGGTTCCCGGGCCGAATGCGGCGATCTGGGCTTCGAAGGCCTCGCGTTCGGTGTCATGCAGGAGGGTGAAGGAGTGCGCGGCAGTACCAACGGTCTTGATGCCGTAGCGCCGCCCGGCCTCAAGGTTGGAGGTGCTGGCGAAGCCGGCGATTACTGCGGCGCGGGCAGCCGCCGTCGCGGATTCTTCCTGGGTGCGCCGGGAACCCATTTCGATGCATGGCCGGTTACCGGCCGCCGACGTCATCCTTGACGCGGCAGAAGCGATGGCGCTGTCGTGGTTCAGGACGGAGAGGATGTAGGTCTCCAGAATGCAGGCTTCGGCAAACGTGGACTCAACGATAAGGATGGGGGAGTTGGGGAAGTAGGCGTCGCCTTCCGCGTAACCCCAGATATCTCCATTGAATTTGTAGTTGGCCAGGTAGTCCAGTGTCTCCTGGTTGACCACCTTGTTCCGCTCAAGGAACGCGAGCTCGGCCTCGCCGAAGCTGAAGTCGGCGATTCCTTCCAGGAGGCGTCCGGTTCCGCCCACCACGCCATACCGGCGGCCGTCAGGCAGACGCCGGGCGAAGGCTTCAAACACTGAGCGGCGATGCGCAGCCCCGGAGTGCAGGGCGGCCTGGAGCATCGTCAACTCGTAGTGGTCGGTGTACAAGGAAGTGGCGGGATGGTCCCAGGACGCGGCTCTACTCACGAATTCACTCTAGTGCGAGCCGCCATAGAATGGACAGATGACCCCTAGCGTTGCATTTGGCACGGACATCGATGAGCGGACGAAAGCTGTAGAGCAGACGTCCACCGATGTCCTGACTGCCCCGGACATCCCCTGGAATTTGGTGATCTGGAATGATCCCGTCAACCTCATGAGTTACGTCAGCTATGTGTTCCAGAGTTACTTCGGCTACTCCGAGTCCAAGGCACACAAGCTCATGATGGAGGTCCACAAGAAGGGCCGATCCATCGTGGCGCACGGCAGCAAGGAACAGGTTGAGCAGCACGCAGTAGCCATGCACGGCTTTGGCCTGTGGGCCACTGTGGAGAAGGCCGCAAGCGGAAACGAAGCACCCGGGAAGGGCGGCCGCCAGCGTGGCTAAGGCATTCAAATACGGACTCAAGGGAATCACCGGCTACCTGGAGCCTGCCGAACGGGATCTTTTACGTGGGCTGCTGGACGACGTCATCTCGATGCTGGAGTCCGACGCCAGGGAGAACGAGGACCCGCTGGCCGCCTTGATCGGCCTGGACATGGACGTGAAGCAACCGAGCGATCGCGCCTTGTTGCGGCTTCTGCCGAACGTCATGAAGGACGACGACGGCGGCTCGCTTGAGTTCCGGCAATTGACCGAACGCTCGGTGCGGGAAAACAAGATTGGCGCCTTGAAGGCCACGGCGATGGGCCTGGACAAGGACGATCTTGTGCTGACCCCGGAGGACGCAACGCGCTGGTCCATGGCCCTGAATGATGTTCGCCTGGTTTTGGCTGAACGCCTGGACATCCGTGACGAGGCGGACGCCGAGCACATCCACAGCATGCAGGACTGGAGCCAGGCGGAGGATGTGGAGAGTTACCTGGCATTGGTCTACAACTTCACCACCTGGCTTCAGGAGTCGCTGGTGCAATCGATGATGGCGGCCAGGCAGGCAAAATCCTGATCGCGGAGGCCATCGCCGGGCCCACCTGTGTGACACATCAGACACGAGGCGGAGGCCACAGGTAATGGCCGCAACACAGGGGAAGCCTTATTCTCGAATAATCATGACTTCAGCATCTGGCAGTTCAACGGGCGGCAGTTCAACAGGGGTGTCCAATGAGCTCATGGGATCCCGCCCGATTGGTGTCTTTGATTCCGGCGTTGGTGGGTTGACGGTAGCTCGCTCCATCATCGATCAGCTCCCCAACGAATCGATCCTGTACGTGGGGGATACCGCCAACGGACCCTATGGCCCGCTGCCCATCGCCGAAGTCCGGGCCAACGCCCTGGGCGTCATGGACGAGTTGGTGGATTCCGGCGTGAAGCTTCTGACCATTGCCTGTAACTCTGCTTCGGCCGCAGTTCTCCGGGATGCGCGTGAACGCTATACGGCGCGTTACGGGATCCCTGTTATTGAGGTCATTCAACCCGCTGTGCGCAGGGCTGTCGCGGCCACCCGTTCCGGCAGGATCGGCGTTATTGGGACATCAGCCACAGTAGGTTCGCGCGCCTATGAGGACACGTTCGCGGCAGCCCCGGATCTTGCCATCACCTCCGTGGCTTGCCCCGCCTTCGTGAACTTCGTTGAAGCCGGCATCACCACAGGCCCGGATCTCCTGGCAGCCGCCAATGAGTATCTGGAGCCACTGAAACACGCTGGTGTGGACACCGTGGTGCTCGGGTGCACGCACTACCCCCTCTTGACCGGAGTGATCTCGTTCGTCATGGGCGAGGACGTGACCCTGGTATCCAGCGCGGAGGAAACTGCCAAGGACGTCTACCGTGCCTTGGCCACTCACGGTATCCAGCGAACCGACACAAGTGCCCCCAGCCATGAGTTCATCGCAACGGGCGATGCCGTTCAATTTGAAACACTCGCCCGCCGCTTCCTGGGCCCCGAGGTCCTGTCCGTCAAACACGTTGACCACGTGGCTGCCCAATATCCCACCGGCAGCCTGGCGCGCATCACCCCGGAAATGTTGGAAGCAGCACGGGGAGGGGCTGGACTGTCCCGCCGCTCCTACTTCGTACAACCGGACAACGGACCCAGCCCCGCTTCCAGTGCTGTCCCAGGACGTGGCCTGTGAAACTGACCATCGTGGGCTGTACTGGTTCCTTTCCCGGTCCCGGCTCGCCGGCGTCGTGCTATCTGGTGACTGCGCACGACGGTGAGCGGGAATGGAAGATCGTGATGGATCTCGGGAGCGGGGCGTTGGGCGCCATCCAGCGTTACACGGATCTTGAGGACATCGACGCCATATTCCTCACGCACCTGCACCCGGACCATTGCATGGACCTGTGTGGCCTCCACGTAGCAGTCCGGTGGAAGCCCGGCGGTTGGGGTCGGGACCGGATTCCCGTGTGGGGGCCGGCAGCAACCGCGGACAGGATGGCAACAGCCTATGGGCTGGACCTGGATCCGGGCATGCATGAGGAGTTCGACTTTACCCATTGGGCCGAACAGAAGCCTGTCACCGTTGGCCCCTTCACGGTGACGCCCTACGGCGTCAACCATCCCGTGGAAGAAGCCTACGCATTGCGAGTCACGGCAACGGAACCAGGCAAGGATGGAACGCCCATAACCCGGGTACTGACATATTCGGGGGACACCGATTCGTGCCAGGGGCTGGAGGAGGCAGCCAGTGGCGCTGACTTGTTCCTGTGCGAGGCCGCGTTCGAGGAAGGCCGCGACGACGCCATCAAGGACGTGCACCTGACGGGCAAGCGCGCCGGGGAAGCCGCCATGAACGCCGGAGCCAAGCGCCTGCTTCTGACTCATATTCCGGTGTGGACTTCGCAGACCAAGGTAATGTCCGAGGCCAAACCGGTGTTTTCCGGGGACGTTGCCGTTGCCGTTGCCGGGGTCCACTACACAATCTAGGTCGCATCGAGATGGTGACGCGCGCGCCTGACCCACTGTACGGCGTCGGGCGTTGTCCCATCCTCGCTAAGCTTGAAGCATGACTTCTGAAGCTACAGCCACACCCGTTATCCGCGCCGACGGCCGGACTCCCGATCAACTGCGCCCCATCAGCATCACCCGCGGCTGGTCCAAGCAGGCTGAGGGCTCTGCGCTCATCGAGTTCGGCAACACCCGGGTATTGTGCACGGCTTCCTTGACCGAAGGCGTTCCCCGCTGGCTCAAGGGCGAGGGCCGTGGCTGGGTTACCGCCGAATACGCGATGCTTCCCCGCGCTACGAACACCCGATCCGATCGTGAGTCCGTGAAGGGCAAGATCGGGGGACGAACGCATGAGATCTCCCGCCTCATTGGCCGTTCGCTGCGCTCCATCATCGATACCAAAGCGCTGGGCGAGAACACGATCGTCCTGGACTGCGATGTCCTGCAGGCCGACGGCGGTACCCGCACCGCCGCCATCACAGGTGCTTATGTGGCGCTTGCCGAGGCGATCCGCTTTGCCCGCGAAAACAAGCTGATCGCCCGTAATGCCCAGCCGCTGGTGGACACGATTGCTGCCGTTTCGGTGGGCATCATCGATGGCGTGCCCATGCTTGACCTTCCGTACGTCGAGGACGTACGCGCTGAAACCGACATGAACGTGGTGGTCACCGGATCCGGCAAGTTTGTGGAGGTCCAGGGCACTGCCGAGGGCGCCCCGTTCGACCGCGATGAACTCAACGCCTTGCTGGACCTCGCCCTGATCGGCACGGGCCAGCTGGCGGCTATCCAGCGTGAGACGCTGGCGGAAGCTCCGTGAGCAGCGACGGCGCCGCGGTTGCCGGTGCATCCAGTGCAGATGCAGCCGGTGCAGATCCAGCCAGTGCTCCGCGGCTTGTCCTCGCAACCCACAACCAGGGAAAGCTGAAGGAACTCCGCGAGCTGCTTCGCGGTCAGGTTCCAGGGCTCGACGTCGATACCCAGGTGGTAGATGCAGCTGCGGTTGGTGCGCCGGACGTAGCCGAAACCGGGGTCACTTTTGCTGAGAATTCACTCCTGAAGGCGCGTGCCGTGGCTGAGGCAACGGGTTTGGTGGCCATCGCGGACGACTCGGGCCTTGCCGTTGATGTCCTCGGCGGCGCGCCAGGCATCTTCTCCGCCCGTTGGTCAGGGAAGCATGGGGACGATGCAGCGAACCTGCGGTTGCTGCTCGCCCAACTCTCCGACGTGCCGGACGCCTTCCGCGGGGCAGCTTTTGTCTGCGCGGCCGCCTTGGCAGTGCCCGGAGCAGATGGGGTCACCCACGAAACGGTTGAGTACGGTCAGCTCGAAGGTACGCTGTTGCGCGAGCCACGGGGTGAGCGTGGGTTCGGGTATGACCCCGTGCTCCAGCCGGTGGGAATGGACCGCAGCTGCGCCGAGCTGACATCCGAGGAAAAGAACGCCATCAGCCATCGAGGCCAGGCATTCCGGGCTTTGCTCCCCGCGATCGTTGCTGCACTCTCGGGTGTTCATTCCAGTTAGAAGTACAACGAAGAAAGGCACCCCGCCTTGCGCGGGGTGCCTTCTCCTGTATGGCATCAAGTGCGGGAGGCTTACTTCTCGCGGTGCTTTCCGCCTTCGTGCTCCTCGATGAATTCCTCCAGGGGGTTGCTGCCTTCCGTGGCAGCCTTACGCTTGGCCACGACGCCGCGGGTTACCTCGATGATGATGGGAATGACCGAGATCAGGACAATGACGATGAAGATGATGTCCAGGTTGCTGCTGACCCACGGAACGCGGTCACCCAGAAGGTATCCAAGCAAGGTGACGCCGCCGCCCCAGAATGTGGCGCCGATGACGTTGAAGAGGAAGAACTTGCGTTTGTCCATCTGGGCCACGCCGACAATCACCGGAACGAAGGTACGGATGATGGGGACAAAGCGGGCAAGGATCAGGGCCTTGCCGCCGTGCTTTTCAAAGAAGGCGTGGGCGCTTTCGACATTTTCTTTCTTGAACAGCCTGGAGTCCGGGCGGTTGAAGATCGCAGGGCCGGCCTTTGAGCCAATGAGGTAGCCGGTTTGGTTGCCAATGATCGCAGAAACGATGATGAGGGCCGCCAATGCCCAGATGTTGAACTTGATGGTGTCTGTAGCTACAAGAAGGCCAGCGGTAAACAGCATGGAATCGCCGGGCAGGAAGAAGCCCACCAGCAGGCCGGTTTCGGCAAAGACAATGCCGCAAACCAGCAGCACGACCCACGGCGCCAAGGCTGGATCAGCCAGGAAGACCTGGGGGTTCAGCCAGTCGGGCAGGAACGAGGCCATGGGTGGACGCACCGGTCCTGCGCCTCCGAAAGTGGATACGGCTAAATCGCTCATCGCAGTAAAGATCACCTATCAAGCCTACTGGACGGCCGTCGTCGGGCAGGAAAGGCCGCCCCGCCGCGGAAATCGGCAAGAGCGCACCCTTTGCGCCTGTAACCTTGTCCAGTGGCATTGGACTTTACGGCGATCGACTTTGAAACAGCCAACGGCTTCAGGGGGTCGCCGTGTTCGGTTGGCCTCAGCAAAGTCCGTGGCGGTGTGGTGGTGGAAGAAGCTTCCTGGCTCATGCGGCCGCCGGAGAACCATGACCACTTCGAGTTTCACAACACCCGCATTCACGGCATCCGTGCCGAAGATGTTGCCGGCCGTCCCAGGTTCGGGGACCTCTTCCCTGAAATTGGCGCCTTCATCGGCAAGGATGTTCTAGCGGCACACAACGCAGCCTTTGATCTCGGCGTTATCCGATCCGGCTTGGAGGTTTCCGGGCTTGCGGGCCCAGCTTACGAATACGTCTGCACCGTGATGCTGTCCCGCCGCTGCTACTCCTTGGTGTCCAACTCCCTGCCGTATGCAGCGGAGGAAGCTGGAGTACCCCTGGTCAACCACCACGATGCCGCCGAGGACGCACGCGCCTGTGCAGGAATCCTGGTGGACATCGCCCGTCGGAACAACGCCAACAGCATCGCCGAACTCTATCTTTCGCTGGGTCTCACGTTGCCCAGGCAACCTGCCTTCGATCCCATGAACGGCCTCTCCAAGCCCACCCTTGCCGCTCTCGCAGGCAAGGCTCTCGCAGGCACGGGGTCCGCGGGTAAGAAGGCAGGCAGCCCCGCGGAGCAGACCCTGGACGGTGCCTTGAACGGTTTCGGTCGTCCATTCTCGGCGTGGCCGGAGGAAGGCCCTAATCCTCTGCCGAATCCCACAGCCGAACCGGGGCATCCATTGTTCGGCCAGACGGTGGTCTTCACGGGCGACCTCATCATGACCCGTCCCGAGGCTAAGTCACGTGCTGCAGAGATGGGTGCAAGGCCTGAAAGCAGGGTGACCGCACGCACTACTGTCCTTGTGGTGGGCGACGGGTTCGTGGCAGGAGACCTGCGAGCTGGACGGCTTACAGGAAAGGCGAAGCGGGTTTTGGAACTCCACGCGAAAGGTCAGCAGATCGAGGTTGTCTCGGAAGGGGAATTCCTGCAAATGGTGGGCGGGAACTAGCGCGCCTGAGTGGGCGGCAGATCAGCCTGTAGTGACAGCGAGTAGCCGGTCCGCCATTCCACGAATGACCTCCGTGCCTTCCAGCGCCCCGAGCCACTGGCCAGGAAGGCATGCTTCGCCGTAGTAGGCGCCCAGGATGTTTCCCGCGATGGAACCAGTGGAATCGCTGTCCCCACTGTGGTTGATGGCCACCGCGACAGCCTTGCGGAAATGCTCCGTCGGCTCACTCCCTTGCGTGGACAGGACGGCATAAAGCCCGACGGCGAGTGCCTCCTCCGCCACCCAGCCCTCACCCAGAGTGGTTACCAGCTTTTCAGGACTGAGGGGAGTGGGCTCCAATGACAACCTCAATGCCGTTTCCAAACGTTCAGGGAGTTCGGGGGCTTTGGTGGGCACGCCGCTCACGTAATCCAGGGCGGCCGTAGCTGCCGTGTGGATGTCGCTGCCAGCCACAATATTGTGGATCAATAAGCTGAAGGCAGCAGCGCTCAACCGCGCTGATGGGTGTCCATGCGTCAACGATGCAGCATCTGAACTGAGTTTGTAGACGGCTTCACGGGAGATATGGGGTACGAGTCCAAAGGGTGCTGAACGCATGACAGTGCCGCAACCCTTGGAATCGGGATTGACTGGCCTGGCCACAGTGCCCATTTCTCCTGAAGCCAATCCGCTGAGGCACGTGTTTCCCGGGGCCCGACGATGGCGCAGGACTTCCTGGCCATCAATCCACCGCGGTTGTGGAACGGGAGCGGAAGGGGAAACGGCGACGTCCTGGGTTGCGAGCCAGCGAAGGTAGGCCAGCCAAAGGCAGGCGATCTCGTCGGCCGCGACACCGTCATTGGCCCATTCGAGGGCGTCCACCAGCCCATCCACTGTGTACAGCGTCATTTGCGTGTCGTCCGAAAACTGGCCGACGGCGTCGAGCTGGTCAAAGGACGTGAGCCCGGCGGAACCGTAACGGGCACGAATTGCATCAAGCCGGTCGAACTCCACTGCGTAGCCAAGGGAGTCACCCAACGCCCCTCCCAGCAGCGTCCCGTGGACTCGGGATTCAAACGACGGGGCGGCGGGGGAGGACGCTTCAACACTCATGCCATCAACTTACCGCGCCCTGCTACATGGGTACGCAACCGATGTGAACAGCCGCTGATATGGTGGGGAGGCTGCCCAGCACTAGGAAAACTTGGAGAGACGACGTGCGTGAACCGGCTTGGCGACGAACAGGCAAGACACCTGACTACAGGTTCTCCTTGGCGAACGAACGCACCTTTCTTGCCTGGATCCGTACTTCTTTGGCATTGCTGGCAGGGTCTATTGCCATTGATCAGTTGGCGCCGAACATTGCCCCGCAGCCTGTAAGGATCGTCCTCTGTGTCCTCCTGTCCCTTATCGGAGCAGGCCTGGCTGCGCTGTCCTACCGCAGGTGGGGGCAGATGGAAGCTGCCATGCGCAACGACGAAGCCTTGCCGTTCTCTTGGGTCATGCTGCTCATGACGATCGTGGTGGCCGTGGCGGCATGCGCTTTCGCCGTGTTGATTTTGGTGGCGCGATGACCAGGCTTGCGCGATGAGCAGGCGGGCGAGTTGACCATGGACGTCCGTGATCCTGGCCTTCAGCCTGAACGGACCACATTGGCTTGGCGGCGCACCCTCATTTCGCTCGTGGTGGTGGACCTGTTCATCTGGCGCAGTTGGCTTACCTCCGAGCCCTCCACCGGCCGTGTGATTGCGGGCCTTCCGGGGCTGGATTATCAAGGAATCTGCGCCCTCATGGCTGCTGCCGCCACCATTGTCCTGGCTTGTGTCGTGTGGGTCCGCTCACGGCAGCTTCATGCTGGAAACGAAGCAGCTTCGGCACGACTCATCTTTGTCAGCACCCTTGCCGTGATAGGGCTGGGCGGAACGGCGATCGCCGCCATCGCCTTGGGCGGCTAAGCTCGGATCGGGACTCAGCAAGGACTCAGCAACTGTTCAGACTCAACTGGCAGGATGCTCAAGGGCCGTCCCAAAACCAATCGTAAGGAACCATTCGACATGACCTCTCCTATGCAAACCACGACCGACCACGAACCGGGGCTGTTCGCGCGGCTGTCGGCTGAAGCCGTCGGTTCGATGTTCGTAGTGCTCGTGGCCGTGGGTGTGTCGATCTTCTCGAACCCTTCCTCAGCGCCCCTACCCGCAGCCCTTGCGACCGGCCTGACAGTGACAGTTGCCATGCTTGCGTTCGGTCATGTTTCCGGCGGTCACTTCAATCCAATAATCACGCTGGGCAACCTGATTGCCGGCCGTATCCGCGCGGTGGCGGCTGTTGCCTACCTTGCGGCTCAAATCATCGGCAGCGTGATCGGCGCAGCTCTGGCCTACGTAGTGGTTCTCACGGTTCCGGTCTTGACGGATGCGCGGGCTGCCTTCGGCTCTGTGGCAGCGGGTTATGGCGAGCATGCTGCTGCCCAAACCCAGATGGCAGGGGTCTTGATCGTTGAGGTTGTTGGCTCCGCCTTGCTGGTTGCGGTATTCCTTGGAGCGACTGCCGGACGCCGTGCCTTTCCTGCCGTGGCTCCCTTTGCTGTAGGCCTTTGCGTCGCCGTGTTGCTGCAGTTTGGCCAGGTCCTTGGCAACCTTCCGTTTAATCCCGCACGCGCAACTGCGCTGGCTTTCTTCAGCCCTTCCTGGGCCTTGGGTGGATTGTGGCTCTTCTGGGTTGCTCCACTCATGGGGGCCGCACTGGCCGGACTGGCCTTCCGTGGCTTTGGCTACGCCTCCGCGGATTCCAACGTCGCAGATGACGTGCCGTTGACGTCAGTCCCAACCAGCGAGGATGAGCACCTGGATGTGGATGACACAGACGATTTCCGGGCAGAGGCAGAGGCAGAGGCAGAGGCAGAGGAAGTGGAGACCAGCACCGTTCGGAAAGAAGCTGCCGCAGATGACGCACGCGACTTCTTTGACGGAAAGAAGGGCTAGCAGCCGGACAGGATCGACGCCGGACGGCCTGTCTGCGCTTTTTTGTCGGTGCCCCCAGTTAGCTTGAAAATATGCGGTTACTCCATACCTCCGATTGGCATCTCGGCCGGTCATTCCACGGCGTTGGCATGCTTGAAGCCCAGCGCGGTTTTGTGGACCAGCTCGTGTCCTTCGTAGAAGCGAAGTCTGTAGACGTCGTCCTCATCGCGGGTGACGTCTATGATCGCGCCCTGCCTGGACTCGATGTCGTCAAACTTCTCGACGACGCCTTGGTCCGTATTACCCAAGCCGGGGCCACCGTAGTGCTCACCAGCGGCAACCACGATTCCGCCATTCGGCTGGGATTCGCGTCCCGCTTGCTCGAACGTGGCGGCGTTCACCTCAGGACAAGGGTGGAGGACCTGGACGTTCCCGTGCTCGTTCCCTTCGGAAAAGATGGGGAGGGCAGCGCCACACTTGCGATCTATGGGATTCCCTACTTGGAACCGCGGCTTGTCGCGGAGCGGCTGGAAGTGGAGACCGTGAGTCATTACGAGGTCACCCGTGAAGCGACCGATCGGATTCGGCGCGACCTCCAGGACCGCCGTGCATCAGGCGCAGTGCATCCGGTGGTCCTTGCACACACTTTTGCCAGTGGAGGTATCACTTCTGACAGTGAACGGGACTTGAGCATCGGAGGGTTGGGCGCAGTGCCCCTGGATCTCTTCGAGGATTTTGCCTACACCGCACTTGGTCACTTGCACGGTCGGCAGGAACTTGCCCCGAATGTCCGCTACTCCGGCTCCCCACTGGCCTACTCGTTCTCCGAAGCCAAACATTGCAAGGGCGGTTGGTTAGTTGATATCGATGCCGATGGAAGCATCGGTGTCCAGGAAGTTCTTTGGGAAGCTGCCAGGAGCCTGGCCGTGTTGAGAGGCAAGCTGAACGATCTCCTTGAATCAGACCAGCACGCCTGGGCTGAAGCTGCCTATTGCCAAATCACCCTCACGGATGCCGAGCGGCCCGCCCAGGCTATGGAGCAGCTCCGAACCCGTTTTCCTGACACCTTGGTTCTGTCCTTCGACCCCGAGGGTGCTGGAACCAAAGACAAAGTCAGTTACAGCAGCAGGATTGCAGCCGCCCAGGACGACCTCGAGGTCTGCTGCGGATTCCTGGAACACGTTCGGGAGCGCAGTCCCGGATCTGCGGAAGAAGCTGCCCTGCGCGCCGCCCTCGAGGCCGTGCGCCTGGAGGAGGCTGAACTGTGAGAATCCATCGACTGGAAATTGAGGCTTTCGGGCCTTTTGCCACTGCGCAGCACATTGATTTTGATCAACTCAGTGCACAGGGGTTGTTTCTGCTCAACGGCGCCACCGGGGCCGGCAAAACCAGCATCCTCGACGCCATCTGTTTCGCCCTCTATGGCTCCGTTCCGGGTGCACGCCAGGAAGGTAAGCGCCTTCGCAGCGATCATGCAGCGCCGGGTGCCGAACCCCGTGTGGTGTGCGAATTCTCGGCCCGCGGCAGGCGTTTCGAAGTCAGCCGTTCCCCGGCATGGGAACGCCCCAGCGCGCGCGGCCGGAACGGCTTCACCACCCAACAAGCCAAGACACTGCTCCGCGAGTGGGTTTCGGGGGTCTGGGAGGAAAAATCTTCGCGTAATGACGAAGTCGGCGCCGAACTGTCCGAGCTTTTGGGTATGGACCGGGACCAGTTCACGCGCGTTGTGATGCTTCCCCAAGGCGACTTTGCGGCGTTCCTTCGCTCCAAAGCCAATGATCGGCTCGAGCTCCTCCAGAAACTCTTTGGGACGCAGCGATTCGAGTCGGTGGAGAAGCAAATTGCGCGGCAGGCGGCCGAAGCTGCGCGCGCCGTGCAGGACAATGCGGCCGAACTGAAGATGCTGCTTGGCAGGGCAGCCGCGGAACGGGAGCAGCTTGGCCTTCCCGATGAGCTCTCAAATGCGGAGACAGCTGCCGAGGCGCCAGAGGCATGGCTCGCGGCCCTGGAGATGGAGTTGCTGGAAGAAGGTGGGCGACGTAAAGACGTGGCTACCGCAGCTGATGCCCGAGCCATACGGCTTGCGGAACAACTTCAGGAGGACCAGGAGAAGGCCCAACGGCATGCCAGGCTTGCTGCTGGGATGCAGCGGCGGGTCCTGCATGAACTAGCTGCTGCGCGGGCACTGGAAAACAAGGAAAAGCTCGGAGGACATCGCCGTGCGGCCGTCCTTGGGGGACAACTGGACGCCTTGGACGCCACGGAGCGTAAGTACCGGTCTGCCTTGGCGGATAGAGACAGATCCCGGGAGCAGCTTGAATCCCAGGGCCTGGACGCGGCACATCCTGTTGCTGCGCTGGAGACAGTAAAGACCACCCTTGCCGTCCTGGAAGCCCGCCTTCCAGATGAGCGGCGCATGGAGGACGTGGCCACCCGACTCGCAGCCAAACGAAAAGAGCACTCCAGCCATCTGGCGGCCGTCGAAGCAGCAGCAGAATCCCTGCAACGCCTTCGAGCCGAGGAATCAGCGGTGAAGGCCGGGATGGAAGACCTGGAACCCTCAGCTGCCCGCGTCGATGACATGGAACGGGAGGCGGCCGCTGCGGCCGAACTAGTGTCGGTTGTGTCCCGTCATGAAGCTGCCGCCGCCGAGTCGAAGGATCTCACTGAGCGCCACGCCCGTGCTCGCAACAAAATGCAGGACCTCAGGCAAGCGTGGCTTGATGTGAGGGAGGCACGCTTGGCCAATGCGGCCGGTGAGCTCGCGGCAGCCCTTGTGCCTGGACAGCCCTGTGCCGTTTGTGGCAGCAACGAGCACCCAAATCCCGCCGCCGCAGCTCGTTCGGCACTTTCCATCGCCCAGGAAGAGGAAGAAGCCAGCAAACTATTTGAGGCCAGCGAGAAGGCGCTGGGACGCATCGCGGAAGAGGTATCTAGAGCCGCACAGTTGCTGGCAGGCCTGGCTGCACAGGGTGGCTCCGCAGATCCAGAAGAATGCGCCGCCCGCTTGCTCGCATCCGAAGCTGCGGCGATCGAAGCCCGAAAGGCCTCTGGCGCGTTGGATAAGCTCCGCAAACGGCATGAGGATCTCAACAAACGCATTACCCTCCTGCAGGAGGATCATACCGGGTCAACGAATGCCGCCTTGCAAGCAAGCTCTGCTGTCGAGTTACTCCAGGAGCAGTACCTTGCGCTTGAAGACGAGCTTGCCGGCCTGAGGCAGGGCTTCGCCAGCCTTCGTGAGCGGGCAGAAGCTCTCACGTCCCAGCGTTTGCTGCTTCAGGCTGCTGTGGATGCCGCGAACGAACTCGAACGTGCCGGGGCTGCGCGCCTGGAGGCGCTCGCTGCGCTGGAAAGGGCACTGCCCGGGTCCGGTTTTTCATCAGTCGAGGATGTGCGTCGCCAGCTCATGTCGCCCGCGGATGTTGTGGCATTGGAGAAAGCCCTCGCGGATTTCGAGGCCGAAGCTGCCCGACTGGATGAACTGTTTGCCGGCGAGGAACTCGTCATGGCAGCGAAGGAAGTCAGCATCGGCGTGCTTCCCCTGCCGGAGGACGAAATCAGGGTCGCCAAGACTGAGGCTGCCCACGCCATGGAAGCAGCCAAGGCATTGGCGCTTTCCGCGGGGCTCGCGAGCAAAGCTGTCCGGTCTGTGCAGAAGATCCGCGCTGAGTATCAAAACACTGCCGAGGCAGGAAGGGAACCGCGCGAGTATGCCAACGTGTTGGGTGGGCTGGCGGACACGCTTCGTGGCGCAGGAGATAACAACTACCGCATGAGCTTGAACAGCTATGTCCTGGCTGCCGGGCTGGAGCAAGTGGCCATCGCAGCTTCGGAGAGGCTCGTTGCCATGAGCGATGGTCGCTACACCTTGCAACACACTGACGCCCGGGCTGCACGCAACCAGAAATCCGGTCTCGGACTGGAAGTGGTGGATGAATGGACGGGCCAGCGCCGTGACACGTCCACGCTCTCCGGCGGAGAGTCCTTCATGGCCTCCTTATCATTGGCCCTTGGCCTGGCTGATGTTGTACAGCAGGAGGCCGGTGGAGTGGACATTGAAACGCTCTTTGTTGATGAAGGGTTTGGAAGCCTGGACGAGCAAGCCTTGGAACAGGTGATGGATGCCTTGGAGGGTTTGCGCGACGGCGGCAGGGTTGTCGGGCTGGTCAGCCACGTGGCAGAAATGAAGCAGCGCATCAGCAGCCAGTTGCACGTGGTCAAGGGCCGCCATGGTTCCACGGTGGTTGTTGCCGAAGCAATGCCTGCCTGAGACCGCATCCGATAGACTTGATGTGTTACACCGGGTCGCGCGCATCGGGAGGAGGGACGATGCGCAGACTTTAGCGAACCCGGAACAATGGAAAAATCTTCTTTGGCCTCCAAGCCACTGCCTTCGCAATTGACCACCACCTCGTCCACGCATCGATCCCGCCTGCCGGGGAGGTTCGCGCGGCTGCCTGAGCTCGCCGGGCCGGGGTTCCTGCCCCTCGGCCTCTTCGCACGACTCCCGTTGGCAATGCTTACCGTGGGTACACTGACCCTGGTCACAGCGGTGAGTCATTCCTACGCAATCGGTGGGATGGCCGCCGGAGCAGTGGGTATCGGTTCGGCCGTCGGAGCTCCCGTCCTCGGCTCGCTGGCCGATCGCGCCGGCCAACGCATCGTTTTGCTTGTCGCGGCAGTTGTTAACACCCTGGCCGTCCTCGGCCTTCTCGCCGCGGCCTACGTGACTCCAAGTTATGTCTCCGTACTCGACGCTACGGGCGTGCTCGTCGCAGGCTTCCTCGCCGGGGCGAGCTGCCCGCAGGTCGGCCCCATGGCCCGTGTTCGCTGGATGGCGCTGACCGCCCGGAATCTGTCATCAGTGCACAAGGCCACTGTTTCCACGGAAGAGATTCCTGCAGCAGAATCATCAGTGGCAAGGAGCGGAGGCCGAAGCGTCGCGGCCAGCCGTGCCGATCTGGACACAGCGCTTTCCTATGAGGGCACTGCTGACGAGGTTACTTTCGTGCTCGGACCTGCCTTGGTTGGAATCCTGGCCAGCCTCATTGCTCCTTGGCTGCCCCTCGCCTTGGCAGCGATCATGACTATAACGCTTGTACCCGCCTTCGCCGCCCACCCCAGCCAGCAGGCCGTGGTGCCGGCACCGCGTCAGGCTGCTGCCGCCGTCGTGGGTAGTTCCAGTGAACCCGCAGCAAAGCGGGGGAGCCGCTGGGCGGGCGCGGTCGTGGCTGTGCCGGTTGTGGCAATGGTGTGCATGGGCACTTTTTTTGGTGCTACGCAGAATGCCCTGAGCGCCTTTTCTGCCCAGTACGCTACTGCGGAAATTGCTGGTCTCCTCTACTCCGTGATGGGTTTGAGCTCCGCGGTGGCGGCGCTGTCCGTTGCGTTCTGGTCGCAGCGCTTTAGTCTTGCCGCCCGGTGGGTTGCTGCGGCCCTTGCGATGTCATTGTTCGCCTTGCTGCTGTTGGTTCCGGCTGGCATCTGGCCCATGGTGTTCGTGCTGCTGTTGCTGGGAATCCCGGTGGGGCCGGTCATGGTCACGGTGTTCAGCATCGGTGGCGTGGTGGCCCCTGCTGGCCGCATGGCTACGGTGATGACAGCCTTGGCCAGTGGGATCGTGGCAGGCACGGCGCTCGGTTCCTACCTTGCAGGGCAGTTGGCGCAGACCCAGGGTCCCAGTGCAGCCTTCGTCGTATCCATGGCTGCCGCAGCGGGCTTGTTGGTGCTGGGAGTTCTGACTTATCTGGTCATGAAGCGTCGACCTCAGGCGTAATCAAATGCCTGACGTCGGCCCTTTGGTTCCCGACGAAGGTTCCCTCAAGTGGCTGTTGCGGTAGCCGGTGGGGGAGTTGCCGAATGCAGCCCGAAAGATCCGGCTGAAGTGGGCTGCGTCAGTGAATCCCCATCGCGCCGCAATGGCCGTGACGGGTCGGTCTGCCAGGACGGGGTCCAGGAGGTCGCGCCTGCAGCGTTCGAGCCTGCGCTGCCGGATGGACGCTGCCACGGTGGTGCCGATCTCCTGGAAAAGATCGTGCAAGTGCCGTGTGGAGACGTAGTGGGCCGCGGCTATGGTTCCCGGGGAAAGCTCGGGGTCACCCAGGTTGGCCTCGATGTGGTCATGGATCCGACCCAGCAGGAGGAGGTGGGGATCGCGGCCTGTCTCGATGAGCTGGTCCAGTTCCCCGTTGAACAGGGTAGTGACCAGGTCCAATGCGTTATGGACAAGGCGGAGGCCGTTCGCCCCTGAAAGGGCTTCGAGGTTATCGGCCAGTCTTACCAGGAAAGGGCTGATGAGTTCGCCGAGACCTTCGTCGCCTGGAATCCGCAGGGCTGTCACGTGGCCCATGGCTTCGGCCGGTAAGTCGAGGAGGACGTGCGGGAACATCAGCACCAAAGTGCGGAAGTCGTCGTCGAACGTTAATTGGTAAGGGCGGGAGGTGTCGTAGATGGCGAGGTCCCCGGGACCAAGCACCGCTTCGCGTTCGTCCTGAACCAGGCGGCCAGAGCCGGAGAGCTGGATGCTGAGCTTGAAGAAGCGTCCGGTGGACTTGGCGATCAGCTCAGGCGTTCGCAGGACCGTATGGGGACCAGCCGTTATTTCGACCACCGAAATTTGACCCAGGACCCGGGCCCGCATGGTCCCGTGGAAGGGAGCGCCTTTGGCGTGTTCAGGGGCTTTGGCCAGTAACGGCACGAAGGATGCTGAGATGGCGCGGCTCCATTCCTGGAACGAATCCGCCACCACTGTGTGCACGGTTGCGGGGCCGGTATCAGCCGCGACGGTCATCAAATTCCCTTTCAATGCCCGCCGTACCTGATGGCACCGGTACAGAATGCCACCAGTGCGGACGTGAGCTTGCCCACGATTCTACACCGGGGGACATTGCGCGGACTGTGCTTGCGTGCACCGACAAACACCTTGCGGTGTGAGACAAGTCACGCAATGCCCCAGCGGGGGAAGATTGCGGAATGACCGACATCGTGCCGCCCAATCTCCGTCCGGCACCCAGGCAGGAGCACACTATGAGCGTGGATAACCCCGTCAAAGGCAAGATCGCTGAGCCCGCAGACACCAAGAGGCGTCTTGGCGTCCCAGCCGTTACCTTCATGATTATTGCGGCCTCTGCGCCGCTGACCGTCCTTGCGGGCGGCGTGACCACCACTTTCGCTGTCACCGGAGTAACAGGTGTTCCGCTTTCGTTCTTGATTCTCGGCGGGATCCTGGCACTCTTCGCAGTCGGGTACGCGGCCATGAGCCGCTACGTCACCAACGCCGGTGCTTTTTACGCCTACATTGCCCAAGGCATATCCAGGCCGGCGGGTGTGGGAGCCTCGCTGGTCGCCTTGATGGCCTACAACCTTATGCAGGTAGGCATCTATGGGCTCTTCGGCTTTACCGTTTCCTCACTGCTCTCGGCAAGGCTGGGCATCAGCGTTCCCTGGTGGATCCCAGTGCTGGTCTGCATCGCGATTGTCGGCTGGTTGGGCGTTAACCGGGTGGATCTCTCGGCAAAGGTGCTGGGTGTCCTGGTGGCCCTGGAATTCCTGGTGGTCATCGCCTATGACCTCATCAGCCTTGCCGTGGCACCTGAAGGAGTCTCTGCAGCCTCCTTCAGCCCAGAAAGCCTGTTCGTCCCCGGAATCGGCGCAGTCCTTTCCTTCGGAATCGCCGCTTTCATGGGCTTTGAATCCGCAGCCATCTATGGGGAAGAGTCAAAAGATCCCAAGCGCACTGTTGCCCGCGCCACGTTCGCAGCGGTTGCCATCATCGCCCTCTTCTATGCCGCCTCAGCCTGGGCGATGACCGTAGGCGCAGGCCCATCCGCAGTCATCGAAACAGCCACCAACAGTGGTCCGGATATGATCTTCGCCTTCCTGGGTACCAACGGAGGCATGCTCTTGAGCGATATAGCGCAGATCCTGTTCGTGACCAGCCTTTTCGCTGCCTTGGTCAGCTTCCACAACGCTGTGGCGCGATACTTCTTCTCGCTCGGCCGAGAGCGCGTCATCCCCCCGTTCTTCGCAGCTGTCCGCAAAGGGAGTGGAGCTCCCTTCGCGGGGTCGCTGGCGCAAACGGTGATTGCCGTCGTCGTGACTGTTGCCTTCGCCATCGCGGGATCGGGCTCTGAGCTTGGTGAACTGTATCCCGTGCTGACCATGTTTACCTGGCTGACCAACAGCGGCGCCATGGGGCTGGTCCTGCTCATGACCGTAGTGTCCGTCGCCGTGATTGGCTTCTTCCGCCGGAAGCAGCATGGTGCCAGCCTCTGGGTACGGGTTGTGGCGCCTGGTCTTGGCTCCGTGCTCCTGGCGATAGTGTTTGTGCTCATCCTGGCCAACTTCGACGTCCTTCTCGGCCAGACGGAATCGACGGCGGCAACTTTCGTCCTGCCGCTCGTGGTACTGCTGCCGGGGCTCGTGGGAATCGCGTGGGGGCTGCGCCTGCGGCGCTCGCAGCCCGGGCTCTACGCCCGGATCGGCCACGGCTCGGAAGACTGAAGTCGCTTCGAACGCCGAAGCTGCACGCAAGAAAGCCCCGGCGGGTGCCGGGGCTTTCTTCATGTTGAGTATTGGGTTCCCGCGATTCAGGCCAACTGGCTCTCGATCCGCATGGCGCTCGCAGCCAACTCCTTACCTACGGCGTCAGCGTCCTGGTCGAGGCGGATATAGACGACGGCGATAGCGGCCGGCCTTCCGCCCGGGACGTGGATGGGAGCGGCGATCGATGACAATCCAGCGATGACTTCGTCGTGGCTGGTGGCGTAGCCGGCGCGCCGGGCTTCGTGCGCTTCGGCGCGGTAGGGGATACCTGCTCCTACTTGGTGCCAGCGGTCCTCGGTCATGGTCGATTGGATGGCGATACCGGGTGCGCCAATGCCGATGGGGTGGCGGCTTCCCGGATGTTGGGCGAGCGCGGCGCCCGAGTGGCGCGGTTCCACGGTGACCAACGTAACGCATTCCTGATGGTCCCAAACAGCCAGGAATGCGGTCATGTGCAGGGTGTTCGCCAGTTGGGTGAGCTCGGGCAGAGCAGCTGTTTGCAGGTTGCGCGAGACGCCACGTGCCAGCACCGCCAGTCCGGGGCCCGGCTGGACGCGGCCTGAATCGTCCCTGATCAGCAGCGAGTGGTCCTCCAGCGTTCGGAGGATGCGGTAGGCAACGGAGCGATGCACCCCCAGTGCCTCGGCGAGTTCGGCAATGCTGAGCGGGCGTTCGGCTTCGGCCAGGATCTCAAGTGCGCGGATTCCCCGTGAAAGGGTTTGCGACGGCGGGGCCTGGCTTGCTGCTTCCTGCGGACTTTTGACGTCGCTGCGGGGACTCATGCGAACCATCCTATGTTGGCGCCTGAAGGCGCGGGGGCGGACAACTCTTGTGTTGCGCGTCTCACCAAGATATCGTTCCATATAAGAATTGGCTATTCAACTATAGAACAGAGGGGATCTCGATGCCTCACACTCCTCGTTGTGCCGATGCAAATGCTGTGCGCTGGGTCACGGCATGTAGTACGATTTCCTAACTGACCGTTCTGTCGGTTAATGCACGTCACGCGCCGACCAGTCACCCTCACCCCTGGAGTTCCAATGACCGCAACCTCCACAGTCGACTCTGCGTCGGGCCCAAGCAGTAAGCGCGAAGAGCGCCGGGTCCTGGCAGGAACCCTGGTTGGCACCACCATCGAGTGGTACGACTTCTTCATCTTTGCCCAGCTCACGGCAACGCTGTTGTCGCCGCTGTTCCTGACTCCGCTGGAAAAATCGAATCCAGGAGTGGCGCAAATTCTGTCCTTCGCCACCATCGGCATCAGCTTTCTCTTCCGGCCACTGGGGGCCTTTGTTGCCGGCCACCTCGGCGACAGGTTGGGACGCAAGGCAGTCCTGGTCATGACACTTGTCATGATGGGGGCGGCGACCGCCCTGATCGGCGTGCTGCCTACCTACGGGACAATCGGGCTTTGGGCTCCCATTCTGCTGATCACCCTGCGGGTGGTCCAGGGCTTCTCGGCCGGTGGCGAGTGGGGTGGTGCCGCTCTGATGGCTGTGGAGCACGCTCCGATCACCAAGCGCGGACTCTTCGGCGCATACCCGCAGATCGGCGTGCCCATCGGCATGATCCTGGCAACCGGTCTCCTGTTCTTCCTGCAGTCGGGCATGTCGAAGGAAGACTTTGCCGCCTGGGGTTGGCGGGTGCCGTTCCTGCTCTCCGTGGTCCTGATCGTGGTGGGCTACCTCATCCGCCGCGCAGTCGGGGAAAGCCCGGTCTTCAAGGAGATCGCGCAGCGCAAGGCGGAAAGCAAGGCGCCCCTGAGTGAGCTGTTCCGGAACAACAAGAAGGAGGTAATCCTCGCGGCACTTATCTTCATCGCCAACAACGCCGCAGGCTACCTGTTGATCGCCTTCTTTATCTCCTATGCCACCAAGTCGCTGAAGATGCCGGCGCCGCAGATCCTCCTCGCCACCACGGTTGCTTCCTTCGGGTGGCTCATCTTCACTATGGTGGGAGGCTGGCTTTCGGACAAGATTGGCCGCGTAAAGACCTTCCTGCTCGGTTACGGCCTGGTGTTCGCGTGGATGATCCCCATGTTTGCTTTGATCGATTCCAAGGACATCGTGCTCTACGGAACAGCTTTGTTCGTCCTCACCATTGGGCTTGGCTTGTCCTATGGGCCCATGTCAGCCATGTACGCCGAGATGTTCCCCGCAAACGTCCGCTACTCGGGAATCTCCATCGGCTACGCCTTGGGTGCCATTCTCGGAGGTGCCTTCGCCCCGTTGATTGCCCAGGCTTTGTTGGACGCCACCAAGTGGTCCGGATCAGTCGGCCTGTACATCATGGGCCTGTGCATCATCTCAGCCGTGGGCGTGATTCTTGCCAAGGAAACCAAGGGCCGTCCCCTCGGCTTCAGCGTTCACCACTAGGCCAGCAACAGATCCATCCGTAATAAATTGATTCGCCGGGCGGGCGCGGTTGTGACACCGGGCCCGCCTCGGGCGTTATAACCGCTATTTCGCCCTCGGAGCCTCAGCGCCGTCGAGCTGCGCCACGACGTCGGCGTCCGTCAACTGTTCAAAACGCTCGTAAAACGAGCCAACAGCATGGAATTTACCCGGCGTGTGCAGTGACATCATGAAGTCGCAGACCCGTGCCAAGGATGTTGCGGCTTCCAGCGAAGCCACGGGCACGGCGGCGACCACTGTTCGGGCACCCGATGCCCGCACGGCCTCCACGGCAGCACGCATGGTGGCTCCGGTGGCAAGGCCATCGTCCACCAGAATGACAGTCATACCTCGAAGGTCGTTCTCGATTCCTGGGTATTGCCTTGCGCGCCGAAGCAGTTCGGCGCGTTCATGTGCTTCGACTGCATCCAACGCGGCTTGGCTGATGCCTTGGGCGAGGACATGTTCCTTGAGCGGCTTGTTGACGATGCGGACGACGTCTCCGTGGCACCACGCCAATGCGCCATAGGCAGTCTCCTCGCGCCCGGGTATCCCCAGTTTGCGGACCAAGATGGTACCAAAGGGCAGATACAACGCCGAGGCGGCGGCCACGGCCAGGGGGACACCTCCGCGGGCGAGGCCAAGGACGATCGTGTCCGGCCGTTCCCTGAACTGGGGGAGTCCTTCGGCCAGGCGCCGCCCGGCTTCCGCCCGGTCCTTGAAACGCATGCCCATTTGCCCCACTTCCACGTAATTTGGCTGCTTCCAGCCTACCGTTCAAAGCTTGCCGGGTAAGGCATCCGCTGGAAGCATGGGCTTGTGAACAAGCCCATTGGATATTGGATCAAGAGGCTCGACGCCGCCCTGGAACTCCAACTCGATGCCACGCTGGCCCGGGTCAAGCTGAGCCGGCGGCAGTGGCAGACCTTGGGCACTTTGGCAGAGGGAACGGTCCGTCCTGATGAGCTGGATGAGATCCTGCGCCCGTTCTGGGGCGATGACACCCGATTACGGGAGCGGGAGCTTGCCTCGTTGGTCGGCAGGGGCATGATCACGATGATTGACGACCGCCTGGCGCTCAGCGAGCTCGGCCGGGAGAAATACCACGAGGCCCTCCGCTATGTGGAAGCCGCCCGCCAGGATCTTTCCATGGGCATAGGAATCGATGAATATGCCATGGCGTTGAGCGTTCTGGAACGAATGAGCCTTAACGCGGAGCGGTTGACCCGTTAGCGCCGGCGCAATCTCTACACGCCAAGGAATTCGATGGCAGCTTCCTTGAAAGCCCTGCTTGTGATCACGTTCGTGTGGGTGCGTCCCGGGACCACAAGGGTCTCCACCAGGGCCCCCCGCTCGCCGGCGAGGTGCGCGAGTTCCGGCATGGTGGCCGCGCGATCATCTTTTTCGCCGGCAACCAAAAGGACAGGCACGTGCGGTGCAGCCTCGGCAGGATCAAATGGTTCACCCTTGATGGCCTCGATGAGCGAAAGCAGCGCGAACAGGTCATTGGTGGGCAACAATTGTGCCATCTTCAGCAGCCCGGCGGTGGACTGGTCCTCAATGGGTGTGCCATCGGCCAGGTGCTGCTGTGCGGCAGCGAGGTCGAAGGTTGCCAACGGATCCGCTGAACTCGGTCCGCCGAGGACGATCCGGTGAACCAGGTCCGGCTGGGTTGCGGCGAACTCCCAAGCCAGCCGGGATCCCAAGGAGTAACCGACAATGTCCAGTCCCGTGGAAGGATCGCCGTCGCGCAACGGACGCGCCCCGGCGTCGGTGACAATCTGGAGGAGGTCCGCACGGATGCGGCTGGGCGTGTACGAGTCCAGATCCTCGGGGGAGTGGCTCTGACCGTGGCCGGGAAGGTCCACCGTAATCACCCGGCGGCCAGCCTCCTGGAGGGTGGTGATCCAGCCGCTGTCGGCCCAGTTCAGTTTGCTCGAGGACGAAAAGCCATGGATCAGCAGGATGGGGCGGAGGCCGGCGTCGGTGGCTGGTTCATGGACTTCCACGAACAATTCGGGGTCTGTGCCCTCCACTGTGTGCCTGTGCTGTTCCACGGTGTGCCTGCCGGTCATCATGTCAGTCCTCATCGAGTACGGCGCTCAGGCGGACCCGGCGCTTGGGTGCTTCGTCCTTCGGAACAGTGCCCACGATCCCGGCGGTGTCGTCCGGAACCTCGAACACAATCAGCGGTTCGCCGACGTTGATGGTGTCTCCGGGCGCTCCGTGAATACGCACCACTTTACCCGCCTGCGGGCTGGGCAATTCGAGTGCGGACTTGCTGGTTTCCAGCTCCACAATTGGCTGGTTGCGCTCCACCTGCTGGCCCGGTGATACGAGCCAATCCAGGACGGTCGCGTCGATGAGGCCTTCGCCCAGATCGGGGAGCGGGAAGGAAAGTTCAGCCACGGCGGTACTCCAGTACGCGTTGGATCCCAAAGAGGATGCGGTCGATGTTGGGAATGTATTCGTCCTCCAGGTCACCGGAGGGATAGGGCACGTCGAAGCCGGTCACGCGTTCCACGGGAGCCTTCAGGGTTTGGAAGCAATGCTGCGTGATGAGTTGGGCGACTTCGGCGCCGAGGCCTGAGGTCAGTGGCGCTTCATGGACGACGACGGCGCGCCGCGTCTTCCCGACGGACCTCGCCAGGGCTTCGGCGTCGATTGGTTTCAGCCAACGCAGGTCCAGGACTTCGACGTCGATGCCATCTTCCGCTGCAAGCGCGGCGACCTGAAGGCACCGTGCAACCATGGCGCCCCAGGCGACGAGTGTCAGATGACGGCCTTCCCGCGCAACACGCGCACCCGTGAGGCTGCCGTCGTCGTTCACGCCGCCGTCGAGCATTGCTTGATCCTGAGGTGTTTGACCGGGAGCAGGACTGTTGACGTCTACCGGACCCTTCTGCCAGTAGCGGGATTTCGGTTCCATGAAGATGACAGGATCCGGCCGCGTGGCAGCGAATTTTAGAAGGTGATAGGCGTCGTGCGGGTTGGACGGCGAAACCACTTTCAGGCCCGGGACGTGTGCAAACAGAGCTTCAAGGCTTTCGCCGTGGTGTTCCGGAGCGCGGATTCCGCCGAAGCTGGGAACCCTGAGCGTGATGGGCATCGGGAGCGTGCCGCGGCTGCGGTAGTTCATCCGGGCGATTTGGCACACGATCTGGTTGATGGCTGGGTAGGCGAAGCCGTCGAACTGGACTTCGGGGATGGGGTGGAAGCCTGCCATGGCCAGTCCAACTGACATGCCCAGGATTGCGGACTCGGCCAGTGGGGTGTCGAAGACCCGTTCTTCGCCGTGCTTGGCCTGCAGCCCGTCGGTAATCCGGAAAACGCCGCCCAGGCGGCCGCAGTCTTCGCCGAAGATGACCGTTTTGGGATTGTCGGCCAGGATCTCGTCAAGCGCGCGGTTCAGGGCCTGCTGCATGGACAGCTGCAGGACGGGTTCCGCCTCCATTGTGGCGGACCCGGGAGCGAACGATAGTGCCGTGGCTGTGTCAGACATGTTCGGACTCCTTGCGCCACGCAGTGGCCTGGGATTGGAGGGTAGGCGTTGGTTCCTGGAAGACGAGGCTGAACATCTCAGCGCCGGGACGTGGTCCAAGGGCTTCGATACCCGTGCGGATGGCTTCCTCTTCCTCCTGGGCCTGCTGCTGTGCCTTGTCGAAGAATGCGTCGTCCGCAATGCCGTCGTGGAGGAGGCGCTGCTTGAAGCGTTCAAGGGGATCTTCACCCGCGCCGAGGCGTTCTTCTTCCAGGGTGCGGTAGCGCCCGGGGTCGTCCGCCGTGGAGTGGGGTCCGCGGCGGTAGGTCATGGCTTCGATGACGACAGGTCCGTTACCGCCACGGCAATGGGCGAAAGCCGAGCGTGTGGCCTCGTAGACTGCGACGACGTCGTTCCCGTCCACCTGCACGGAAGGAATCCCGTATCCGGCCGCGCGCGCAGCGACGGAGCCGCCGGCCACCTGGCGCTCTGTGGGCACGGAGATTGCCCAGCCGTTGTTCTGGATGAAGAAGACCACTGGCGCCTTCATCACGGCAGCAAAGTTCATGGCCTCGTGGACATCGCCCTGGGAGGATGCTCCGTCGCCGAAGTATGTCATGGCAACGCCGCGTTCGCAGTCGGGCTTTCCGGAGAGGGTTTGGCCGTGGGCCCAGCCAACAGCATGCAATACCGATCCGGCTACTACAGCCTGGATGGGGGCGAAGCGGGATTCCAGCGGGTTGTACATTCCGCCATGCCACGTGGCTTTGTGCGTTGACATGTAGCCCACCATGTCCAGGCCCATGGCCCGGGCCACGCCCATCTCGCGATATGTGGGGAACACGAAGTCGCGGGTCCGGTCAACGGCATATCCGCTGCCTACCTGCGCGGCTTCCTGGCCCAGCTGGGGCGCATAGCCGGGAATGATGCCTTGGCGCTGCCAGGCAACGGCTGCGGTGTCCAGGTGACGGACGGAGGCCATCAGGGAGTAGAGCTCACGCAGTTGTTCGTGCGTAAGCGGCGCCGCATCCTCATCGACGGCGGCGAGCACGGGTTTGGTAGTCATGGCTGTGACCCTAGTCACCAGCGAGGGGCGTGCGCAATCAGCTAAGTTTCGACGAAACATTTTGTACAATTTGGATACGGAAAGAGGTCCTGCGCAAAACAAATTGCGCAGGACCTCTTGGTTTCAATGAGCAGGCGGCTACTTGGTATGCAGTGGCTGCTTTCCGGCCTTCGACTTGGCGTTGAGGAAGCATCCAGCGGCGATAACCAGGATCAGGATGAACGTACCGATCAGCTGGCCGGCGCTCTCAGGGTTTGCAAAGCCCACCACGAGGATGATGCCCAGCAGGACGATTCCAACGACCGTGAGGACCGGGAAGCCCTTCATGCGCAGCGGCAATTCGGTTCCCTCGCGGTCGGCCCTGCGGCGCAGGATGAACTGGGAGACCAATGCGGTGCCCCACACCACCAGGCACGTGGAGCCCACGAGGTTCAGGAGCGCCGGCAGTACGTGCTCGGGGAAGAGCAGTTCCAGGACGGTTGCGATGAAGCCGAAAGCAACGGAAATCCCGACGGCGGCCACCGGCACCTTGGAGGCGCTCAGCTTGGACAGGAAGCCAGGAGCCTCGCCGCGCTCGGACAGGGAGAAGATCATCCTTGAGGCGCCGTACAGGTTGGCATTCAGGGCGGAAAGCAGGGCAACTACGGCCACCAGGGTGATGGCAGCGCCGGCACCAGGGATACCCGCGAGGTCCAGTACGCCCGCGAAGGGGGACTTCAACCCATCGGAGCCAACAGGAAGAGCCGCTGCGATGACGAAAACGGAGCCGATGTAGAAGACCAGGATGCGCCAAACCACAGTCCGGATGGCCTTGCCGACGCTGTGTGCCGGGTTCTCGGTTTCAGCAGCAGCGACACTGACGATTTCCGTTCCGCCGAACGCGAAGATCACCACGAACAAAGCAGCTGCGATGCCGCCGATTCCGTTGGGGGCGAAGTCCCCGAAGGCCGACAGGCCAGGCGAGGCAACGTTGGGCAGCCAGCCGAACAGCAGGGCGGCGCCGATAAGGAGGAAGATGACGATTGCCGCGACTTTCAGAATCGCGAACCAGAATTCGAACTCGCCAAAGTTGCGGACGCCCACGAGGTTGATGCCGGTGAATGCCACCATGAACACCAGGGCGAGCACCCACACCGGAATCACAGGCCACACGGTGAAGAGCAGGCCTGCTGCGCCAAGTGCTTCGGCTGCGATGACGACCACCAGCTGCAGCCACCAGAGCCACCCAATGGTGCCGCCCGCGGTCTTGCCCATCGCCTTTTCGGCGTAGACGGAGAAAGCTCCGCTGTTGGGGTTTGCGGCAGCCATCTCGCCCAGGGCCCACATGACCAGGATGATCAGGGTTCCCGCCACGAGGTAGGAGATCAGGACCGCCGGGCCGGCGGCCTGGATGCCCGCGCCGGAGCCGAGGAAGAGGCCTGCGCCGATGGCGCTTCCGAGCCCCATCATGGTGAGTTGGCGTGGCTTGAGTGAATGGCCAAGTCCGGATGTTGGGGCAGGAGCCGCGATGGACTTCGTTGTCATACGTGTCTACCTTCTATGGATTTCATACTCGGTTTAGCGAGCTGGCCTCTTGGGCTGAGCAAGCTGGGCGTCGACGACGCAGCAAGAGCCGTGGAATAATTCTCGCAGTTTGTAAGATACATCACTTTTTGCTGTGGCGATGTGATGGGTAAGAATCCCCGGGGACAGGAACTTTGATGCTGGTCGATGCGCTTGATGCAAAAATTGTACGTTTCTTCACGGATTCGCCAAGGTCCTCTGTGTTGGAGGCATCCCGCGTGTTGAGGGTTGCCAGGGCTACGGTGCAGTCCCGGATTGACCGAATGATCGAAAACGGAGTGATCGGCTCCTGGGTCCCACAACCGGATCCGGCCAACTTCGGGTTCCCCGTAGTGGCGTTCTGTTCGGTCACCATTACCCAGGAGATCGGTCACGACGCCATTATCCAAAGCCTTAGCGCCATCCCGGAGATCATTGAAGTGCACACCGTGACGGGAAATTCCGATCTGATGGTTCGCATCGCAGCGCGTTCAAATCCTGATATGCAGCGGGTCCTGGACGCGATGATCGCCACCAAATCCGTGGTGCGTTGCTCGTCCGTCATTGTGCTCAACAGCCACATCCAGGGCCGGACCCTGCCACTGCTGGAAGCTGCCGCCAAGTCAGTGTGACGCAGGGCATTTTGCCAAGAGGCTGCGGAGTCGTACCATTAGTTCTAGTCAAGATGACTTTAACTAAGATTCCAGTGCGTGGAGGAAGATCTCCAGGCGGCGACGAAGCGAGGTGAACGCCGTGAACCCGATCTCAGCGAACGTTGCTGAACGCCGCTTGGCGCCGCCGTCGTTGGCCATTTCAACGGTGATTTTCGCCCTCCGCCCCAGCGAAACATCCGGCCGCCCCACGCTCTGGCTGCCGCTTGTGCGAAGGATCCGCGAGCCCTACAAGGATCTGTGGGCCCTTCCCGGCGGGCCCTTGGCACACGATGAATCCCTCCAGGACGCCGCCTCGCGCAACCTCCGCGAAACCACGGGGCTGGCACCGCAGTACCTGGAGCAGCTCTACGCCTTCGGCGGTCTGCATCGTTCGCCCAGCCAGCGCGTCGTATCGATCGTCTACTGGGCACTCGTCCAGCCAACCGAAGCCGCCCTCGCGGACGAATCGGAAAATGTCCGGTGGTTCCGGGCGGACAGGCTCGGTGAACTCGCCTTCGATCACAACGCGATTGTGGACTACGCACTCTGGCGCCTGCGCAACAAGATGGCCTACGGTTCCATCGCCTACCACCTGCTGGGTGAGTTCTTCACCCTCGCGCAGGTCCGTGAAGTCTATGAAGCCGTGCTGGACCGCCAACTGGATCCGGCAAACTTCCGCCGCCATATCAAAGCCACACCGGACATTGAAGAAACCGGTGAATACCTGCAGGGCGGAAAACACCGTCCGCCACGCCTCTACCGCTTCACCGGCACGCCCGGTCTCGGGCCAGATAACAGGAGTACACCATGAGCAGCGTCAACACTGCCGTCCAGCTGATCACACGTGAGGAAGCCGAGAAGGGCCTTTCCCGCGCGGGATCCACCTGCAGCTCGGCCCTCGCCAAAGGGCCCTGGGAGTATGACCTTGCCGAGGCTCTTGCCGGTGCCCCCGCCTACGGACCGGGAGCCTCCAGCAGCGACGTCGCTCCCAAGGAGACACCGCGCCAGGGACAGCTCCCGGACGAGTACAAGCGGGCGACGGATGCTGAACTGGATGCCCGTATCCGGGCTGCCAAAGAGACACTCGGGGACCGCGCCGTAATCCTGGGCCACTTCTACCAGCGTGACGAAGTCATCCAGTACGCCGACTTCGTGGGTGACTCTTTCCAGCTAGCAAATGCTGCACTGACCAAGCCCGACGCCGAAGCCATCATCTTCTGCGGCGTCCACTTCATGGCAGAGACGGCGGATATCCTCTCCACGCCCGAACAGGCAGTCATCCTGCCCAACCTGGCGGCTGGCTGCTCCATGGCAGACATGGCTGATGAGGACTCTGTAGAGGAATGCTGGGAACAGCTCGAAGAAATCTTCGGCACGGACACCGACGCCCACGGCCGGGTCCCGGTCATTCCCGTCACGTACATGAACTCCTCCGCGGCACTGAAGGCCTTCTGTGGCCGCAACGGCGGAATTGTCTGCACGTCCTCCAACGCCAAGGTGGTCCTGGAATGGGCCTTCGAGCGCGGGCAGCGTGTCTTGTTCTTCCCCGACCAGCACCTGGGCCGCAACACCGCCAAGGCGTTGGGCGTCCCCCTGGAGCAGATGCCCATGTGGAACCCGCGCAAGGAACTGGGCGGCAACGACGAACAGACGTTGCTGGACTCCCGCGTGATCCTCTGGCACGGGTTCTGCTCGGTGCACAAGCGCTTCAACGTGGGCCAGATCGAAAAAGCCCGGCTCGACTTCCCCGGCGTCAACGTGATCGTGCACCCCGAATGCCCCATGGAAGTTGTGGACGCTGCCGATTCTGCAGGGTCCACCGACTTCATCAAGAAGGCCATCGCTGCGGCCGCCGAACCAACCACCTTCGCCATCGGTACCGAAATCAACATGGTGAACCGGCTCGCCGCGGAAAACCCACAGCACACCATCTTCTGCCTGGACCCGGTGATCTGCCCCTGCTCCACCATGTACCGCATCCACCCGGGTTACCTTGCCTGGGTGCTTGAGGAACTCGTCGAAGGACGCATCGTCAACCGCATCACTGTGGATGACGCCGTACAGGACAACGCCAAAATTGCGCTGGAGCGCATGCTGGCCGCAAAGCCTGCCTAACCGTTACCCACACCGGTCCTCCGGACGATCCGAATCGAGCCTCACATGACCTCAGGAAGCCTCGCTGAAGGGCACCAGCCCAAGCGGCTGATCGTCGTCGGAAGTGGCATAGCGGGGCTGTACTCAGCCCTGCTGGCCGCCGAAGCCGGAGCCGAAGTGGTGCTGCTCACCAAGGGCGCGCTCGCGGACAGCAATACATACTTGGCCCAGGGCGGCATCTCGGCCGTTCTGGACGAGCCAGCTCCGGGGGACACCGTTGCTGCCCACATTGCCGATACCCTCAATGCCGGCGCGGGCCACTGCGACGAGGAAGCCGTGCGGGTGCTGTGCACCGAGGCCCGGATGGACATTGCCGGACTTGAGCGCTTCGGCGTCCGTTTCGACCTTGACGACGACGGCGATCCCTCATTGGGCCTCGAAGCCGCCCACTCTGCCCCGCGTATCCTCCACGCCGGAGGAGACGCAACAGGTGCACGGGTTGCAGCCGCCCTGATCAAGACAGTGCTGGACTTCCAGGCGGCTGGAAAAATCCAGGTGATCGGGCATGCGCAGGTCACCTCACTGTCCCGGAGCGACGGACGCGTGGTGGGCGTCAACTTCCTCCACGACGGCAGGGAACTTGGCTACTACGCCGACGCCGTGCTCCTCGCAACAGGAGGGGCCGGTCAACTGTTCGCACAAACAACCAATCCGGCAGTCGCCACAGCAGACGGGCTCGCTTTGGCCTGGCGGGCCGGCGCCGCAGTGGCCGACCTCGAATTTTTTCAGTTCCACCCCACGTGCATGGTCCGTACAGGGGATGCCCTCGAAGCCGAAGGCAACACTGACCCCCTGCTCATCTCCGAGGCAGTCCGCGGCGAAGGCGCCATTCTCGTGGACGCCACTGGACGCCGGTTCATGGCCGATTACCACCCGGACGGCGAGCTCGCCCCCAGGGACGTCGTCTCCCGGAGCATAGCCCTGCACCTTGCAGCACTCGGTGACCCCAACGGTCACGTCTTCCTCGATGCAACCGTGATCGAGGAACAGCATGGAAAGGGCTTCCTCGAGAGGCGCTTCCCCACTATCAGCGAACGCACCCGACAAGCCGGCTTTGACTGGAGCCGCGCGCCTGTACCCGTCGCTCCAGCGGCGCATTACTGGATGGGTGGGGTGGTGACCGACCTTTACGGCCGGACCTCTGTTCCTGGGTTGTTGGCCGCTGGCGAAGTTGCCTGCACCGGGGTTCAAGGGGCTAATCGGCTGGCGAGCAACTCTTTGCTCGAAGGACTCGTGTTCGGGCGGCGGGCTGTTTCTGCTTTCCTGGCTGGGGACCGCGGTGGGTCGCCTAACGGAGTCCCTCTGCGTGCTAACTCGGCCGCGGGCGGCCTCGCTTTTACGCACGCTGCCGGGACCCCGCCAGACGACGATCGCAGCGGCCTTTTCAACGAAACCGCCCCAGCGACAGCACTTCCAGGCGGGTTTTCGCGGGAGGCACTTCGCCGGTTGATGACAGCGAAGGCTGGCGTGTTGCGTACTGGTCAGTTGTTGGAGGAGGCCGCGGAAGCTCTTGGATATTGGGAGGGCGATGTTCTGCCTCTGAGTGCTCCTGATTCTGTAGATGTTCGCGTGCATGAGGACTCCAATTTGTTGCTTGCGGCGCAGCTGTTGGTCCGGGCGGCGCGGGAGCGGCGGGATTCGCTGGGGGCCCACTACCGCAGTGACGGCGTGAGGGAACCAGCCGCCGTCGACGATTTTGACAAGCGTTACACCATGAGCCGGAAAGCGAGCCTCGTCAATGACTGACCTGACCTCCATGACCAACCTGACCCTTCCCACAGCGCCTGTGCGGGACATCCTGGAACGGGCCTTCGCTGAGGACGCTCCCAGCGGCGACATCACCTCACAACTGCTGATCCCCGCTGGGGCGCGTGCCACGGCAGTCCTGAACGCCCGCGTGCCGGGCGTGTTCAGCGGTGGAACCGTGTTTCGCGACGCCATGAAGCTCGTCGACCCGGACACGGAAGTGCAGCTGTTGCTGGCCGACGGTGAAGCGTTCGACGCCGGCACCCACCTCGCCCGGGTCACCGGCAGTGCGCGCTCGGTACTGTTGGCGGAACGCGTCGGACTGAACCTGGTGCAGCGGATGAGCGCCATTGCCACGAAGACCGCAGAATTCGTCAGGCTCGTTGAAGGAACGCGCGCCCGGATCACGGACACCCGTAAAACAACGCCCGGCTTGCGGGTGCTGGAACGCTATGCCGTGCGCTGCGGCGGGGGAGCGAACCACCGCTACAGCCTCTCGGACGCTGTGCTGGCAAAGGACAACCACCTGGCTGTCATGACTGGCGGAGACCCTGCAAAACTGACCGAACTGCTCGTAGCCGCCAAAGCCCAGCTGGGACACACCACGCACTTTGAAGTTGAGGTTGACCGCGCAGATCAGATCGAACCCGTGCTGGCCGCGGGAGTGGACACCATCATGCTGGACAACTTTTCCATCGATGAACTGCGGGCAGGCGTCAAGCAGGTAGATGGACGAGCCAACGTGGAAGCCAGCGGCAACGTCAACCTCAACACAGTTGCAGAGATCGCGGCAACAGGCGTGGACGTCATCTCCATCGGCGGACTGACGCACAGTGTTTCGGCACTGGACCTCGGACTGGATATTGAGCTGCGAACCGACGCAGAGCCGCGCACGGATGCAGAGCTGAAAGCAGTCTGACTTCCATGATCTTCCTGGACGCAGCAGCCACCACGCCTGTCCGGCGCGAAGTACTCGAAGCCATGTGGCCCTACCTCAGCGGCGAGTTTGGCAACCCATCCAGCCACCACAGCCTGGGTGAAGCGGCGGCGACGGCGCTCGCAGAGGCGAGATCCGCCGTCGCGAAGGTGCTTAACTGCCGCGCGGGCGAGGTGACCTTCACCTCGGGCGGAACGGAAGCGGACAACCTGGCCGTCAAGGGAATCGCACTCGCGCGGCAGGCAGCGGATCCCTCGCTGAAGCGGGTAGCGATAAGCGCCATCGAGCATCCGGCGGTGGAAGAATCCGCCCGCTACTTGGAACGCGTGCATGGCTTCAGCGTGGACGTGGTGCCGGTGGACCGGGACGGAGTGGTCACAGTGGACGCGCTCCGAGCGGTTCTTCGGCCGGACACAGCCATGGTGAGCATCATGTATGCGAACAATGAGATTGGTACTGTCCAGCCCGTCGCGGACCTTGCTGCCGTAGCACATGGGTTTGGCATCCCCTTCCACACTGACGCTGTCCAAGCCGCCGGCTGGTTGAGCTTGGATGTCAAGGCCCTGGGCGTAGATGCGCTGAGCATTTCCGGGCACAAGCTCGGCGCGCCCAAGGGATCCGGAGTCCTGTTCACGAAGGGCCGGATGCGCGTTGAGCCGTTGGTTCATGGTGGAGGCCAGGAGCGGGGAAAGAGGTCCGGAACAGAGAATGTAGCCGGGGCCGTGGCGTTGTCCACCGCCCTGACTTTGAGCGTTGGCGAGCAGCCGGAGCTGGCCTCGCGGGTTTCTGAGTTGCGGGAGCGGTTCGTCTCGCACATCCTCCAAACCGTTCCAGGCGCCCTGTTGACAGGGCATCGAAGCCAGAGGCTGCCATCGATCGCATCGTTCTGCTTCCCTGGAACCAGCGGCGAATCAGTCCTGCTTGAGCTGGAACGCCTCGGCGTGGTCTGCTCCAGCGGCTCCGCCTGTGCTGCCGGATCTGATGCGCCGTCACCGGTGCTGGTGGCGTTGGGCATTGCCCCGGAGATAGCCCAGACGGCCGCCCGCTTCAGCTTCGCCTCAACTGTCACCGAAGCCGAACTGGAGCAAGCTGCTGGAGCCGTGGAAACCGCCGTCGGGCGTGTCCGGAACCTGGCGTCTCCCCAACCCAACTAGTCACACGTTGCCGCGTAGTCACACGTGGCGGGCGCGGCGGAAAATCCAGTGCCTCAACAGGGTGAACCGGACGCCTGTGGCGACGAAGCCCGAGAGCGTCGTGGTCCAGAGTTCTTCACTCACCGTAGCGTCGGGGTGGATGAGATGCAGGATGCCCAGACTCCCACCAGTGATGACCAGCGCAATGCCAATCACAATCAACCCATGCAAGTGGTCCTGGCCGCGTTTCCTGCTGCCGCTGATCTTGAACGTCAGCCTGCGGTTCAGTGCTGTATTCATGAGCGACGTGAGGATCAACGCCACGGCGTTGGCAAGCTGCGGGTCGATCCAGGGACGCAGCAGCGCGTAGAGGGCAAGCGAACTCGCCGTGCAGAGAATTCCGACGCCGGTGAAGCGAAGCAGTTGCCGGACCACGGGGTACTTGAGGAGGCCGCGATGCCTCTTCCTGGGAGGCTTTTGTAAGGGAGGCGGCCGCAGTTCGGTGGCGTCTGCGGCTGTCTCCATGTGGTTAAGCCTGACACACTATGCGGGCAGGACCTCCCAGGAAGCCTTCGTGACCGGGTTGGAGAGCTCCCCAATTCCTTCCACCCGGCACACCACAGTGTCACCTGGCTGAATGCGCGCGCACTCGGCGGGGAAGCCAGTCAGAATCAGGTCGCCGGGATGCAGGGTCATGAACGAGGACAGGTAGACCAAGATCTCGTCCACTTTCCAGCCGAGGTCCGCGGAGCTGGCGGTTTTGAGCGCGGTGCCGTTGTGGACGATCCCGATGGAAAGATCTGTGGCGTCCAGTTCGGTGACGATCCAGGGACCCGCAGGCGTAAAGGTGTCTTGGCTCTTGGCGCTGATCCAGAGTTCGTCGGTCTTTTGGAGGTCGCGTGCAGAGACATCGTTCCCGATGGTGTAGCCGAGGATTGCCGACCCCGCCGTTTCCAGCGTCAGGCCTCGCGCTGTACGTCCGACGACGACCGTCAGTTCCGCTTCCGGGTCCACATGACCGACGTTCGAACTCAGCTCGATCGCCTCCCCCGGACCAATCACGCTGGACGCGGCCTTGTGAAATGCCTGTGGTTGAAGGTCCCTGCCGGCTTGCCCTGTGTTGTGGGCCATACCAAAGACGTTGGCAGGCACTGAAGGCGCGAGGAAAGTGAAAGCATCCTCAGTCACTCCAATCCCTGATTCCCAACCATGGCGCGACGGGCTACTCGCGTTTGCCCTTGATGCCCCGAAGGGCGAATCGATGACAATCCAGCGCTTCCCCGCCTCCGATTCGAAGTCCCGGGCCTCGTTGGAAACGAAGAATTGTTCGTTCAGGTCCTGTGAATCCAGGGGGCGGACGCGGGCGATGCGACGGGGGAGGCGGGAAGTCATGATGACATCCTACGTCCTCCTGCCGTCAGGCAAGCTGCGCCGATCCAAAAGCTACGCTGAAACGGTCACACCAGAGCACTACCGATTGCAGGCCGGAGAGGTCCACGGCGGCGGGGATGACATAGTTCTGGTTGCCGTGCGTGGCTTTGACGGGGCCGAGGTCCACATACCGATCCGAGCGGTACTTGTACCAATCGCCTCCTGCCTCAAGGCTGCTGAGCCAGACCTTGACGTCCGGACCATCGCTGCTGGCCAGGTTTTCCAACCTCAGCACACGGGAGCCATCGGGCAGTTCCAGGAGCTGTGCAGTACCAGAAGTCTGATGCTCCTGGGATTGGAAATTGCCGAAGCCCAGCACCACAGGATCGGTGTTGCCTGCTGGCGCTGAGGCTGACGTGTTGGGGGAAGGCGAGCCGTTGCCCTGTGAATCGGTAGTGGGTGCAGTCGAAGGGGACGCCGACGTTGATGCGGGAGGAGCCAGCGGCAGGGCCTCGTTCACGCTGCTGCTCGTAAACAGCCGCCAAGGCTGGAACAGGGCGGCGGCAACGATGACCAGGAACGCGACCGCTGCGCCGACCGTGGTGGCAAGGATCCTGTGAGCACGGATCATCCGGCCGATTCTGTTCATGCTCCAAGGCTAGGCTTTTACGGTCTGTCCCAGGGTGTTCCAGAACTTACGGTTCCGTGACGCTGGGGGCCCCTCGCCCAATTGGCGTTAGCCGTCTCCTAAATACAACTCACCCACTGGTACCTCGGCTGCGAGACGGTTGGGCGGTCCGGCTAAGGGGCACGCCCAAGCTTCGTTGTAGGCGCAGGACGGGTTGTACGCGAAGTTTAGGTCCACGATGAACTCCTGCCGTTCATCGATGCGCCGAACACCGTGGTAAGCGCCCTTCACTGTGTCCAAAAGGTATCTTCCGGCGCCGTAGCTTCCACCGGCTTTGCCGGCGGTAGCGTCGCGCAAAGGCACGAAGATGCCGCCGCCGTAGCTTCGCAGCCGCCAAACGGCCAAGGATCCGAGTCCAGGCAACTCAAAGGTTCCAATCCTCACAAACGGAACTACGCCGTCGGTCCCTGTTTCAACATTCATTTCCTGTCCCGTCCCCTCCGGTGACAGCGGAACGTACATCCGGAAGGCGGGGTCATAGTCGGCGGTACGCAACCCGGAGAAAGACGATTTCATCTCAGCCGTCAGCGCCGACGCAGGATGGGTAGCAAACATCCGGTCCCGCTCCTGGCGCCAATAGTTGTGTGCATCGAACGGATCTGTAGCCGCGAGCTGCCGCACTTGGTCATAGAGGGCGAAGGTCCGCAACCGCCAATCCGCAATATCAACAGCGGACATGTTGGGCATGTTGTCCTCGAATGCGTCATGCTGATCGGGAGCCATGTCTTCAGCCTAGTACGCCGTCAAATCCCGTGTCGGGCCTTACCCGCCGATAAGCTGTGCGCATGAACGGCACCATCCATCCGAATGGCATGACGGCGAAGCTTCGGCTCGGCGCACTGGTAGTGGGTGCGGTCCTGCTTATGACTACTGCGGCTTGTTCCACTGAGAACAAGGGCCCACAGGTTTCCCAGACCTCCGGTTCCCATCCAAACAGTTCCGAATCAGGCCTCCCGTCCCAGGGCTCCGGATCAGAAAGTACGACGCCGTCGGGAGACGCCGTCTCCCGCACCCCTTCCGCGACACCCGGTTCAACTGCTGCATCCACCTCTGACCCCAGCTCGGCATCCACGGCATTGACCTGGAAGACCTACACGGATCCCGCCAAAAAGGTCAGCTTCGAACTCCCGGAGAATTGGATTGCCCAGTCTGTCACGGCTGAAGCCGGCTCACTTCCAGGTGCCCTGAAGGTCGAAGTCAAAGATAGCGGGGGCCGATACATCGCGACCCTGCAGACAGGACTACCTCCGGCAGGGCCTATCGCTTGCCCCGCTGGCCAAAGCCATCCCTACATAGTTATCAGCAGTGCGCCATTGGATGTTCCGCACTCCGATGGTCCGGACACCATCGATCCCCGCGTCGTTTTCCGCGTGATCCAAGGCTACAAATTCTTCGGTTCCTTCGGCATCACCAACATGGTGGCTGGCGCCGACGGCCAGGCTTGCGAACTAAGGAACCGCATTCAGGGACCTTCCGGCAAGGGCGACTACTCTTTCGGGGATGTTACAGCGGTCCATGCCTTCGCCGCCGATGAAAAAGTAGCCCCGGCAAAGACTTTTGACACCTTGGACCTGGCCGCGAAGTACGTCGCCCATGATTCTGAATTCGCCAACGTCCAACGGATGCTACTGTCTCTGAAGGTCAATCTGTAGTCCTGCGGTTGGCTGATCCATATAACGGCGGCATCGGGGGCTGTCCCGCCGCAACCCACCCCGGAGATTAATGGAACGCAACGTTGCTGCCAAGCTCGTTTTCAAGACTGTAGCCAACACGAAAGTGGCCATGGCCATCGCCGTGGCCAACAATCCGGGGTACGAGTCAGTAACGGAAACACTCTCCATCACTCTTGATGGGAACGAGATTCCCTTCGCTGAACTCAGCGACCATCACGGGGGCCGCTTCCAATACATGGAATTCACGGAGCCCAGCGAAGTGACGGTTGACTACCAAGCCACAGTCCATGGCTTCGCAGACCGCGACACACCCTCTCCCATGGAACTCATCCGGTACGTCCGGCCGAGCCGCTACGCCGAATCTGATCGGTTGCTGCCCACCTCTTATGCCGAGTTCGGCAGCCTTAGCGGGGCCGAACTGCTCCACGCTGTCCGTGATTGGGTCAATGGAGAGCTGCGCTACGTCAGTGGATCCTCGCGAGGAACAGACGGTGCGGTGGAGACGCTCCTCCACCGGCGCGGTGTTTGCCGTGACTTTGCACACTTGGCCATTGCCCTCTTGAGGGCCAAGGATGTGCCGGCCCGCCTCGCAGCTGTGTACGCACCCGGTTTGAGTCCCATGGACTTCCACGCTGTGGCAGAGGCCTACATAGATGATGGATGGCACATCATTGATCCGACTGGGCTGGCGCCGCGCGAGTCCATGCTTCGCATCACGGCAGGACGGGATTCTTCAGATACAGCATTCTTGTCCACGGTGGGTGGGAGCCTGTCGCTGAAGACCCTCAAGGTCAGCGCATCAGTCAACGGCGAGCTCCCTGTGGAGGATCCACGGCAGCTCGTCCGCCTGCACTGAGACGACGTGCCCTGAGATGACCGCCCCTGAGACGACGGGGAGGGGCACCCCTACCCGTGCGTTGCCTGGTGTCCTGCCACTGAGGCGCGTAGCTTCTCCGTCAGGCGCAACAGCTCGCGCTGCTCCTCGACTGTAAGCGCCGGCCCAACGAGTTGGGCAATATCGCGCACGTGTTCCCGACCAATCGTTTTCTGCAACTCGCTGCCTGATTCTGTCAGGGACAGCAGCACTCCACGGCCGTCGTCTGGCGCTGTTGTCCGCTCCACCAAACCCCGCTTCTCCAGCCTGTCCACCAAACGGCTCAGGCTGGACTGGCTGAGCAGCACTTTGTCATTGATCTCGTTCAACCGCAGCTGACCGGAAGGGCATCGCGAGAGTGTGAACAGGACGTCATACTCCTTGACCGGCAGGGACTTGAACGCCGGACCTGATTGAAGTTTCCGCATCACCGCCACCTGGGAGCGGAACAGCGACTCCCAGGTCTCGGCGGCGAGGCGAACGGCGGAGGACGCCGAAGGGTTGGACATCAGGCCTCCTGACCCGGGGCTCCAGCTGGAGCGGACTCGTTGACGCTGGCCTCCATGTCCGCAGCAACGCGCGAAGCGTGCGTCGGCGCGTCCGGCACGTTGGCCGGCTTCAGGGCAGCATATTCCTTGCGGAGCACGGGAAGGACTTCTTCGCCGAAGAGGTCAAGCTGCTCCAGGACGGTCTTCAGAGGCAGGCCCGCGTGATCGATCAGGAACAACTGCCGCTGGTAGTCGCCAAAGAATTCACGGAAGGTGAGCGTCTTCTCGATGACTTCCTGCGGACTGCCCACGGTCAGGGGTGTCTGTGACGTGAAGTCCTCCAAGGAAGGACCGTGACCGTACACAGGTGCGTTGTCGAAGTATGGGCGGAACTCCTTGACGGCGTCCTGGGAGTTCTTCCTCATGAAGAACTGTCCACCAAGGCCCACGATTGCTTGGTCGGCCGTGCCGTGCCCATAGTGCTCGTAGCGCTCGCGGTACAGGCCAATCAACTGCTGGTAGTGCTCCTTGGGCCAGAAGATGTTGTTGGCGAAGAAGCCGTCACCATAGTAGGCAGCTACTTCGGCGATCTGCGGCGTGCGGATGGAGCCGTGCCAGACGAAGGGGGCAACGCCGTCGAGCGGGCGCGGTGTAGAGGTGAAGTTCTGCAGGGGGGTGCGGAACTTGCCCGACCAATTGACCGTATCCTCATCCCACAGCTTGCGGAGCAGGCTGTAGTTTTCGATCGCGAGCTCGATCCCGTCCTGGATGTTCTTTCCGAACCAAGGGTATACAGGCGCCGTGTTGCCGCGCCCAAGCACCAAGTCAACCCTGCCATCGGAGAGATGCTGCAGCATCGCAAAGTCCTCGGCGATCTTGACCGGGTCATTGGTGGTGATCAGGGTTGTGGCCGTGGACAACGTGATGCGCTCGGTCTGGGCCGCGATGTAAGCCAGGGTGGTCGTTGGGGAGGAGGAGAAGAAGGGACGGTTGTGGTGCTCGCCTATGGCGTAGACATCCATGCCGATTTCTTCGACCTTTTTGGCAATGGCAACGGAGGCCTTGATGCGTTCGTTCTCCGTGGGCGTACGGCCCGTGGTGGGGTCAGTGGTGATGTCACTGACGCTGAATACGCCGATCTGCATGATGTGCCTTTCTCCCTGCCCGTGGTCCCGGGCTCTGTAAACAGTGTATCTCAAACTAGATGCATTTGCATGTATCAGTTCCTGTAACAGGGCAGGGCCGGGAATTGTTCCCGGCCCTGTTGGCTGCTGATGCGGCTCTACTCCGCGGGGTTGTTCGCCGCCCGGCGTCCCGTAATCCGGGGCACCATGCCGGTGGTCCAGTCGACGAAGTCGTCGTGGCCGTTCCCGCCATTTCGCTTATCCGGCGTGACTTCGGGGCGGTGCTGCAGCTGCTTCAGGAGTTGTTTTTTCTCCCGGCGTCCTTCCACCAGTTTGTAAAGGACGGGGACCAGGATGAGTGTCAGCGCCGTTGAAGACACCAGGCCACCGATCACGACGATTGCCAGCGGCTGCGAAATGAACCCTCCGCCACCGGTGAGGCCCAGGGCCATAGGGGTCAGCGCGAACACTGTGGCCAATGCCGTCATCAGGATGGGTCGCAGGCGTTGGCGGGCGCCGTGGGTGATGGCATCGGCCACGCTCATGCCCGGTGTGCCGTTGTGGGGTTTGCGGTACTGGTTGATGAGGTCGATCAGCACGATTGCGTTGGTGACCACGATGCCAACCAGCATCAGCATGCCAATCAGCGATGGCAACCCCAGGGGAACGCCCGTCGCCAATAGCAAGCCCACAGCGCCTGTCGCGGCGAAGGGAACAGAAACCAGGAGGATCAACGGCTGCACCAACGATTTGAAGGCAGCCACCATGATCACGTAGACGATCGCGATCGCAGCCAGGAGAGCCAAGCCAAGCTGACGGAAGGACTCCGCTTGCTGCGTCGTGGCACCACCAACGGACGCCGTGACGCCGGCAGGCAACTCAACGGACGCCAACCGCTTCTGCACCTCGGTGCTGACGCTGCCCAAGTTGGACCCCGACGGCGTCACAGTTACATTCGCGGTCCGCTGGCCGTTGCTGCTCGTGATGGACACAGGCGTGTCGACTTGTTCGACGGTGGCGATACTCTCCAGCGTCACAGGACCACGCGCCGTGGGCAGTGGCAGTGCACGGACCGCGGTGATGCTGGTGAAGCGTGTTCCCTTTCCGATCTGGACGGGGTAGTCGTTGGTCTCGATGCGTACCGTACCTGCGGGGACCGGGCTGACGGTCGATGCCAGGAAAACCCCGACTTGTTCCTCTGTCAGCCCAGCGGCCACTGCCTTCGCTCGATCCACGCGCACTTGGACGACCGACTGGTTCGCTGCGAGGTTGGTGGACACCTCAGTGCTGCCGGGGACGTCCTGCATCGCCTTGACCATGGCATCACTTGCGGCCTGGAGATCAGCGGAATTTGCGGCCTTGATGGTGATGTCCACTGTGGATGATGTGCCAAATCCGCCCTGTTGGGAACCTACGCTGATCTTGCCCGTGGCCCCCTGGAGCTTGGAGCGGACATCGTCCTGAAGCTTCTTCTGGTTCGCTTTCTCGTCCGTAACGATCGTAAAGGTCGAGTTGGAGGAGCCAGTGGACGTTAGCGCGGCGAAACCCGACTGGGCGTTACCGGAAGTAACCTGGACGTCTTTGATGCCCACCATGCCACGGAGCATGTCCTCCACCTTGGAGGCTTCATCGCTTGTGGCCTCCAGGCTCGTTCCTGCCGGAAGGACCTGGCGCACTGTCATGCTGTTCTCGCCGGATCTCCCCAGTAGGTCCGTGGCTAGCAATGGCGATACGGCGACCGTTGCCACCAGCACCAAGGCTGCCGCAGACAAAGTGAGGACGGGGTGCTTCTGTGTCTTCGCGAGGATGGGCAAGTAGCCTCGCTGGAGCCGGCTCCGCTGTTCGGCTTCCCGTGCCTTCGCGGCAGCCTCGTTGCGCTCCATTGATGCTTCGGCACCTTGGCGGGGTGAGGGAAGGAACCAGTAGGCCAGGACAGGAACGATCGTCAATGAGACCAGCAAGGAAGACAACAGGGCGATGGTCACAGTCAGGGCAAAGGGCCGGAACAACTCGCCTGCCAGATCACCCACGAACGCGATGGGCAGGAAAACGGCCACCGTGGTCAACGTGGAGGCAGTGATGGCGCCGGCAACTTCCCGGATGGACGTCAGGATGGCGGCCAGCTTGTGCTCGCCATAACTCAAATGGCGCTTGATGTTCTCAATCACCACGATCGAATCATCAACGACCCGGCCAATGGCGATGGTGAGCGCACCAAGAGTGAGGATGTTCAACGAGTAGCCCGTGGCGGAAATGCCAATGAACGTGATCAGGAGGGAAAGGGGGATGGACACGGCCGTAACCAGCGTGGACCGTACGGACATCAGGAAGACCAGGATGACAGCGACGGCAAATCCCAGGCCCAGGAGCCCTTCAGTAGTGAGGTCCTTGATGGACTTCTCTATAAAAGGAGCCTGATCGAAGACGGGCGTGAACGCAGCGTTGTTCCCCAGCTCCGCCTCCATCGGCGCAAGCGCATCCCGCACCGCGTGCGAAATCGCCACAGTGTCGCCTTCGGGCTTCTTGGTGACTGACAGCGCAAGTGTTGGCTTGCCATTTGTGCGCGTGATGGATGTGGCGGGGTCGTCTTCGATGCTGACATCGGCAACAGTTCCGATGGTGGCGGAATCCTTTGCGCCCGATATCGGCAAGCCCTTGATGACTTCAAGGGAATCAACCGGGCTGCCCAGTTGCAGGGACAGGGTTTTGCCCTGGTCCTCTATGGTGCCCACAGGAACCAGCGTGCCGTTGTTCTTCAGTGCGCCGCTGATCGACTGGATGGACGCACCCTTCGCCGCGAGATCGGCAGGACGGGGCTGGATCAGGATGTGCTGCTTGGAGCCGCCAGTCAGATCGGCGCCGCGGACGCCGTCGATCTTTTGCAGCCGGGGAACGCTCAAGCGCTGGAGGTCGGCATTGAGTTCGCTGAGCGGTTTGTCAGAGGAGACAGCCAGGAACACGATGGGAAAGTCGCTGATGTTGCCGGCAATGGATTGCGGCTCGACGTCGGCCGGAAGCACGCGTTTGGCGTTGGAAATCGCGCGGTCGATCTGGTTCCGTGCACGGTCAAGGTTGGAGCCGTACGTGAACACCATGGTGATCTGCGAAACACCGTTGCGGGATGTGGAGGTGGTGGACTCAAGTCCCTCGACGCTGTTCAGGGCTGTCTCAAGGGGTCTGCTCAGCTGCTTGTCCACTACTTCGGGAGAAGCGCCGGGCATGGACGTGATAACTGTGATCTGCGGGAACTCGATCGAGGGAATAAGTTCCTGCTTGAGCGAGCCCATGGTGATCACGCCGAACACCGCCGCAAAGACGGTGATCAGCGCGATCAGGGCACGGTTTCCCAGGGACAAAGTGGCCAGACGGAACATTGCATAGTCTCCTGAGATCTACGGAACAATTCGGCTGACGGGAACCCGGCCGCAGCCCCGGCCGGCTTAGCCCTGGAGGGCGTTGGCCACTTCCAGTTGCAATGACCGTGCAGTGCTTGCCTCAAGCTCGGCGGCAAGCTCAGGGTTCTCGTTAAGCTTCACGCCATAGCCCGGCATCATGTCCTTGAGCTTGGACTGCCAACCCTTGAAGTTCTTGGGGAACGTCTTCTGCAGCAGTTCAATCATGATCGGAACAGCAGTGGAAGCTCCCGGAGACGCACCCAGAAGGGCGCCGATGGAACCGTCGCGGGACGCGATGACCTCAGTACCGAACTGCAGGATGCCGCCCTTTTGCGGGTGCTTCTTGATGATCTGGACACGCTGGCCTGCAGTGATCAGCTCCCAATCATCGCCAACGGCCTCGGGATAGTACTCACGCAAGGACTCCACCTTCGCCTCGTGGCGCTTGGCCACCTCCTTGATGAGGTACGCCGTGAGGTCCATGTTGTCCTTGGCCACCGCCAGCATCGGAATAATGTTTCCCGGGCGGATGGACAGCGGGAGGTCAAGGTAGCTGGAGGTCTTCAGGAAGTTCGTGGAGAAACCAGCGTACGGGCCAAAGAGGAGGGAACGCTTGCCTTCAACAAACCGGGTGTCCAAGTGGGGGACGGACATGGGTGGGGCGCCAACCGAAGCCTGGCCATAGACCTTGGCGCTGTGCTGCGAGGTGATGGAGTCGTCGGTGCAGCGGAAGAACTGGCCGGATACGGGGAATCCGCCGTAGCCCTTGCTTTCCGGAATGCCCGAGGCCTGAAGCAGGTGGAGTGCTCCGCCGCCGGCTCCTACGAAGACGAACTTGGCGTGGATGCGGCCGTGCTCACCCGACTTGGGGTGTTTGAGGGAAAGATCCCAACCGCCGCCTGATGCACGATGGATGTTGGTGACGTCGTGACCAAAGTTGACCTCGGCGCCGGTGTTCCGCAGATAGCCGGTCAGTTCGCGGGTCAATGCGCCGAAATCGACGTCGGTGCCTTCCGCCGCGCGGGTGGCGGCAACGCGCTGCTTGCGGTCCCGGCCCTTGACGATGAGGGGCGCCCACTTGGCGATCTTGTCCTGGTCCTCGGTGTATTCCATGCTGCGGAACAGCGTGTTGGGCTTGAGGGCCTCGTACCGGGTCTTCAGGAAGTTCGCGTGATCATCGCCGATGACGAAGCTCATGTGCGGAACAGTGTTGATGAAGCCCTTGGGGGAGCCAATGACATTGCTGTCCACCAGATGGGACCAGAACTGGCGCGAAAGCTGAAACTGCTCATTGATGTGGATGGCCTTGGAAGGATCCACGGAGCCGTCCTTGGCCGCGGGGGAGTAGTTAAGCTCACACAGCGCAGCATGTCCGGTGCCGGCGTTGTTCCATGGTCCGGAGCTTTCGAGTCCCGCTTCGTCGAGTCGTTCAAAGAGGGAGATGGTCCAGGTGGGTTCGAGTTGCTTGATGAACGCACCAAGGGTGGCACTCATGATTCCGCCGCCAATAAGGACGACGTCGGCATGTTGAGTCTTGGAAATGAAGGTCACGATCAATCTCCGTTAGCGGCGGCACTGGCTGTCACAGAATATCCCCGCGCAGACGCAATACTGAAATTGCAGGGAATCGTCAAGGCTTTAAGCGGACGTTTGTGAAAACTTCGTTGAGGACAGGTGAAGCGGGGTAGCTTTCCACCTTGTCGGACAGGGCCAGCGCAGAGATAGGGAAGGCTATGGGCACGGCCGGTACCGACGCCGCTATCTCGGCATTGATGGACTGGTACTGGGTGTTGCGGTCATCGCCGTTGGGCAGGGCGCGGGCTCGCTCGATCTTGTGGAAGACTTCCGAATCCGTGTATCCGAACTCGCCCCTGGGCTCTCCGAAAAGCGGGCCCAGGAAGTTGTCAGCATCGGCATAGGAGCCATTCCAGCCCAGGAGGTGCAGGGCGTGGTCGCCAGGGGACTGCACCTTTTGAAGGTAGCCATCCTCCCAGTCCACGGGAACCGGCTTGATGTTGATTCCTACGGCAACCAGTTGGCGGCTGATCTCGGCGTAGATCTTCTCTGGTGTGGGCATATAAGCCCGAGTGGCGTTCAGCGGATAGTAGAACTTCAGTTCCTCGCCCTTGTAGCCGGCCTTCTCCAGAAGCTCCTTGGCCTTCTCAGGGTTGTATCCCAAAGAAGGGGCGTTGTTGTTGAAACCACTGAGCTTCGGGGGAACAAATTGTGAAGCTTGCGCCGTATTGTCGATGAAGAACCTGCGGATCAGTGATTCCTTATCAATAGCCATCTCGATGGCCTGGCGGACCTCCAGCTTGTCCAACGGCGCAACCGCTTGGTTCATGCCGAGGTACATCACCGAGAACGGGTCACGCTGGATGATCTGGACACCCTTTTTGACAAGTTGATCAAAGGTTCCCGACGTCACGAGATCGTAGGCGTCGATCTTGCCGTCAAGGAGCGCTTGCTGGCGCGTTTCTGCGTGGTCATAAGGAATGAAGTTGATAACGCCGATTTGGCCCCTGTTGCCCCAGTAGCCCTTGTAGCTGGCCAACGTGATCTTGTGTTCGTCCCAGGCCGTGAATGCGTAAGGACCTGTCCCCACCGGATGGCTGGCGTAGGCGGACACCGCCTGGCCATTTTGCACCTTGTCCAGGACGTTGGCCTTCTGCCCTTCAAGGGCGGTGGGCGAGGAGATCGCAAAGGCGGGCAGCGTCAGGGCCTGCAGGAAACCAGTGAAGGGTCGGGTGAGGTTGATCTGGACGTTGCTGGCGGAAACAACCTTGCAGTCCTTGAAGATCGAAAACACTGGCTCGTCCGAATAGGCCTTGAAGACGTTTTGGAAAGAGATCCCGGGCGCTTGTTTCCTCAGGTCGGCGGGAAACGTAAACCAGCGGTTGAAGTTGGCGCAAACGGCGGCGGCATCGAACGGAGTTCCATCATGGAAAGTTACTTTTTCACGGAGCTTGAAGTCGTAGCTCAGCCCGTTGTTGCTGTCTTTCCATTCCGTGGCGAGCAGCGGGGTAGTCTGCCCGGTGGTGCCGTCCACGCCTACAAGTCCCTCAAGGACCTGGCGGGTCACACGGTATGACTCCGAATCCGCTGTCATCGCAGGGTCGAGCCCCAGCGGCATGGAGGCTGTACCGAAATTGAAGGTAGCCGTCGGCTCCGCAGCTGCTGTGCTGCTTGCCGATGATGACGCTGCGGGCCCCGGCGTTCCGGTACATGATGCCAGTCCCAAAATCAGCAGGACTGCCGTGAACGGTATTCCCAGCCGCCGTATCTTGCTGCTTGCCACTCTTGTCCCCTCAAGCCGGTCGGAAGTGCTGTGGCCGGCTTCGGCCAGACCGCATTCCAGTCTAGTTGAACGCCCCCGGTGCCGGTTCGGGCGCGTTGCGGGGCATAGTCCCCGTCTGCTTGAGGAAAGAACACCCCCGGTCCGAATGAAATGCTCAGTGAACCGGGGGTGTTTGAAGAATCCGTGGTTCTTCACCACTGTGTTGATGCCGTGTTGCTCCAACTGCTGTGCGCAAGGGGGGACTTGAACCCCCACGCCCGAAGGCACAGGAACCTAAATCCTGCGTGTCTGCCAATTTCACCACTCGCGCTGGCTGGCCACTGGACTGCCCTATGGGCTGACCGGAGCCTTCTTCCGGCCTCCAGTGTACCCGCTACTTGTCGAGTTTGAGGTCGCGGCGAAGCTTGGCGACGTGCCCTGTGGCTCTGACGTTGTACTGGGGCAGGTGGACCTTTCCGTCCGGGTCCACCACGATCGTGGAACGGATCAGGCCCATGTAGGTGCGGCCATAGTTCTTTTTCTCGCCCCAGGCACCATAGGCCTCGGCCACCGAGTGGTCTGCGTCCGAGAGTATGCGGAACGTCAGTTGTTCTTCCGCCGCAAACTTGGCCAGTGCCTTGACTGAATCCGGAGAGACTCCTACTACTTCATAACCCGAAGCCTGCAGGGATGCGAGGCTATCCCGGAAATCACAAGCCTCTTTGGTACAGCCGGGCGTAGATGCCGCCGGATAAAAGTAGACGATGGTCTTCCGTCCTCGGAAGTCCGAAAGACTGACGTCGTTGCCATCTTGGTCTTGAAGTGTGAAGTCCGGGGCTACGCCACCGGGAATAAGACGTTCCGCCATAATTTGCTCCTTGCTAACGTTCGCGACTCCCCAGTTTAGTGGCCAGAATCAACGGCAACAGCTGCCACGCGCATATACTGTCGGCATGCCAGATATGGAGAGATGGCCCACCACGCGATTGCTTTCAACGGCTGCGCGACTCGTGGAAATCTCGTGGAATGAAAAATTGAAGAACATCGGACTGACACATGCCGGCGTGATCGCCATGGAAGTCCTTGCTGCGAAAGGGCCCATTACGCAGGCGGCTTTGGCTGAAGTTGCCAGGGTCAAGGCGCAGACCATGGGCACTACCCTTTCAAGGCTCGAACTGCACGGTCATGTGAGTCGCCAGCGCAGCGACTCGGATCGTCGCAGTCACGTTGTGACGCTCACGGACGCCGGCTCTGCAGCTTTGGCCGAGGCAGTGCGGCTTGAGCAGGACGTGCTCGCACTGGTTCAGGTCGACACCGCCCGGCTGCGCGACGAACTCAAGATCGTCGTCCGGGGACTTGCCGGAATGCCCGCGCTCGACCGCCCAGCGGGGGACGCCAACCCTCAGGCTTGAATAAGAAAAGGCTCCGGATCGTAGCAACGATCCGGAGCCTTTCCTATTCTGTGCACCCCCCGGGACTCGAACCCGGAACCCATTGATTAAGAGTCAATTGCTCTGCCAGTTGAGCTAGAGGTGCAGCTATTGTTTCGGTCAATACGAAGGAGTCATATTCTCCATTGACGTCCGCAACGACAGATAACTCTACACCACATTTTGACGGCGGCTAACCAGAATTATCCCGGCGTGATGCATTCCACGAAGAGCGGTGTTCGAGCGGAACAAGGCAACGAAAAAAGGCCCTGGAGTGAATATCACTCCAAGGCCTTTCGTTGGTGCACCCCCCGGGACTCGAACCCGGAACCCATTGATTAAGAGTCAATTGCTCTGCCAGTTGAGCTAGAGGTGCAGCTGTTGATTTCGACCCAAACCCGGGGGCTTTTGTTCCCTCGGCGATCTCCGCAACGACATGTAACTCTACACGACTTCGGCGGATGAGGGAAATCGGCGGCGCCAAGGGTCCTAGGTTCACGAAGAGCGCCTCAAAATCAGCGCAAAATCAGGGTTTCTGTTGTTGCTGAGGACCCACAACGACCCGTCGGGAGCCTTGGCGACATCCCTCAGCCGACCATACTCGCCTGTGAAGTAAGCCACAGGTGAACCCGCCTTGTTGCCGTTGAGCGGGATGGCCCAAAGCCGTTGGCCGCGAAGGGCTCCGGTGTAAGCCACGCCGTCGGCAATTTCCAATCCGCTGGGCGATGCATCGGAGGTTGAAGGCCAAACAACTTTGGCGTCGATGAACCCGCTGCGGCCGGGGGCTCCTGTCACTGTGGGCCAGCCATAGTTGCCGCCAGGGGTAATGAGGTTTAGTTCGTCGTCCACGTCCGGACCAAACTCGCTGGCCCACAACCTTCCTTCGCTGTCCCACGCCAAACCCTGCACGTTCCGGTGTCCGTAGCTGTAAACAGGGTTCTCACCGAATGGGTTGCCCGGAGCGGGGCGTCCTTCGGGAGTCAGCCGCAGGATCTTTCCGCCCAAGGCGTGTGTATCCTGCGGCTGTTCCCGGCGCTGCGAATCGCCGGTGCCCACATACAGGAATCCATCAGGGCCAAAACGGATCCGGCCACCGTTATGGGTAGAAGCCTTTGATATGCCGGAAAAGACCACCTCAGGGCCGCCAAGCCTCAAAGCGCCTCCCGGCTCTTCCGACAAGTGCATTCTGGCGATCCGGTTGTCCGTGGCTGACGTGAAATAGGCGTAAAGCCATCGGTCGCTGGCGAAGGCAGGAGACAGGGCAAGGCCCAGAAGCCCACCTTCACCACCAGGTTCGACGCCGGCAACCTCGCCGATGGTTGTTGTCCGGCCGTCGCGGATGCTCTTGACCTGGGCCGAATCGCGTTCCGACACGATGGCTGTGCCGTCCGGCAGGAAGACGATGGACCAAGGCAGCTGCAGGCCGGCGTCGAGCTTTTGCTTTACCTCCAGTTTTGGTGGGACAGCAGGTGGCGCTGACTCGGATGCAGGGCCCGTCCCTGGCGACACGGGGACAGTGGAACTGGTGGGGCCCTCAGGCGTGGCAGTCGAACCTGGCGACGACGGACTACCCGTACAAGCCGCTGACAGGGCCGCCAGTAAAAGAGCGGCCAGAAGCCTGACCGCAGTCCGGGCGGGCATCAACCAGCAGAAACCGGTGGCGGGTCGGCCGTCAGCTCTTACTGCACCTCTGCCCATATCGCTTGTTCTGTTCAGTGCCTGTTCCGTGGAGGAGGGCGGAACCCGGCCGCTTCCGCATGCGCGGCCGATTCAAACCACACATCCGCGGTGGCTTCGTCGTAGCCGGCGGTATCTTCATCGTGATACGTCATGGTCGAAGCGTCGGCCTTCACCGGGTAGCCCTCGGGGCCGCTGCCGTCTGCCGCGGCTCCTGCTGAGCCAACCCCATATGGGTGCTCGGCGGCGAGATGGCCCGTTGGTGTCATTGAATCTTCGTCGTCCATTTCAGCAGCCGCGGTCTCGGCGCCGGCGAGGGTGGCTGAGTGTGCATCCGTGTATTCGTGATGGTGGATCGCAGTGCCGCCTGCGTCCGTCCACGAGGATTCCCACTCAGCTTTGTCTGCTGCGTTGGTGTCCGCTGACTCCTCCACCTTTGGCGTGTCATCTGCGCGCGTCACGTCATCCGCTGTCACTCCGTCCCCGGATCCGGAAGCCGCTGGCTCAGAAATCGCAGACTCGGCCGCCAGGGGTTCAGATGCCGGCGTTCCGGCAGCCTCCCAGTCATCGACATCACCGGCAGTGACCTGTGCATCGGTGTCCACCACTGGCTCATCGACCTCCGGCGTTTCAATCACAGGTTCGTCCACCGGCGGTCCAGCCTGAGCTTCGGTTTCGGCCCGCGATTCCATACTTGATTCGGCGGGACCGCTTCCCTCGGCCGCGGCCTTTCCCATATTCGTGACGCCAGCCAGGCCCGCTACGCCAGCCACCGCCGCGGCTGTATCGGGCATCGACATCGTGTCGCTGGGTTCCATGGCAGCTGGTGCGGCAGTGCCTGGCCGTCCGGGAGTCCCGGTGCCAGTGGCAGTGCCCAATGGTGCAGGTGAGGAATTCCTGGCGTTGTTGCGGCTCAGCAGCCACCAAACAATCGCGACTATCAGCACAATTACAATGACCCAAATCAACCAGTCCATGGTGAGGCCCTTCTGCTTACAGGGTGCAGTTAGTGGTATTTCCGACGTTACGTGGCTGCTAATGGGGTGTCCAGCGTTTAGGGGCCGTCCAGCCTGGGTTGTGATGGAGTTGGTGATCCCCTGAAAAGAGGCTCAGGTTTTCCGCGCTGACGAGGAAATATTCTTACCTTCGTGCTTAACCCGGGAGGATTACGTCGTGGGCCGCTGCCGTGGACACATAGACTTTGGACCATGAGCGACGCCACCCAAATTGCGACAGATACCAAACCGGACATCAAGCCCCGCAGCAGGGTCGTAACCGACGGAATTCACGCCGCGCCCGCGCGTGGCATGTTCCGTGCGGTGGGGATGGGGGATGACGACTTCGCCAAACCACAAATTGGTGTCGCCAGTTCGTGGAATGAAATTACCCCCTGCAACCTGTCCCTCAATCGTCTTGCGCAGGGCGCCAAGGAAGGTGTCCACGCCGGTGGTGGATTCCCTATGCAGTTCGGCACCATCTCCGTCTCGGATGGTATTTCCATGGGCCACGAGGGCATGCACTTCTCGCTCGTTTCCCGCGAGGTCATAGCCGATTCCGTGGAAACGGTGATGCAGGCCGAGCGCATTGATGGCTCGGTGCTCCTTGCCGGGTGCGACAAGTCCCTCCCCGGCATGCTGATGGCTGCGGCCCGGCTGGACCTCGCCTCGGTATTCCTCTACGCCGGATCGATCATGCCCGGTTGGGTCAAGCTCGAGGACGGCTCGGAGAAGGAAGTCACGCTTATTGATGCCTTCGAAGCCGTCGGCGCCTGTGCCGCAGGCAAGATGAGCATGGAGGACCTCACTCGTATCGAGAAGGCAATTTGCCCGGGCGAAGGCGCCTGTGGCGGGATGTACACGGCCAACACCATGGCCTGCATCGGCGAGGCGCTGGGCATGTCACTCCCGGGTTCGGCCGCTCCGCCCTCGGCAGACCGCCGACGTGATGACTTTGCACGCAAGTCCGGCGAAGCTGTGGTGAACCTGCTTCGCCTCGGTATCACCGCCCGCGACATCATGACCAAGAAGGCGTTCGAAAATGCCATCGCCGTCACCATGGCGTTCGGCGGATCCACCAACGCGGTCCTGCACTTGCTCGCAATTGCCCGCGAAGCCGAGGTTGAACTGACCCTGGATGACTTCAACCGCATTGGCGACAAAATCCCGCACCTCGGTGACCTGAAGCCGTTCGGTCGCTACGTCATGACTGATGTGGACAAGATCGGCGGCGTGCCGGTCATCATGAAAGCGCTTCTCGACGCCGGGCTGCTGCACGGCGACTGCCTTACCGTCACCGGCAAGACGCTTGCCGAGAACCTTGCCTCGATCAACCCGCCGGACCTTGACGGAAAGATCCTTCGGGCACTGGACAACCCCATCCACAAGACCGGTGGTATCACCATCCTCCACGGCACCATGGCTCCGGAAGGGGCCGTGGTGAAGAGCGCCGGCTTCGACGCCGACGTCTTTGAGGGCACAGCCCGCGTCTTTGAGCGCGAGCAAGGGGCCCTCAACGCACTGGACAATGGCGAGATCCACAAGGGCGACGTTGTGGTTATCCGCTATGAAGGACCCAAGGGTGGTCCCGGCATGCGCGAAATGCTTGCGATCACTGGTGCCATCAAGGGCGCTGGACTGGGCAAGGATGTGCTGCTGCTGACCGATGGCCGCTTCTCCGGCGGGACCACCGGTTTGTGCATCGGCCACGTTGCGCCTGAAGCGGTCGACGGCGGTCCCATCGCCTTCGTCCAGGACGGTGACCGCATCCGTGTGGACATCGGGGCACGTTCATTCGACCTCCTGGTGGAGGAAGCTGAGCTTGAAGCCCGCAAGGTTGGCTGGGAGCCCCTTCCAGCGAAGTTCACCAAGGGTGTTTTGGCCAAGTACGCAAAGTTGGTCCACAGCGCCTCGACCGGTGCTTACTGCGGCTGATGCCGGACCCCGGACTCCCCGGCCTTGGCAGGGGAGTCCGGCAGGCGGACACCCCTGTCCATATGGTGAGATACGATGGTGGTCAATTGACACGTATCTCACTTAGAGGGAACACTGAACGCATGATCTCATTCGTTACCGTCGGCGTCGTCGTACTTACCAAGCGCGTGGCTTAGCCCGACTGGTAACGAACTGTCACGCGCAACCCCTCGAAAAGCCGCAAGGCTGAGGGGTTTTTTTATTCCCCTAAGCAAGACCCATCAACTGAAGATCCACTAAGGAAGAGTCCGATGAGCAAAGGATCGCCGATCAGCCCCTCGCTGATGGCTGCAAAGTCCGCTGGAGCCCCAAAGGCTCCGGAAAAGGTCGACCGAACGGCTGAGGCCGTCGTCGTCGACACTGCTGCACCTCTCTCTCCTGTACTTGGGCCGAACAACGTTGTACCCCCAACGGTGATGACCGGCTCGCAAGCAATTGTCCGTTCGCTCGAAGAACTCGGCGTGGACGATATTTTCGGTTTGCCCGGTGGCGCGATCCTGCCCACCTACGACCCCTTGATGGCCTCCAGCATGAATCACATCCTGGTCCGTCACGAACAGGGAGCCGGCCACGCCGCGCAAGGCTACGCCATGGTTACCGGACGGGTTGGCGTTTGCATCGCCACCTCGGGACCCGGTGCCACCAACCTCGTTACCGCCATCATGGACGCCCATATGGACTCCGTGCCGATGGTAGCCATTACCGGCCAGGTCGCCAGTGGCGTCATTGGTACGGACGCGTTCCAGGAAGCGGACATCGTGGGCATCACCATGCCCATCACCAAGCACTCCTTCCTGGTAACCGATCCCAACGACATCCCGCATGTCATGGCCGAAGCCTTCCACCTTGCTTCTACCGGCCGCCCGGGACCCGTCCTTGTAGATATTGCCAAGGATGCCCAGGTAGGCCAGATGACCTTCTCGTGGCCGCCGAAGGTTGACTTGCCGGGCTACCGTCCTGTGGTCCGTGGCCACAGCAAGCAGGTCCGTGAAGCTGCCAAGCTGATCGCAGCCTCCCGCAAGCCCGTTCTCTATGTGGGTGGCGGTGTGGTCAAGGGACATGCCTCTGCCGAACTCATGGAATTGGCCCTGGCAACCGGAGCGCCGGTAGTCACTACGCTGATGGCCCGCGGCGCGTTCCCGGACTCGCATCCCCTCCACGTTGGAATGCCGGGCATGCACGGTTCGGTATCTGCGGTTACCGCCCTGCAGCAGGCAGACCTCCTCATCACCCTCGGCGCCAGGTTCGATGACCGCGTCACCGGTGTGTTGAAGACCTTCGCTCCTTTTGCCAAGGTGATCCACGCGGACATCGATCCGGCGGAGATCTCCAAGAACCGGACGGCCGATGTCCCGATTGTCGGTTCCGTGAAGGAGATCATCCCGGAACTGACCGAGGCCGTGAAGACGCAGTTCGAGCTCAGCGGCGCACCGGATCTGGACTCATGGTGGGCGTTCCTGGGCAATCTGCGCGACACCTACCCCTTGGGTTGGACTGAGCCCGAGGATGGACTGACGGCCCCGCAGCGCGTGATCAAGCGCATCGGCGAGCTCACGGGTCCGGAAGGTATCTATGTCGCCGGCGTTGGCCAGCACCAGATGTGGGCTGCGCAATTCATCAAGTATGAGCGTCCCCACGCCTGGCTGAACTCCGGTGGAGCCGGAACCATGGGATACTCGGTTCCGGCAGCAATGGGTGCCAAGGTTGGTGAGCCGGACCGCGTGGTCTGGGCCATTGACGGTGACGGCTGCTTCCAGATGACCAATCAGGAACTGGCCACCTGCGCCATCAACAACATCCCGATCAAGGTCGCCATCATCAACAATTCCTCGCTGGGCATGGTCCGCCAATGGCAGACACTGTTCTACGAAGGCCGCTACTCGAACACCGATCTGAACACCGGCCACGACACCGTCCGCATTCCCGACTTCGTCAAGCTGGCAGATGCATATGGTTGTGCTGCACTGCGTTGTGAGCGGGACGAAGACATCGATGCCACCATCCAAAAGGCACTGGAAATCAATGACCGTCCTGTCGTGATCGACTTCGTCGTCAGCCCCAACTCGATGGTGTGGCCGATGGTCCCCGCAGGTGTCAGCAATGACCAAATCCAGGTTGCCCGCAATATGACCCCGGAATGGGAAGAGGAGGACTAGGCATGAGCCGCCACACACTGTCCGTTCTGGTCGAAGACAAGCCCGGCGTGCTGACCCGCGTAGCCAGCCTCTTCGCCCGGCGCGCGTTCAACATCAATTCACTGGCTGTGGGACCCACTGAAGTTCCCGGCATGTCCCGCATGACGGTCGTCGTCGATGCCGACGGCGACCTCATCGAGCAGGTCACCAAGCAGCTCAACAAGTTGATCAACGTGATCAAGATCGTTGAACTGACTTCCGAATCTTCCGTACAACGCGACCACATCCTGGTCAAGGTACGTGCGGATGCCGCGACACGCCTGCAGGTAACCCAAGCTGCAGACCTGTTCCGTGCCGCCGTCGTCGACGTGTCTACAGACTCGTTGGTGATCGAGGCAACCGGTACCCCCGAGAAGCTCGCTGCACTGCTCTCAGTGCTCGAGCCATTCGGCATCCGTGAAATCGTGCAGTCCGGCACCTTGGCCGTTGGACGGGGATCCCGCTCCATGAGTGACAGGGCGCTCCGCTCCGCGTAGGAAACAGGCAAGGCCTGCGTTAGCATGCCGTGCCGAGCGTTGCGTCCAGTACCGCAGCACCACATCAATATCCAGAAACCACTCAAGAGGAGTTACGCAAGTGACTGAAATGTTCTACGACGACGACGCAGACCTGTCGATCATCCAGGGCCGCAAGGTTGCCATCGTCGGCTACGGTTCCCAGGGCCACGCGCACGCACTGAACCTGCGCGATTCCGGCGTCGAGGTTGTTATCGCGCTGAAGGATGGGTCGAAGTCGACCGCCAAGGCAGAGGACGCAGGCTTCACGGTCAAGAACGTTGCCGACGCCGCTGAATGGGCCGACGTCATCATGATCCTTGCGCCGGACCAGCACCAGCGCGCGATCTACAACGACTCCATCAAGGACAAGCTGACCGAAGGCAAGGCACTCGCCTTCGCCCACGGCTTCAACATCCGCTTCGGCTACATCGAGCCGCCCGCAGGCGTCGACGTCATCCTGATCGCTCCGAAGGCTCCGGGCCACACCGTGCGCCGCGAATTCGAAGCCGGCCGAGGCATCCCGGACATCATCGCTGTTGAGCAGGACGCATCCGGTTCCGCTTGGGAGTTGGCCAAGTCCTACGCCAAGGCAATCGGTGGCACGCGCGCCGGTGTCATCAAGACCACCTTCACCGAAGAGACCGAAACGGACCTCTTCGGCGAGCAGTCCGTCCTTTGTGGCGGCGTTTCCCAGCTGGTCCAGTACGGCTTCGAAACCCTCACCGAAGCCGGCTACCAGCCGCAGATCGCCTACTTCGAGGTCCTTCACGAGCTCAAGCTCATCGTTGACCTCATGTGGGAAGGTGGCATCGCCAAGCAGCGCTGGAGCGTCTCCGACACCGCAGAGTACGGCGACTACGTTTCCGGCCCCCGCGTCATCACTCCCGAGGTGAAGGAAAACATGAAGGCTGTCCTCGCGGACATCCAGAGTGGTGCCTTCGCCAAGCGCTTCATCGAGGACCAGGACAACGGCGCCGTCGAGTTCAAGGAACTGCGTGCCAAGGCAGAGCAGCACCCGATCGAAGAGGTTGGTCGCGAACTGCGTTCCTTGTTCTCCTGGCAGCAGCAGGACCAGGACTACGTCGAAGGCTCCGCAGCCCGCTGACCTTTTGCCCAGTGCCCTGGGCACTGAACCGACGCCCGTCCGGCAAACAAAGCCGGGCGGGCGTCGCTGTTTCGCAGCCGCTCCTCCCAACACAGCGTCCTGTGAATTTCTTCACAACAACCTCAACGGGGCCGTAACATCGTTCACCGGCACCGGAATCCTTGCCCAGGTTCGATATTCTGGGCTGGTCCGGCGTCGTGTCCGGCCCCCGCATCCGCTCCTTGTCCAGTACTGTCCCAAAGTTGTCCAAAGTAAGGTGCCACCCCGTGTCAGCCACCAAACCCGTCGTCCTCCTCGCTGAGGAACTTTCACCCGCCACCGTCGAGGCATTGGGCCCGGACTTTGAAATCCGCCAAATCGACGGCGCCGACCGTTCCCAGCTGCTGTCCGCCATCGCCGACGTCGACGCAATCCTGGTTCGCTCTGCCACCCAGGTTGATGCCGAGGCCATTGCCGCTGCGAAGAACCTTAAGGTCATCGCCCGTGCCGGGGTGGGACTGGACAACGTGGACATCAAGTCCGCGACGCAGGCCGGTGTCATGGTGGTCAACGCACCGACGTCCAACATCGTTTCAGCAGCCGAGTTGACGGTAGGGCACATCCTGAGCCTCGCCCGCCACATTCCCCAGGCGAGCTCCGCGCTGAAGAACGGTGAGTGGAAACGTTCCAAGTACACCGGCATCGAACTCTTCGAGAAGAAGATCGGCATCATCGGCCTGGGCCGTATCGGCGCCCTCGTGGCAGCCCGCCTGCAGGGGTTCGAAACCGAGATCCTGGCGTACGACCCCTACATCACGGCCGCTCGTGCCGCACAGCTCGGGGTCAAGCTGGTCACCTTGGATGAACTCCTGGAAAACTCCGACTTCATCACTATCCACATGCCCAAGACGCCCGAGACTGTGGGCATGCTTGGCGCCGACGCCTTCCGCAAGATGAAGGAAACGGCCTACGTCATCAACGTTGCCCGTGGCGGCCTGGTTGATGAGGAAGCCCTCTACATCGCCCTGAAGGAAGGCCAGATTGCCGGTGCCGGCGTGGATGTCTTCGTCAAGGAACCCAGCACGGATCTGCCTTTCTTCGAACTGGACAACGTGGTAGTCACCCCGCACCTCGGCGCATCCACGGACGAGGCCCAGGAAAAGGCTGGTGTCTCCGTGGCCAAGTCCGTACGCCTTGCCCTTGCCGGCGAGCTCGTGCCGGATGCTGTGAACGTTGCAGGCGGTGTGATCGCCCCGGACATCCGACCGGGCATCCCGCTGATCGAAAAGCTCGGCCGGATCTTCACGGCGCTGACCCATGCGTCGCTGACCCAGATCGACGTCGAGGTTGCCGGCGAGATTGCCGCGCTGGACGTCAAGGTGCTTGAGCTCGCTGCCTTGAAGGGCGTCTTCGCCGATGTCGTCACGGAGCAGGTCTCCTACGTCAACGCCCCCGTCATCGCAGAGCAGCGCGGTATCAATACCCGCCTGATCACCACCCCGGACGCCGAGGACTACCGCAACGTCCTCACGATCCGTGGTGCGCTCAGCGACGGTTCCCAGATCTCCGTTGCCGGTACCCTGACCGGACCCAAGCAAGTGGAGAAGCTCGTCGGCGTCAACGGCTATGACGTGGAAATCCCCATCAGTGAGCACCTGGTGGTGGTGGCCTACGCGGACCGTCCCGGTGTCATTGGCACCATCGGCCACATCCTGGGCATGAACAACATCAACATCGGCGGCATGCAGGTTGCACGCCAGACCGAGGGGGGCCAGGTGCTTGCGCTCCTGACAATCGACAGTTCTGTTCCGCAGCAGGTACTGGAAGCCATCAAGGCGGGCATTGGCGCGGACATGGTCCGCGAGGTGGACCTGGAGGACTAGGACAGCTCCTCATCAGCCAAGTTCGCGTGCCGGAGACACACCACTGACACGCAACGGTGGCCGGTCTGCTTACAATGGCTTGGTCCGGGATTCGGACCCGGCAGCAGGCCGGCCACTACTTTTTGCACATAGAGCCCGGGATTCCTTTGTGTTTTTCAAGGATTCACGGAGCATGTGTGCGCGCCCGCAATCAAGGTCTCAGGGAGCCCAATGAACGCCGTCCAAAGGTTCATCAGAAGCCGTGTGCTGCTGCTGACCGCGGCCATTTTGATCGTCGCGATGTGCTTGTCCGTCCTAGTCCAGAGCCAGTCACAGGCCGCTCTGAACAGGACTGTGGATGAGAACTCGCGGGGACTCTACGACATCCTGGTCCAGGCGAAGCCGGACCCCTCACAGGACGGGGACGGCGGCGCGCTGATCCAGCCGGAAATTGCCAATGGGCAGGGCGGCATCAGCTTTGAGCAGCTGGAGAAAATCCGCACCATGGGCCAGACTGCTGTCGCTGCCCCCATCAGCCTCGTTTCGCGGGTTTCTCAGAACCTCGAGGCTCCGCGCCTCAATGCCATGGACTACCTTGGGTACAACGCAGGCCTTGCCGGTGGCATAACTGCAGGCGACCCCTCGGCCATGGACTCCAGCAAGTGGCCCGCAGCTGAATCTGTTTTGTCCGACACGCCCAAGAAGTACCGGCTGACGGCCTCCGCCACAAGCTCAGATGGCGTCAACCAGCAGACCCTTTTCAAGACCAGCGCCGAAGGCACCCTGGGCAAGGGCCGTTTGATCCAGGAACAAGCTGCTGGTGGTTCGAACGTCCGGATTGCAGGTCCGGACGGCGAGACCGGGATAAAGTTCCCGGCTCCAGCACTCGGATCGGAGCACAACCTCTTCAATCTTTCGGTGGCGCTTCCACTGGCGCCGGAGGTGACGGAATCCGTCGTCGCCGTCGATCCTGCCTCCGAGCGGGCGCTCTTGGGCTCCGCAGGTGATTTCCTTGCACCCTTGGAGAAGGCTCCGCCAGCGGACGCCCGCAATGCAGGCGCTATTGGCCGGCATTTCGAAAGCCTTTTCACCAGCGGCCTCAGCATGAACCAGCTTGAAGAAGGACCTGATTTCCTCGGTGTGAAGCTGAAGTACTGGGCTCCCTTGATGACGCAGTACCAGCAGGCAAAGCGTGACGGACTGCTGACCGATGACTCCCAGGCCATTCCCCTGATTGTCCGCTCGGGAACGTCGCTGGATTTGAAGTACTCGGTCAAGATCGAGGAAATCGACAACAACGGCAAAGTAGTCAAGGATGTCGGCACTGCAACGCGGTCCCTGGACAAGGACTACCTGCCGTTCGTTTCCAAGGCCCCGTTTGCCCTTGAATGGCCGGGTTCCACGGATCACAGCCAACTCCTGGGCAGCACTGCCTCCTTCAGCCAAGGGCTCTACAACCCGGCGACCTGGAGTACAGCTTTTGCTGCAGCCCCGAAGTACAAGGAGGGCGACGAAGCCTCCAATGGTGCTTCAGACAAGACGGCAACGCCGGGGGACTGGGTGACAGTCAACCGGCTTCCGGAAAAGTCGTCCTTCGGCGCAGCCGTGGACCAGACCCAGCGCAAGCCTGTGGACGAGCGCTCTTACCGTGAAGACCTGGAAACCGGAAAAAAGCCCGCGACTCCCATGCCGATGGTGTACGGCACGTTTAACCCGGCAGACGTTCAGGCCGCGGCCGGTGACGTCAACAAGCTCCCGTTGGGTGGCTATGACCCAGCTCCCTTGACACTGAGCAAGGACGCCGAGGGCAAGGACGCCAATGGCACTGTCCTGAAGCCATCACTGAGCGCCACAGGTCTGGTCAGCCAGTCCGCCGGCGCCATCACTGACTACTACGGCCTGGCCGCAGCCCGTGGCTATGACACCAATGCCGACGTCATCGATGCCATTCGTGTCCGCGCCAATGCCACCGGAACGTGGAAACAGGCCCAGCCGGACGTTGAAAAGCTGGCCGCCCAGATCCGTGAACTGGGCCTTGAAGCGACCGTCGTGGCGGGTTCCGCCCGCGAAGACGCCAACATCTTCGTCCCTGGGTACAGCAAGGACGACGCCGGCAAGGAATCTCCGCTGGGCACAGTCCAGCAGTCCTGGGTTCGGCAGGACGCGGCTGACGCCGTTTCGGGTTCGCTGACAGGCACCAACATCACCCTCCTCTTCCTGACGCTTCTTGGCGCCACGCTCCTGACTGGTGCCTCGACCGTCAGCTACATCCGGCAGCGCCGGAGCGAAGCAGGCATCCTGCGGGCGATGGGCTGGACGCAGAAGCGCGTCAGGTCCTGGGTGCTCGAAGAGTTCGCCGTGGGCGCGGCTGCCCTGGCCGCGGCAGGGATCATCTTGAGCCTGCTTAGTTGGAACCTTGCCACCGTGATCGTCTCAGTGACCATGCTCATCATCTACGTGGGCGCTGCGTTGCTGGCTGCCCAGCAGCTGCGTCACCGCGTGGAGGTAGACCAGGAACCCCAGCATGATGAACGCCTCGTCACTGTTGATTCGCCCCTGACGTTCGCCAACAGGCAGCTCACTACCAACCGGTTCAACTCTGTTTCGCTGGCCGTGGCCGTAGGCGTCTTCGGTGCCGCAGTCGGAGCCTTGATCGCACTGTTGATCGACATCCCCCGGGCAGCAGGAGCCAGTGCCTTGAGTGGGCTGGCCGCCGCGAGCATCGCCTTGCCAAGCGTGATCCTCGCTGTGTTCGGCGTAGTTGTGGGTCTGCTGCTCACACTCGTGACCGGGCGGTTCGAGCTCCATGCCAAGCGCGAGTATCTTGGCACTTTGCGTGCCATGGGCTGGAACCCGGACATGCTGGGCCAGGTCCGCTTCTTTGAAAATGCACTTGTCGGCACCGTGGCGCTTCCCTTGGGCGTCCTTGGTGCCCTTGGACTGGGGCTGCTCCTTGCTCCGTACGCAGCACTCTGGGCCGGTCTGGCCGGGCTGCTGGCCGTAATTTGCTGGATTCCGATTGCAACGAAAGTAGTCAAATGACTGACAACCTCAACCCCGAGCTGACGGCGACCCCGGAATCCACGGACGAGTCGCTGCAGACACGTGCCAACACCATCGTCCGGGCATCCGACCACGCGACACCCTTGGAGCTCAGCCGCGTCACTATCCACTACGGCGGAGACAAGGGCGGCGCCGAGGAAGTCGACGTCGTGGATGACTTCAACCTCACCTTGCACGCAGGCGAGATGCACTGCATCGCCGGCCGAAGCGGCTCGGGCAAGACCAGTATCCTGACCGTCAGCGCCGGGCTGACCCTGCCGACGTCAGGCACCGTGTTTTGGGAAGGCCAGTCCTTGGCGTCCATGGGCGACGACGAGATCGCTGACAGGCGTCGTGCCTTGATTGGCTACGTCGATCAGGGCGGCGCCTTGATCGACGGCATGAGTGCCCTCGAGAACGTGCTGCTGCCCGCCGTCCCGGATGGGGAAGTGGAACAGCGCACGGAAATGGCCAAGGACCTCCTGGACCTGGTGGGCCTCGGACGCCGCATGCGGCACCGTCCCGCCCAGCTTTCCGGCGGTGAGCGCCAGCGTGTGGCAATCGCCAGGGCCCTGATCCTGGGAACCCGCGTGTTGGTGGTGGATGAGCCCACCGCCAGCCTGGACCGTGCTGCAGCCAACCGCATCATCGGCATCCTGAAGGACACCACGAACGATGGCATCGCTGTGCTCGTGGCTTCACACGACCACGAACTGGTCCGGCTCAGCGATACGCTGACCGAACTCAACTAGTCCGCAAGACTGCTCCTTCGCCGGGATGTCCGGCACATACCGGACCGGCCGTCATTTGCGGCCGGTCCAGTCATTCCATCCGAAAAAAAGGTAACTTCTTAGAGTGACGTCTGCAGAGAAATCCCCGTTCTACATCACCACCGCTATCAGCTACCCCAATGGCGTGCCGCACATCGGACACGCCTACGAGGTCATCGCGACTGATGCCATGGCGCGCTTCAAGCGCCTCGACGGACATGAGGTGTTCTTCATGACCGGCACGGACGAGCACGGGCTCAAGATGCAGCAGTCGGCCGAGAAGGAAGGCATTACCGCCAAGCAGCTCGCCGACCGCAACTCCGCGGCGTTCAAGCAGATGAGCCAGGACCTGGGAATCTCCCATGACCGTTTCATCCGCACCACGGACCCGGACCACTACACGGCGTCGCAAGCCATCTGGAAGAAGATGGAAGCGAACGGTGACATCTACTTGTCCAAGTACGAGGGCTGGTACTCGGTCCGCGACGAAGCGTATTACGTTGAGGACGATACTGTCGTCAAGGAAGACGGCCTACGTTACTCGAAAGAGACGGACACCCTCGTCACCTGGACTGCTGAGGAGAGCTACTTCTTCCGCTTGTCCGCTTACCAGGAGAAACTCCTGGCCCTCTATGAGGACCAGCCTGAGTTTGGTGCGCCGCAGTCCCGGTTCAACGAGGTCATCAGCTTTGTGAAGCGCGGACTTGATGATCTCTCCATCAGCCGCACCACTTTCGACTGGGGTGTTCCTGTTCCCGGCGACGAGAAGCACGTCATGTACGTCTGGGTGGATGCCTTGACGAATTACCTCACGGGTGCCGGATACCCGGACGTGGAGTCCGAGTCCTTCAGGAAATTCTGGCCTGCCGATGTCCACGTCATCGGCAAGGACATTTCCCGCTTCCACGCGATCTACTGGCCTGCCTTCCTCATGAGCGCCGGCCTGGCTTTGCCCAAGCGCGTCATGATCCACGGCTTCCTGACCAACAACGGCGTGAAGATGTCCAAATCCCTCGGCAATGTTGTCGCCCCACAGGACTTTGTGGCGCAGTACGGGCTGGACCAGTGCCGCTTCTTCTTCCTCCGGGAAGTCCCGTTTGGCGCCGATGGCAGTTACAACCATGAGGCAATCGTGGGCCGCATGAATTCGGACCTGGCCAACAACTTCGGCAATCTTGCCCAGCGTTCATTGTCCATGGTCGCGAAGAACTGTGAAGGTAAGGTTCCTGTCCCCGGAGAGTTCACGGCCGAGGACAACGCCTTGCTCGCCAAGGCCGGAGAATTGCTGGCTACCGCCCGGGGCGCCTTTGACAAGCAGGAGTTCAGTCGCGCCCTTGAGGCTATCTGGACAGTGCTGGGCGACACCAATGCCTACTTCGCCGATCAGGCCCCGTGGGTGCTGCGGAAGACCGACGTCGAGCGCATGAATACCGTGCTGTACGTCACCCTGGAAGTTGTCCGCATCGTGGCGATCCTTGCCCAGCCGGTGATGCCTTCCTCGTCCGCCAAGCTCCTTGAGGTGCTCGGACAGCCCGAAGGCGATGCCAGGCAATTTGCTGCCATCGCCACGCCGATCGTTCCGGGAACTGAACTTCCGGCTCCGACGCCGATCTTCCCGCGCTACGAGGAACCAGCGGAAGCGTAGGCACCGTTCGCTCTCTCACATAGCAGCCTTAAAGCAGAAATGCTCGCTCACATCCTCCCGTTCAGGGAAAGGAAGTGAGAGAGCATTTCTCATTGGGCAGGTTTGATGTGGGAGAGGGATTAGGCCGTGGCCAAGCCCTCCACGGGGGACAGCCGCGCTGCACGATGGGCAGGAATCACGGAGGCCAGCAAACCCGCCACTACGGCTACGCCGAACACCGTTGCGAGTTGCAGCCACGGAACTGCTGGCACAACATCAGCCACACCGCCAAGAGCGGCCTGGGCGCCCAGCCAACCATAGACGACGCCGATGCCCGCACCCAGGGCTGCGGCCACACCGGCTACGAGCACGGCCTCGATCGCGAGCATTCCCCGGAGTTGGCCCGTCGTCAGGCCCAGTGCCCTCAGCAAGGAGTTCTCCCGCGTTCGTTCAAGGACAGATAGGGACAACGTGTTCGCCACGCCGATCAGCGCAATCACCACGGCCACGCCCAGCAAGCCAGTAACCACCAGCAACAGGACGTCGATGATGCTGTTAAAAGTCACGCGCTCGATGGCAGCGCCACTGACAGTGCGTTCCTGCACGCCCAAGGCTGTGGCCACTTCCTTTTGAACGGCCTGGACACGGTCCGCCGATACCGAGTCGTCCAGTTTCACCCACACCATGGCGGGCATTTCCGGTAGGGGAGTGGAAGCAAGACTGGACTTCTCAACGAATGGCGGAATATGGCGCGTCCGCAGGACTTTGGCATCCAGCGATACGGAACCGGCCGCCGTCGAGATCTTCGCGGGTCCGCCTCGTGAGTCCTCGGGCAGGAAGACGGTACCGGGCCCCGGCTGCAGTGCGCCGTCGCGCAGCACGGACGCGGCATCGGCCGCGGAGATTGCATAGATGGTATTTCCACCATCAGGGGTGGCCTGCGCAAGAGTCCCGACTGCCGGGAGCAGGACTGCCGTATTGACGCCGTCGATTGCCTTGATGCGGGATACGGCCGCATCGCCGGAGCCGATGGCATCCGCCGCGGTCATCGCTCCAAGGTCCACCGGATAATTTTCAGCGAGGGTATCGTCGAAAGCTTGCCGTGAGGTTGCGGCGCCGGTCATCATCAGGGACACCAGTGTGACGCCAATCAGCAGTGCGGCGGCGGTAGCCGACGTTCGGGCGGGGTTGCGCGTGGCGTTGACTGCAGCCAGCTTCCCGGGAACACCCACAGGCGCGGCCAAGCGGCCTGCCACGGCCACCACCGTGGGGATGAACAGGGTTGAGCACAGCAGGATCCCGACAAAGGAGAGGGCTCCGCCGAACAAGGCAATCAGCAGTGAGACTGTGGTGCTGCCGAAAATCAGCAGTGACGCGCCTCCGAGGAGAGCCACCAGACCCAGAATCAGGCGGACCTTGCCACGCCGGTTGCCAACAGCAGCGTCGTCGGCGGGCCTTAGGGCAGCGAGGGGAGCGACGGCGGTAGCGGCTTTGGCGGGGACGAGGGCTGCGATGACGGTCAGCAGCGTTCCGGCCACAAGGCCCGCGATGATTGCCGACGGTGGTACAGCCAGGGTGGCAAAAGCCTGTTCAGGCTGTGTCTTCGCCCAAGAGATGAGCCCGTACATGAGGCCGGTTGCGGCAACCACGCCCAGCACGGAGGAAATGAATCCGACCACGGGGCCTCCAGCATGACGGATCCGCGGATTTGGGACCGGCCCGCGCCGAGACACCGAAGAAGCGCCAGTTCCCTTGTTCGCTGGGCTACCAGCACGGAGAACGTATTGGCCACCACCAGGGCGGAGACAAGGACAGCGACGCCTGCGAAGGCGAGCAGCACAACGGTCAGCTGGTCCTGGCCGGCGCTCAGCATGGCGACCGTCGAGGTGACCTTCTCCTGCGCGGTTTCCAGAGTGGGGGAATCGGCACCTGCCGCTTCCATGCGGTGCGCGATGTACTCCTTCTCTGCGGAGGCGTCTTCGCCGGATTGGAGGATGAATTGCAGTCCCGAATATCCTGCTCCGGCATCCTGCACCGCGTTCAGGACAGACTCTGAAGCGACCAGCTGGGCCGCCGAGGACGAGAACGGATCATTCGTGGCCTGAATCAGGCCGGTAACTTTCACCTTGGCGTTCTTGACGGGTCCGGCACCGTGCAGCTCGAGCGTACTTCCAACAGTCAGTCCGAGATGCTCTGCGGTCTTGACATCTAGGACGGCTTCGAAGGGCTGCGACGGCATGGAACCTGAGGACAAGACTGCGCCCTCCAAGGATGACGGCGCCGTATTTCGCAGCCGGCCGTGCTGCTCACCGCCACCGGCCACGAACGTCACGTAGGTGGATCGCTCGGCGTAGTGGTCCTTGACTGCGGGCGCGGACGCCGCGGCATCCACCGCGGCCTGGCTGAAGGCCTTACCGTTCTTGGATGTAGCAATAAGATCCGCGTTACGGTAGGCCTCGCCGATACTGGCGCCAAGTGAAGCATTGGTGCTCGCGCCCACCATAAGCGTGGCGGCGAGGAACATAACAGACAGCATCACGGCGAGCCCGATTGCGACGAATCGGCGGAAGTGCGTCGTCACTTGGGAGAGAGCTACGCGCAGCATGCCCTATGCCCCCAGCTTGCCGAGGGCCGTCAAAACTGAGTCTGCTGTGGGCTCCTGGATCTCGCCTACCAAGCCGCCATCGCTCATCAGCACCACGCGGTCGGCGTAACTTGCGGCGACGGGATCATGGGTCACCATGATGATGGTCTGGCCCATCTCCTGGCTGCTGCGACGCAGGAGCGCAAGCACTTCACCGCCGGCTTTGGAGTCCAGGTTGCCAGTCGGCTCGTCGCCAAATACGACGTCGGGACGCGTCAGCAGCGCTCGGGCTACGGCGACGCGCTGCTGCTGTCCGCCGGACAACTCGTGTGGTCGGTGCTTCAGCCGGTCCTTCAACCCGAGGGTGCTGACCACGGTATCCAGCCACCCGGCGTCGGCGGTTGTTCCCGCCAAAGCGAGCGGCAGCGTGATGTTCTGCTCCGCTGTCAGGGTGGGCACCAGATTGAAGGCCTGGAAGACGAAGCCAATGCGCTCGCGTCGAACGGCGGTGAGCTGGCGGTCGTTGAGCCCGGTGAGCTCTGTGCCGCCCAGGACGATCCGTCCGGAGTCCGCCGTATCAAGGCCGGCGAGGCAATGCATGAGCGTGGATTTGCCCGATCCGGAGGGTCCCATGATTGCGGTGAACTTGCCGGCGTCGAACCCCACCGATACCTCGTTCAGGGCCATGACACGTGTAGCGGCGCGTCCATAGCTCTTTGTCAGTGCGAACGCTTCGACTGCTGTGCGTGGCCTGGCTGCATCGGATTCAGCGGGACGGCCGTTGCCTGTTGGGTGGGGGAGGGGCGTGAAAGTTGTCATGTTTTCACGCTATGTGCCGGGATGCGCTGCTGGATCGGGCCAGGGACCCATTCCAGGCAAGGTCAGCTCATACTGTGGTCTGAGACCGAGGCTTAAAGCGATGCGCTAGCTTCCGGGGGCGACCACACCTGTCTCATAGGCGATGACCACCACCTGCACGCGGTCCCGGGCTCCAAGCTTGGCCAGAATGTGGCCGACGTGGGTCTTCACCGTGGCCTCTGACAGAAACAATCCTGCGGCTATTTCCGGATTGGACTGGCCCTGGGCGATCAGTTGGAAAACCTCGCGTTCACGCGCGGTGAGGCGTTCCACCGCGGCCGCGTGCCCGCTTTGTTCCGACGTCTGCTTTCTAAGCAGCGGAGCCACATGGTCCAACAACCTGCGCGTGGTGGATGGGGCGATCACCGCGTCGCCACGGTAGACCGTCCGGATGGCCTCCAGCAATTCCTCCGGCGGAGCGTCTTTGAGCAGGAACCCGCTGGCGCCTGCTTGGATCGCAGCCAAAGCATATTCGTCAAGGTCGAAGGTGGTGAGGACCACGATTTTGACCTCCGCCCGCTGGGAGCCCGACGGCTGGCCGGCTGCCTGTTCCAAAATGCGTCTCGTGGCTTCAATGCCGTCCATGCCCGGCATGCGCACATCCATCAGGACCACATCCGCCGTGGTGGCACTGAGGGCCTGGACTGCTTCGATTCCGTTGCCTGCCTCTGCGACCACCTGGAGATCGGGTTGGGAATTGATCAGCATGCCGAACCCCGAGCGGACCAAGTGCTGGTCATCGACGAGCACCACCCTGATGGGTGCGGGGTGTTCAAGCATGGCTTAGGCCTCCGAATAGGGAATGAAAGCGGACACACGGAAACCGCCGCCCTGCAAAGGGCCTGCGGTCAAGGAACCATCGTAAAGCGAGATGCGCTCGGCCATGCCCCGGAGGCCGTTTCCCCCACCTGAGGTGGGCGGATCAGCGGCGGCGCCCCGGCCGTCGTCGGCGATGTTCAGCTCTAAGCCGCGACTCTGCCATGTGAGAATCACACTCGCATCCGCCTGCGGTCCGGCATGCTTCACGACATTGGTGAGGGCTTCCTGAATGATCCGGTAGGCCGTGAGTTCGGCACCTGCCGGCAGTGCCCGGCGAGGCGTGCCGAGTTGTTCGAAGGAGACTTTGAGCCGGGCAGCGCGGAAGCCCAGAAGGAGTTCATCAAGATCGGAAAGCCTCGGTTGGGGCCTTGTCGGCGCCTCCTGGTCCGAGCGCAGCACGCCGAGCAGCCGTCGCATCTCACTTAGGGAATCCCGGCCCGTCGCAGCGATCGTGGCCAGCGCTTCGGTGGCCAGTTCCGGCTTTGCGGCGGCAGCGTACCGGGCACCATCGGCCTGGGTGATGATGACGGACAGGGAATGCGCCACGATGTCGTGCATTTCCCGAGCAATATGGGAGCGTTCATCAGCTGCGGCCAATTGGCGCTCTTGTTGCTGCTCGATTTCAAGGCGTCGGGTTCGGTCCTCAAGGGCCTGGAGCTGGAGCCGCCGTACTCGGGTAAGGTCGCCCAGCGTCCAACTGACCAGCACCAGCATCCAGATGAGGACTGTGTAGAGGGCCCCGATCGTTAGGCCCATGATGCCGGACTCCGCGGGGCTCGAGTATTCGCGCGTGGTGAGCATGACGCCGCCCAGCAATCCAAGCAGCAGGACCGTCCGGCTCGCCCACGCCGGTCCATAGGCAGCGGTGGCATAGATGACCAGGGGAACCGCGATTTGGCCGGCCACCGGCTCCGCGCCAACCGCCCACTGGATCAGGCACACCAAAACCACGACGGCGGCCGCGACCACGGGACGCGTGCGTCGCCACGCCAGGGGCAACAGCAGGCCGCAGGAGATGAAAAAGAGCAATGGGCGGTCGGCCACAAGATAGACAGGTCCGAATAAGAGGACCAGCAAGCACATGGCCGTCATGTCTACCTTGAAGCGGTTGATCCGGAACCATTCGTATATCTCGTGCCTTCTATCCACGGTAAGACTCTATGTGCTGGCTATGGGCCCGGGCGTCATGCCCTGGTCTGATTCGCTCCACTAGAATGTTCGAGGAGTGAGACGATTTTGACCAGCATGTGGATTGCTTGGCTAGATAGACCTATGAGTGCATCCTCCATCAATCTCGCTGTCATCCCCGGCGACGGCATTGGCCCCGAGGTCATCGCCGAAGCCGTCAAGGTCCTCGAAAAGGCTGTCGCCGCAGAAGGTGTAGCCCTTGAGCAGACCCACTACAAGCTCGGTGCCCAGCACTGGCTTGAGACGGGCGAGACCCTGCCGGACGAGGTCCTCGCAGACCTCCGCACGCGTGATGCCATTCTCTTTGGTGCAGTGGGAGCCGCTCCGGGTGACACCAGGATTCCCTCCGGCATCATCGAGCGCGAGATGCTGCTCAAGCTCCGCTTCAGCCTGGACCACTACGTGAACCTGCGCCCGTCACGCTTGTACGGAACCGTCGGGAGCCCACTGGCAAACCCCGGCATCATCGATTTCATTGTTGTCCGCGAAGGCACCGAAGGTCCCTACGTCGGCAACGGCGGCACCCTGCGCGGTGGCACGCCGCATGAGGTTGCCACGGAAGTCTCCCTTAACACTGCACACGGCGTGGAGCGCGTGGTGCGGGATGCATTCCGCCGCGCCAGCGAACGACCACGCAAGCACGTCACTCTTGTCCACAAGCACAACGTCCTGGTCTTCGCCGGACACTTGTGGAAGCGAACGGTTGAAGCAGTGGCCCAGGAATTCCCCGAGGTCACGCACGACTACCTGCACATCGATGCTGCAACCATCTTCATGGTTACCGATCCCTCGCGCTTCGATGTCATTGTCACCGACAACCTTTTCGGCGACATCCTGACCGACCTCGCAGCTGCCGTTACGGGCGGCATCGGCTTGGCGGCATCGGGCAACATCAACATGGACCGCACAGCACCGTCCATGTTCGAACCCGTTCACGGCTCAGCACCGGATATCGCCGGACAGCAAAAAGCCGATCCCACCGCGGCCATCCTCTCCGCAGTGCTCCTCCTGGACCACCTTGGCTACACCACGGCGGCCCGCAAGATCGAGGCGGCAGTGGTCGCCGACGTCGAAAGCCGCACCGGCGAGCCGCGCACTACTGCGGCGATCGGCGATGCCATTGCGGCCGCACTTTAGGCCCATTTCTCAGGCGTAAGCTTGTGTTGAATTATTTACCTGCTTCCCTGGTCCACCGCTGAACCGCTTCCTCCGGGACCCGTTTCGCGCCACCAGGTAGCTGACTGTGGAGGAAACATGACTCAGACTGCCCACGGCGTCGAATTCAGCCAGCAGCTTTCGGAAACCCCGAAGTCTGCTGAGGAGCGTGCAGCCGTCCTGGCGAACCCAGGCTTTGGCGATTACTTCACCGACCACACCGCCGTCGTCGACTACAAAGTTGACGCCGATGGCAATGGCGGTTGGCAGAACGCCCGGATCGAGCCCTACGGACCTATCTCCCTGGATCCCTCGGCTGCAGTGCTTCACTATGGCCAGGAGATCTTCGAGGGTCTTAAGGCATACCGCCACGCCGACGGTTCCGTGTGGACCTTCCGGCCGGAAGCGAACGCCGCGCGCCTGAACAAATCGGCCCGCCGGCTGGCCCTCCCGGAACTGCCCGAGGAATACTTCCTGGGTGCTATCCGCGAACTCGTGCAGGCTGACAAGGAATGGGTTCCTTCGGGCGACGGTGAAGCCCTGTACCTGCGCCCGTTCATGATCGCCACCGAGGCCTTCCTCGGTGTGYGGGCGGCCCGGGAAGTATCCTTCCGTGTCATTGCTTCTCCCGCCGGTAATTACTTCGGTGGCGAACTGAAGCCCGTTTCCATCTGGATTTCCCGTGAGTATGCACGCGCGGGCCGCGGTGGAACAGGTGCAGCCAAGTGCGGTGGCAACTACGCCGCCTCCCTCATTGCCCAGCAGGAAGCTGAGGCCAACGGCTGCAAGCAGGTACTTTTCCTGGACCACTTCAACGACGACGCCGTTGAAGAACTCGGTGGTATGAACGTCTTCTTCGTCATGAAGGACGGCTCGCTGGTTACCCCTGCCCTTACCGGTACCATCCTGGAGGGTGTGACCCGTTCTTCCGTGATCCAGGTTGCGAAGGACATGGGCCGCGAGGTTTCCGAGCGCAAGATCACGCTCGATGAGTGGCGCGAGGGAGTTGCTTCAGGCGACATTGCTGAAGTCTTCGCTTGCGGTACGGCAGCTGTGATCACCCCGATCGGTGTCCTCAAGGACGCCACGGAATTCATCGGATCCGAGGACGCAAAGGCTGGCGAAACCACTATGGCCATCCGACAGCAACTCCTGGGAATCCAGACCGGCACAGTGGAGGACACCCACGGCTGGCTGACCCGCCTGGTTTAGTCCGGGACGCAACTTAAGCGAACGACGGCGGCCCTCCTGCTTGGTGACAAGCGGAAGGGCCGCCGTTGTCATGCCCCGATGTTCTCTCACATCCTGACCGTTCCACCGGGATCTTCTCTCACATCCTGACCGTTCCACCGGGATCTTCTCTCACATCCTGATATGGGGACATCAAAGACGCGGCCGCCGTCGAATTCGAACTGACGGGGCATCGGTGGAAAACGGTTCCGATGTGAGAGAACATCGCCGGAAAAGGCCCCGGATGTGAGAGTGGATCGGAAGTGGTGCAAGATGGGACAGTGACTTCAGAATCAATGGAGACTTCCAACGACTCACCTGCCGGCGACTACACCTCTTCACGTGCCGGCACCTCTGCGCTGCAACGGAGCAGCGGCCTCACCCGCTTCCGGCTGGCACCGAATCCTGGCCCGATGAGCCTGGATGGCACCAACTCGTACGTCATCGGCACCGCCGATTCCGGCCACGTTGCGGTGGTGGATCCTGGCCCGGAAGACGAAGGGCACTTGGCCGAGCTGGCAGCGTCAGGCGTGGTGGACGTCGTGCTTATTACGCACCGCCACGCTGACCACACAGCCGCGTCAGCCAGGTTCCATGAACGGACAGGTGCTCCGGTCAGGGCTGCTGCCGCGGAGTACTGCCACGGCGGAGATCCCCTCGTGGACGGCGAAGTCCTCCACGCCGGCGGAGTGGAGATCCGTGTCCTGGCAACGCCTGGCCACACATCGGATTCCCTCTGCTTCCATCTCCCCGCAGACGGTCCCACAGGCTCCGTCCTCACCGGCGACACCATCCTGGGCCGCGGCACCACGGTGCTGGACTACCCCGATGGCCGCCTGGGCGATTACCTCGCCAGTCTGGACCGACTCGAATCGCTGGGCCCGGCTACGCTCCTTCCCGCCCATGGCCCGGTGCTCGCTGCCCTGGACGCCAAATGCCGCGAGTACCGCGAACATCGCCACCAGCGGCTCGACCAGATCCGGGCTGCCCTTGCACAGCTCGGCCAGGACGCGCCGATTGCCGCAGTCACGGATGCGGTGTATCCCGACGTCGACCCTTCCGTCAGATGGGCGGCTGAGACTTCGGTTGCGGCGCAGTTGGATTACCTTCGAAGCTAGCGGGCAAACGCCCAAGCGCTGGACGGTAGGCTTGAGCCCATGCGTATCGCCCGGTTTGTAGTTGATTCTGATCCCCTTTATGGCGTTGTTGAAGGCGAGCCCGGCAGTGAGGAAATCACTGTCATCAACGGCGACCCCTTCTTCAATGGCGTCGAACGTACCCACACGAAGCACAAGCTTGAGGATGTGCGGCTCCTTGCGCCGATCATTCCGCGGAGCAAGGTGATCGGCGTTGGACGTAACTTTGCCGAGCATGCTGCTGAGCTGGGCAACGAGGTTCCGCAGCATCCATTGCTCTTCCTCAAGCCGAACACCTCGGTCATCGGGCCAAACGATCCGATCGTCCTCCCGGAGTTCTCCGATGAAGTCTCCTTCGAAGCGGAGCTTTGCGTCATCATCGGCCGTATCTGCAAGGACGTCCCTGAGGAACGTGCTGACGACGTCATTTTTGGTTACACCTGCGGAAACGACCTCACTGCCCGGGACGTCCAGAAAACGGATCTTCAGTGGGCCCGTGCCAAGGGCTTTGACACTTCCGCTCCGCTGGGCCCGTGGATCGAAACCGATCTCGACCACGAAGACTTGTCCATCCAGGGCCGGCTCAACGGCGAACTCCGACAGGACGGCAGCACCAGCCAGATGATCCGGGGCGTGCGCGAGCTCGTCTCGATTGTTTCGCACGCGTTCACCCTGCTTCCGGGCGACGTCATCATGACGGGAACCCCGGCCGGTGTCGGCCTGGTCAGTGAGGGCGACCGCTTCGAAGTGGAGATTGAAGGCATCGGGCGTTTATCCAACCCGGTGGTTCGCCGCTAGCGGCCGCACCAGAGCATAAGCCCGACGGCGGCACGAGCCTTTCGCACGGAAGGCGCGGGCCGTCGTCGAGCCTTTCCTGCGGGGAACAGGGCCTATATCAAGCGGTAAAGTTGAAGCACTATGACTACTGCTTCTGCGTCCAACGCTGCCTCCAGCGCCATCCCTGCCGTCAACGCCGAGACTCCAGTCCGCGTTCGTTTCTGCCCGTCGCCTACGGGAACGCCGCACGTTGGCCTGATCCGGACCGCCCTGTTCAACTGGGCTTACGCGCGCCACACCGGTGGCAAGCTGATCTTCCGCATCGAGGACACCGACTCTGCCCGCGACAGCGAGGAGAGCTACCACCAGCTGCTGGATGCCCTCAAGTGGCTCGGCATCGACTGGGATGAGGGCGTCGAGGTAGGCGGGCCGCACGAGCCGTACCGCCAGTCACAGCGCGGAGACATCTACCAGGACGTCATCGCCAAGCTCACGGCCGGGGGACACGTCTACGAGTCCTACTCCACGCCGGACGAGATCGAAGCCCGCCACCGGGCAGCTGGCCGCGACCCCAAACTTGGCTATGACGGCTTCGACCGCCACCTGACCGAGGAACAGCTTGCCCAGTTCAAGGCCGAAGGCCGGGAAGCCGTGCTGCGCCTTCGCATGCCGGACGAGGACCTGACCTTCAACGACCTCGTCCGTGGCGAGATTACTTTCAAGGCGGGCTCCGTTCCCGACTTTGCAGTGGTTCGTGCCAATGGTGCTCCGCTGTACACGCTGGTGAACCCGGTTGACGATGCCCTCATGGGCATCACGCACGTGCTTCGCGGGGAGGACCTCCTGAGCTCCACCCCCCGGCAGATCGCGCTGTATCGGGCGCTCTACGCCATCGGAGTGGCGGAGTACATGCCGGAGTTCGGTCACCTGCCCTACGTCATGGGCCAGGGAAACAAGAAGCTTTCCAAGCGGGATCCGGAATCCAGCCTCTTCCTGCACCGCGAGCGTGGCTTCATCCCCGAGGGTCTGCTCAACTACCTTTCCCTGCTGGGCTGGTCCTTGAGTGCGGATGAGGACATCTTCACCGTGGCGGAGCTTGTGGCCAACTTCGACATCCACGATGTCCTGGGTAACCCCGCGCGCTTCGACCTCAAGAAGGCCGAGGCCATCAACGGGACCCATGTGCGCCTGCTCGAGCCGGAGGATTTCAAGCAGCGGCTCGTCCCCTACCTCCGCGCCGCAGGCTTCGTGGGGGAGATCCTTACCACTCGTCAGGAGGAGATCCTCGCAGAGGCGGCTCCGCTGGTTCAGGAGCGCATTACCCTGTTGGGCGAAGCTCCTGAGATGTTGGCCTTCCTTTTCAAGGCCGACGACGCGATCGATGTTGCTGACGACGCCCGCAAGGGGCTCCCGGAGAACCTGCAGGAAGTGCTTGACGCGGCACTTGCTGCGTTGGAGCCCATCGAGGATTGGACCGCTGAGAACATTCAGACGGCACTCAAGCAGGCATTGGTCGAGGACCTTGGCATCAAGCCCCGCGCCGCCTTTGGGCCGGTGCGTACCGCTATTTCAGGCCGACGCATTTCTCCGCCGCTGTTCGAGTCAATGGTGATCCTGGGTAAGGATTCCTCGTTGGCCCGCGTTCGCGCGTTCCGGGGCTAGGCGGCAAAGGTCATGGCTATTGCAAGCTCCTTCGGAACTATCCGCGGTGTTCTGTTCGACATCGACGACACCTTGGTGGACCTTGAGTACGCCATGACAACGGCTCTGCGTGATGTCAGCGAACATCTCCTGCCCGGCCTTGACCAGGCCGGGTGGGTGAAGTTCGGCCGTATCTTCACCCACGAAACAACGCATTTCTATGACCGCTACCTTGCTGGGGAATTGACGTTCAATGAGCAACGCCTTTTGAGGGGCCGGGCAGCCTTGGGCCACTTTGGCGTGGAGCTCGGAGACGGTGAGGAATCGCAGTCGTGGGTTGCTGAGTACCATCAGCGGCAGACTGCCTATGTGCGCGCTTTCGACGACGTCGCTGGCGTGCTCGATGCGCTCGACGATGCGGACATTCCGTATGGCGCTGTCAGCAATAACGTTCATGACTACCAGCGGGCAAAGTTGGATGGGGCGGGCTTGTCCAGGATCAAGATCCTGGTAGGAACGGATACGGTGGGCGTGCCGAAGCCGGATCCTGCCATCTACCTGGAGGGCGTGCGGCTGCTGGGGACAGAACCCGGCGAAACACTCTATGTCGGGGACAACCGGCTTCTTGACGCCGATGGCGCGACGGCGGCCGGCCTGATTGGCGTCTGGCTGAACAGGACCGGCGAAGAGGTCGAAGGGTTCGATGGGCGTCAGGTGGATTCGTTGTCGAGACTGCTCGTTACGGCACCTTCGGCAGCCTGACATCCATGTGATGCAGGTAACGGCCCAGCGATTTGTGCAGGTGACAAGACTCCGGTAGAGTCATTACTCGTGCTGAGGGGCACGGAGGAAAAAGCCAAGGGAAACCACGGCGACGAACTCCGGTCCGAAAGTCACTTTGGGATATGGTGTAATTGGCAACACTACGGTTTCTGGTACCGTCATTCTAGGTTCGAGTCCTGGTATCCCAGCTCTGAAATTCCGCGTTATTGCAGCGGAAAATCGGAATTTCACATCGCATAGTCGATTTGGAAGAGAGCTGAAAGTATGAAATACTCATTCAGCTTGTTCGCCGGAAACGGCGACAAAAAAGTGCAAGGCCCCATCGTATAGCGGCCTAGTACGCCGCCCTCTCACGGCGGTAACGCGGGTTCGAATCCCGCTGGGGTCACAAACAATTCCCCCGGAACTTCGGTTCCGGGGGAATTCTTGGTTTAAGCGCATTTTCTCCTATAACCCGACATTCACGTTAAGTCGAGCCCCGGCTGACCCGCTGACAGTCTGCGGGCTGGCATGATGATGCTGTGACCGCACATGAAGAGCCGCCAAGAGCAGGGGTCAGTCCTGTCACCAGTAAAGCCCAGGCTGATGCTGTCAACACCCTTGAAGCTGCGCGGAAGGAACTTGCCGGCGTTGCGTTGCCCCTCTCCCTGCCCGACGCCGAAGAGGGGCGCCACTGGATCCGGGAGACCCTGGCACAGCTCGACGACTACGTGATTCCCCGGTACCGCAGCCTGGACGCTCCACTGTTGGCCGTCGTCGGCGGTTCCACTGGCGCCGGTAAGTCGACGCTGGTCAATGCCCTTGTGGGTTACCCGGTGACACGCGCCGGGGCCATCAGGCCCACGACGCGCCAGCCCATCCTCCTTCACCACCCGCAGGACGCGGAGTGGTTTGAGGGCCAGCGCATACTTCCCAACCTGGACCGCGTCAGGGGCCGAGTGTCCGCGGATCCGCTGCCTGCACGTCAAGCCGGTGTCACACCGGATGCCCAGTCGATTGCCTCGCTGGTGCTCCTGGCACACGATCAGGTACCTCGGGGCATCGCGATTCTGGATGCGCCCGACGTCGACTCGATTTCAGATGACAACCGAAGGCTCGCAGGCCAGTTGCTGGCCGCGGCCGACCTTTGGGTGTTCGTGACCACGGCCAACAGATACGCCGACGCCGTGCCTTGGCGCCTGCTCGTGGATGCGGCGTCGCGGGACATCACGGTAGCCGTGGTGCTGGACCGCGTGCCACCGGCAGCGGAGGAAGAAGTCACGACGGACCTTAAGGCAATGTTGGACCACCAGGGACTGGCTGGTGCGGAACTCTTCGTGGTGCAGGAAAGCGATTTGGACGATTTGGGAATGCTGCCGGCCGAAGCTGTCAGCGGCTTGCGTCTTTGGCTTGCGAACCTGGCGGCGGATGCCGCCGGGCGGACGGAGGTCGCGCGCCGCACGCTCAATGGTGCCGTTAACGCCGTGAGTAACCGGTTTGAACGTATTGCAGCTGCGGCTGCGGCCCAGGATGCTGCGGCCCGCGAGCTGCGCTCCGTCTGCGTTCACGAATACGACGACGCCCTACTGCGCATTCTGGAAGCAACCAAGGACGGTGCGCTGCTCCGCGGGGAAGTGCTCGCTCGATGGCAGGATTTTGTGGGCACGGGTGAATTCTTCCGTGCGCTGGAGCAAAACATAGGGCGCATGCGGGACCGGATGGGAGCATTCTTCAGAGGTGAACCAGCCCCGGCTGTGAAAGTCGAGACCGCGATCGAAACAGGTTTGCAAGCCGTGATTCTTGATGAGGCCGCCAATGCCGCAGAAAACGTGGACCGGCGCTGGCGCTCGGATACGGCAGGCCGCCAGCTCCTGGGTGTGGCAGACCTTTCCGGCACCAGTCCTGGCTTTGACGCGAAGGCCGCTGCCGCCATCCGTTCCTGGCAGGAGGGACTCATGGAACTGATCCGCACCCAGGGCCAGGAAAAACGCACCCAGGCCCGTTGGCTCTCCTTCGGCGTGAACGGGCTCGGCGCAGCGCTGATGGTGGTGGTTTTCTCCATGACTGCCGGTTTGACCGGATTGGAGCTAGGCATTGCCGGTGGAACGGCCGTTGTTGGACAGAAGCTGCTTGAAGCTGTCTTCGGTGAAGATGCCGTGCGTCGACTGGCCCAGCAGGCCAGGGCCGATCTCCATACGTACTGCCAGCGCCTTCTCGACGAGGAGCGGGGCAGGTTCCTTGGCCGGCTGGAGGCCACTGGTCTGGACGCTGACACCGTGCATAGCGGCATGGACCTCGCCCGCCACGCCAAGTCCCTCCGCCGCTTGGCTGGGGCCGCATGAGCCGGCACAGCCAAATCCGGGAATCGTCTCAACTCCAGCGGCGGCTTGAAGCGCTGAATGCAGCACGCGAACTGGCCGAAGGGGTGCTGCCCGAGCAGGAACTGGATTCGGTGTATGAAGTCCTTGAACGGGCCACGTCCAGACGCTCGTTGTCGGCAGGGCACACTGTGGTGGGCTTTTTCGGGGCCACAGGAAGTGGCAAGTCATCCTTGTTCAATGCCGTTTCCAGCAGCAATCTCGCAACCGCGGCAGCCCGTCGTCCCACGACGTCCGCGCCGTTGGCAGGAATCTGGGGCGAGGAAGGCAGCGGGCCGTTGCTGGACTGGCTCGGTGTGCAGGAGCGGCACAGCCTGCCTGGGATGCCCGGCCTGGCCACTGCGGAGAGCGGCCTGATCCTGCTGGACCTTCCCGACTTTGACTCAACGAAAGTGGAGAACCGGGAGGTAGTCCAGCGAATGGTCGGGATGGTGGACGTCCTGGTCTGGGTGCTGGACCCACAGAAGTATGCAGATGCCGCCGTGCACAACGACTTTCTGCGCCCGATGGCCACCCATGGAGCAGTCACCCTTGTTGTCTTGAACCAAATAGATAAGCTCAATCACGCCGACACCGCTGATGTGCTTCATTCCCTGAAAGGCATCCTGCAGCGCGACGGTCTGGATAATGTTCGGGTCCTGGGCGCCTCAGCACTGACTGGCGACGGCGTCGACGCCGTCCGTAGTGCTATCAGGGACGTCGTGGTCCAGCGGGAGGCCGCGACTAAGCGCCTGGCTGCCGACGTCGCCAAGTCTGCTGCGGAACTGGCCCAGGTGTCAGGCAACGGCGAGGCCCGCGGCGTCAAGGCAAACACCAAAGCCAAACTCGCGAATGAATTGTCGACGGCGGCCAACGTACCTCTGGTGGTTGACGCGGTAGCGCGATCCTTCAAGAGGGAATCGGCGCGCAGGACTGGATGGCCCGTGACGCGCTGGTTGCTGCGCTTCCGGCCTGATCCCCTGCGGAGGCTGAACCTGGGCAGGCAGGACACCAAGCCCGAGCTCAACCGGACTTCCTTGCCGGTAGCGGGTGCACCTGAACGGGCGAGGACAGATGCCGCCGTGCGTGATTTTGTGGATGAGGCTTCCGAAGGCGCACCGTGCCCGTGGCGGGCGTCCATCCGTGCTGTGGCGAGGGAAGGCCGCGAGCACCTGCCGGATGCCCTGGACCAGGCCATCGCCGGGACGAATCTCAAAACGTCGCAGCGCCCGTTCTGGTGGCTGTTGTTCAACACACTTCAATGGCTGGCACTTCTCCTGGCAGTCGGCGGCCTCGGCTGGCTTGGGGTCTTGGCGGCGCTCGGCTATTTCCAAATGCCCGTCCCGGAGGTGCCCCGGACCGAGGGGTGGCCCTGGCCTACGTTGATGGTGGCCTGCGGAGTGGTTCTGGGGATTGTTCTGGCAGTCTTGGGCAGAATCATCGGCGGCTGGGCCGCGCGTCTGCGCGTCAAAGGCGTGGCCAAACGACTGAAGGCAGGAATAGCAGGCGTAGCTGAGCAGCGCATCGTGGAACCGGTAGAGGTGGAGATTGCGCGCTTGGCCGCATTCAACGCGGCATTAAAAACCGCGCGCGCAGGATAGGGATACATCTAGAGATCGGCCGCAGCGTCCCTGACCTTGATAAGGGTCCGAAGGTTCCGCGTAGTGGTGCTGGCCTTGTACCGCGGTTTGGCGGACAGTTTGCTGAAAGGACTTTCCAATGTGCCTCCGGCGGGTGCAAGCCACGCCGAAGCTTCCGGCCCAAGCCGCACCTGTTCCACGCCACCAAGGGCCTCTCCGGACTCAAAGAGTTCGTCCAGCATGGCTTCGTCGGAGGTGAGCGTGATGTAGCTGTGCGTGGCCTTGTCATCGGCGGGGTACGGGCATGCATCCACGAGTTCGGCCACCCGTGAAGAAGTGAGGACAACAACCCAGGCGTCGTAGCCGAAGGATTCACGCAGGCACTTTTCGAACTGGGCCTTTACATCCGTGATGCTCAAATCACTCTTCAGGACAACGTTTCCACTCGCCAGAAGCGTCTTGACGTCAGAGAATGGGTAGGCCTTAAGAGCTGATTTCAGGTCCGCCATCTTGATGTTGATCCCGCTGACGTTGATGYCCCTGAGGAATACGGCATAGGTGTTCATGGATGTCCCCCTTCAAAGACAGAAGCCCTAGTCGTTGTTCTTGCGCAAGGCTTCGGTCAGTACCCGTGCGGCATTGCAGACGACCTCCGCATGCAGGCGTCCCGGCTGACGCGTGAGGCGCTCAATCGGACCTGAAATGGAAACGGCGGCTATGACCCTTCCGGACGGCCCACGGACCGGAGCGGAAACTGAGGCGACCCCAGGCTCGCGTTCGCCCAGGCTCTGACCCCAGCCCCGGCGTCGTACTCCTGCCAGGACGGTGGGCGTAAAGCGGGCGTTCTGGAGTCCTTCCAGCAGCCGGTCGTGGTCTTCCCAAGCGAGGAGGACCTGCGCTGCGGAGCCGGCTTTCATGGACAATTGGGTTCCCACCGGAATGGTGTCGCGCAGGCCGATCGGCCGCTCCGCTGAGGCAACGCACACGCGCCAATCGCCCTGCCTGCGGAAAATCTGGGCGCTCTCGCCGGTAGCGTCCCGCAGCTGGATAAGCACTGGCCCCGCGGAAGCGATGAGCCGGTCTTCACCAGCGGCAGATGCGAGTTCCACGAGCCGGCTGCCCAGGACGAATCGGCCCTGGATGTCACGGCTGACCAGGCGGTGGTGGACCAGGGCCAGCGCGAGCCGGTGAACGGTCGGCCGGGCAAGGCCCGTAGCCGCTACAAGTTGTGCGAGTGTCGTCGGGCCGGCCTCGAGGGCATCGAGTACTTGGGCCGCTTTATCAATGACACCGACTCCACTAGAATTGTCCATGTAATGATATTGCCGTCTCAATATCTGAGATGCAAGTTGTTTCACTGGCTTATTTTGTGGCCCTGCTGCTTCAGTGGTTAGAAGAGCTCAGTGCGTCAGAAGAGTTCAGTGGTTAGAAGAACAGTTCAGTGGATGAACATCCAACTTCAGTGAAGGGAGCAAGGCCGTGGGAAAGACACTGGCCGAGAAAGTCTGGGACGCACACGTAGTGCGCAAGGGTGAAGGCGAAGGAGCCAATGCCCAGCCCGACCTTCTTTTCATTGACTTGCACTTGGTCCACGAAGTGACCTCCCCGCAGGCTTTCGAGGGGCTCCGCCTGGCTGGCCGCAAGCTCCGCCGCACCGACCTCACCATTGCCACGGAGGACCACAACACTCCCACGCTGGACATCGACAAGCCCATTGCGGACCTCACCAGCCGCACCCAGATTGAAACCCTGCGCGCCAACTGCAAGGAGTTCGGCGTCCGCCTGCACTCGCTCGGCGACAAGGAGCAGGGCATCGTGCACGTCGTGGGTCCGCAGTTGGGTCTCACCCAGCCGGGCATGACGGTGGTGTGCGGCGACTCGCACACCTCTACTCACGGCGCCTTCGGTGCGCTGGCCATGGGTATCGGAACCTCTGAAGTCGAGCACGTCATGGCAACCCAGACACTGTCTTTGAAGCCATTCAAGACGATGGCCATCAACGTTGAGGGGACGCTCCGCCCTGGCGTTACGGCAAAGGACATCATCCTGGCCGTCATTGCCAAGATCGGTACCGGTGGGGGACAGGGCTACGTCCTGGAATACCGTGGATCCGCCATCCGGGCGCTATCGATGGATGCCCGCATGACCATCTGCAACATGTCCATCGAAGCCGGCGCTCGTGCAGGCATGGTGGCTCCGGACCAGATCACCTACGACTACATGCAGGGACGTCCGCATGCGCCCGAGGGTGCTGACTGGGACGCCGCCGTCGAGTACTGGAACACGCTGCACACTGACGCCGACGCGACGTTCGACGTCGAAGTGGACCTCGATGCGAACACCCTGGAGCCGTTCGTCACCTGGGGCACCAACCCCGGCCAGGGCGTTTCGCTCTCAGCCAAGGTTCCGTCCCCCGAGGACTTTGGCGACGAAAATGCCAAGGCTGCCGCCGAGCGCGCCCTCCAGTACATGGGTTTGGCAGCCGGCACCCCCATGAAAGACATCCGCGTGGATACGGTGTTCCTGGGCTCCTGCACCAACTCCCGTATTGAGGACCTGCGTGCTGCCGCTGACATCATCCGTGGCCGCGAGAAGGACCCGGATATTCGCATGCTCGTAGTTCCGGGCTCTGCCCGTGTCCGCCTCGAAGCCGAAGCCGAGGGCCTGGATAAAGTCTTCAAGGATTTCGGTGCCGAATGGCGTTTCGCCGGTTGCTCGATGTGCCTGGGCATGAACCCGGACCAACTGGAACCGGGAGAGCGCTGCGCATCGACGTCCAACCGCAACTTTGAGGGCCGCCAAGGCAAGGGTGGCCGTACGCACCTTGTCTCACCCGTGGTGGCTGCCGCGACAGCTGTTCGCGGAACGTTGAGCTCGCCGTCGGACCTTGAGCCGGCTTCTGCTGGCACATTGACCGGAATCGCAGTCTAGGAGGATCCCATGGAAGCATTCACCACCCACACCGGCATCGGTGTTCCGCTGCGCCAGAGCAACGTGGATACCGACCAGATCATCCCCGCGGTCTACCTCAAGCGCATCACGCGCACAGGTTTCGAAGACGCCCTTTTTGCGGCATGGCGCAAGGACGAATCGTTCATCCTCAACCAGGCACCGTTCAAGTCCGGCTCCGTGCTGGTGGCGGGCCCCGATTTTGGGACGGGTTCCTCCCGTGAGCACGCTGTCTGGGCGTTGAAGGACTACGGCTTCAAAGCTGTGTTGTCCTCGCGTTTCGCCGATATTTTCCGCGGTAACTCAGGTAAGCAGGGACTGCTGGCAGCCCAGGTGGCACAGGATGACATCGAGCTCATCTGGAAGGTCCTGGAAAACAGCCCTGGCACTGAGGTCAAGGTAGACCTGGTCTCCAAGACCGTGGAATGCGGCAATGTCGTGGCTCCGTTCGAGATCGACGACTATACCCGCTGGCGCCTCCTGGAAGGCCTGGATGACATCGGGCTGACCTTGCAGCACGAGGAAGACATCACCGCCTATGAGGCCACGCGGCCTTCCTTTAAACCGAAGACACTTCCGGCGAAAAGCTGACAAATTCGTCGGCGGCTGAATGCTGCGGAACCAGGACCGGTGGGCCCCTTAGGGTGGGCTCACCGGTCCTTTTTTAGGAGGATTGATGGGCACCGGATCTGCCCGGCACGCGGTGGCTCCATTTCGGTTAGGTAACCCGAGCTTCTATGCTTAGCTGGAGCCTTTGTAAGTATGGGGGGCGAGTAGTCGTGAGGAAACCGGTATAGATGAGTAGTGTTCTGACAATCCGCGGTGGCGTCCCGTTGACAGGGCGAGTGACCGTTCGCGGTGCCAAGAACCTTGTGCCCAAGGCCATGGTGGCGGCGTTGCTGGGCAGCGAACCATCAGTGCTTCGGAACGTGCCGGAAATCAAGGACGTGGAGGTTGTTACCAGCCTGCTGAAGCTCCACGGGGTGACGGTGGTCAAGGACCCCGCCACGGGCGATCTGACCTTGAATCCCAAAGACGCCAAAACGGCATCCAGTACGGCCATTGACGCGCATGCCGGGGATTCGCGCATTCCGATCCTGCTGTGCGGCCCCCTGATCCACGCGATCGGAGAGGCCTTCATTCCGGACCTTGGTGGCTGCAAAATTGGCGATCGACCTATCGACTACCACCTGAACGTCCTGCGCCAGTTTGGGGCGGTTGTGGAAAAACGACCCGGCGGCATCCACATCTCCGCGCCCAACGGCCTGCATGGCGCTAAGATCTCCCTCCCGTATCCGTCCGTCGGCGCCACCGAGCAAGTATTGCTGAGTGCTACGCGTGCGGAAGGAATCACGGAACTCAGCGGCGCGGCAACGGAACCGGAGATCATAGACCTCATCGCAGTGCTGCAGAAGATGGGCGCCATCATCAGCGTCCAGACTGACCGCACCATCCGCATCGAGGGTGTCAAGGACCTGGGTGGCTACAACCACCGGGCGCTTCCGGACCGGAACGAGACGGCGTCCTGGGCTTCGGCCGCGTTGGTCACGCGTGGCGACATCTTTGTTGAAGGTGCTTCGCAGCGGGACATGATGACTTTCCTGAACACCTACCGCAAGGTGGGGGGCGGCATGGATATTGGAGACGACGGCATCCGTTTCTACCACCCCGGAGGCAAGCTTTCCCCGCTGGTCCTGGAGACGGATGTTCACCCCGGCTTCATGACTGACTGGCAGCAGCCCCTGGTGGTCGCTTTGACCCAGGCGGAGGGCGTGTCGATTGTGCATGAGACGGTCTATGAGAACCGTTTCGGGTTCACCGATGCCCTGGCCCGGATGGGTGCAAACATCCAGGTCCACCGTGAGTGCCTTGGCAGCGTCCCCTGCCGCTTCGGCCAGCGGAACTTCCTACATTCTGCCGTGATCTCCGGTCCCACGCCGCTGCGGGGGACCGAGATTGACATCCCCGATCTTCGTGGCGGCTTCAGCCACCTCATTGCAGCTTTGGCCGCGACCGGCACCTCCAGGGTCACGGGCATCGATATCATCAACCGCGGATATGAGCGCTTTACGGAGAAGCTCGCTGGCCTGGGCGCCGATTTCGACATCATCACCACCAAGTAGCGGGGGACCCTTTGAAGGAATCGGCGAAGAGCCGGGCTACGTTCATGCTCCTGGCGGGCATGGCGCGTCCGTTGATGAACCTCCTGATGGGCAAGAAGTGGGAGGGCACTGGGAAGCTCCCCGCGGGTGGATTCATCGCAGCACCGAACCACTGCACTGAAATTGATCCCGTCGTGATCGGGCACATGCTCTACAACCTGAAGCGTCCTCCGCACTTCCTCGCGAAGGCAGGCCTCTTCAAAGCACCTGTGTTGGGAGCCTTGCTGCGGGCGACGAACCAGATTCCGGTTGAACGCTCGACGGCGGGAGCGAACCGCTCGCTGCAAATCGCCAAAGAGGTGGTGGACGCCGGAGGCGCCATCATTATCTACCCCGAGGGAACCCTGACCCGGGATCCGGACCTGTGGCCGATGAAGGGGCACACCGGCGCTGCCCGCTTGGCATTGCAGACAGGTGCACCGGTTGTTCCGATGGCCCACTGGGGTGCCCATGAGGTTTTTCCCAGGTACGCCAAGCGTTTCCATGTCTTTCCTCGAAAGACCGTCAGGGTTCTGGTAGGTGAGCCCGTGGATCTGAGCGCTTTCGCGGACCGGCCCATGGACCGGGCCACGCTGTCCGAAGCTACAGACGTCATCATGGAGGCGGTCACCGAGCTGCTGGCAACCCTCCGCGGTGAGCAGCCGCCCGCCGAACGCTGGGATCCGGCCGTTCATAAGCAGGCCAAACATGGCCGGTTCGTGGAGCGCGGTTCAAACGCTGCACGGGGTGCCGCGCCTGAAAAGGCTGCAGAACCCGCTGACAAGGAAGCATCTCTTGAGGATCCGGAATCGGAGGGCGGCAAATGACGGTTATTGAAAGCCCTCTCCCCGCTCCGGACACCGTAGCTGTACTTGGCGCAGGTTCTTGGGGAACTACGTTCGCCAAGATCCTTGCCGATGCCGCTGCCACTGCCGGGGTGGAGCGGAGGATTCGGATTTGGGGGCGCCGCGCCCGAGTCGTGGATCAGATCAACGCGGATCACCGCAATGAGCAGTACTTGAAGGACATCGAACTTCCCCACGCAGTCACCGCCTCGACGGATGTTGCTGAGGTTCTGCAGGATGCCGGCCTCGTGGTTCTGGCCGTGCCGGCCCAATCGCTGCGGCCCCAGTTGGGAGAGTGGAAGCGCCTGCTCGCACCGGACGCAATTGTCGTGTCGCTGATGAAGGGCCTGGAACTGGGGACTGACGCACGCATGAGCGAGGTGATCGCCCAGGAGCTTGGCATCCCGGAATCACGTGTGGTGGTGGTCTCCGGACCCAACCTCGCCATGGAGATTGCCAGGGAACAACCCACTGCGTCTGTGGTTGCTTGCAGTGACGCCGATACCGCCGCCGCAATCGCACTCTGCTGCACCGCACCGTACTTCCGTCCTTACACCAGCACCGATGTTGTGGGCGTAGAGATCGGCGGGATCGTCAAGAATGTGATTGCCCTGGCTGTGGGCATTTGTGAGGGACGCCAGATGGGTGACAACACCAAAGCGTCAGTCATCACGCGGGGCCTCGCCGAGACCTCCCGCCTTGCCCTTGCCCTGGGAGGCGAGGCTCACACCATGGCCGGTCTGGCGGGGCTCGGCGACCTCGTTGCGACATGCTCCTCTGCCCTCTCACGAAACCACACAGCTGGAAGGCTGTTGGGCGAGGGGCTGAGCCTGGAGCAGGTGGCCGAACAGATGACGCAAACCGCAGAAGGCATTAAATCCGGCCCTGCCGTGCATGAATTGGCGGGCAAACTGAACGTCGAAATGCCCATTACGGCCGCCGTTGTGGCGGTGCTTGAAGGCAAAATGTCCGTTGATGACCTGGGGCCGCGATTGCTGGCCCGGGCCCTGAAGTCCGAAGGCGACTACTGATTGTGACTGAAGAATCCACCCCCGTAACCGGCCGTCGACCCCGCGTGGCGGTCCTGTTCGGCGGACGTTCCAGCGAGCACGCTGTTAGTTGCGTGACGGCGGCAGGCGTCATGGGTGCCATTGATAAGAGCAAATACGACGTCGTGCCCATTGGTATTGCCAAGTCCGGACAGTGGGTCCTTGCATCGGGGGACACCAGCCAGTGGTCCTTGAGCTCGTCGGCACTTCCTGAAGTATCGCCGTCGGACCGGACTGTCACCTTGGCAGAGGTGGGCGGCGAGCATCAGCTCATCGTGACCGCGCCGAATGCCATTCCCGAGGAACTCGGTTCCGTGGACGTCGTCTTTCCTTTGCTCCATGGCCCTTGGGGCGAGGATGGAACGGTCCAGGGCCTCCTGGAGCTATCCGACACACGCTATGTTGGTGCCGGAGTGCTCGCCTCGGCAGTGGGCATGGACAAGCACTTCATGAAGGTAGTTTTTGAAGCCGCTGGACTGACAGTGGGGCCCTACATCGCCGTCACGGACCGCGAATGGCTCACGGATGCCGAGGCTGTCCGCAAGCGGGTGGACAAGCTCGGTTTCCCGGTCTTCGTCAAGCCTGCCCGCGCTGGCTCTTCCATGGGAATCTCCAAAGTGGATTCCTTGGAGGGCCTGGATACGGCCATCGAGGAAGCCCGCCGCCACGATTTGAAGTTGGTCATCGAAGCCGGCATCGTCGGGCGCGAAATCGAGTGCGCTGTCCTGCAAGGCCGGGGCACAGACGCGCCCCGTACGTCCATGCCCGGCGAAATCGCGGTGGCTATCGGCGAACACCAGTTCTACGACTTTGCTGCCAAATATGTCGACGACGGTGCTGCTGCGCTGAGTTGCCCCGCTGATATGCCGGATGAGGCCATTGCCCGCGTCCGGGAATTGGCCGCTGCCGCCTTCGACGCCGTGGGCGCGGAGGGCCTGAGCCGTGTGGACTTCTTCTACACGCCCGCGGGGGAGCTGATCATTAACGAAATCAACACCATGCCAGGCTTCACCCCCAAGAGCATGTATCCGCAGATGTGGGCGGCTTCCGGCTTGGCGTATTCCGAGCTGATCGACGAACTCATTCACTTGGCCCTGACCCGCAAAACGGGCCTGCGGTAACCCCAACAAGTAGCGGCAGAGTACCCGCTACTTGGTGGTCGGCAGGTTCTGCAGGTCTTCCTGGCCTACGCAGTGGCGCGTGGCTTTGATCTTGCCAGCGGCGGCCGCAAGTTCGGTGAGGACTGTGGCGGAGCTGATGTTGGCGGCTTCCAATTTGACCGGATCCACGAGGATTTCCGTCGCCGGCTCGCGTCCAAAAGTAGTCAGGGTGTAGACGCCATCGTCTTCTTTGATCACCCAGTCGATGTCATTCACGCTGACGCAGCGGTCAGTGGTTGGCCCAGGGACGTTGACACCGCAACGCAGGATGATCTGGGAGGGATCGCCCCACGCAGCAGTGGCCTGGCTGTTGGTCTTGCGGAGTGCGGCATCTCCGATCTTGTCCGGGAGCGCCACCATCATGGGGGCGCAGGCCGGATTGGCGGCGTCGGTTGCCGGCGTGACGTCCACAATGGGGGCGCAGGCTGATACTGCGAGGACGGACGCTGCGGCCAAGCTGAAGGCCACGGCTGTCCGCGGGAGGGTCTTTCGGTGCATCAGTCCAGCCTATCCCGCCCACGCTGCCGCCTGGCGTGCGGTTGGTGCACCAGTTGCGAGGGTCACATTGCCGGTGGTCCGTGCTGTACAGGCTGCGTCACTGTTTTGTCGGTGTGCCGCGATAGCGTAGAGCCGTGCCCCCAAAACAGCCATCCGACGTAAAACATCCATACGAAGAATGTCCAACAGTCGCGGATCTCTCGGAGTCCGAGCTCCTTGCCCGGATCTTCCCTCGCCTGAACAGCAGCCCCAGCGTCCTGCTGGGTCCTGGCGACGACGCCGCCCTGGTTGCCGTCCCGGACGGCCGCGCACTGATTTCGATCGATACCCAGACCCAGGACCAGGACTTCCGGCTGGAGTGGAACAACGGCTATCGAACCACAGGATACGACGTCGGATGGAAGTCTGCGGCGCAGAACCTTAGCGATATCAACGCCATGGGCGGAACGGCAACCTCGCTGGTGGTGAGCCTGACCATGCCGCCCGCTACATCAGTGGAGTGGGTTGAGGACTTTGCGGATGGCCTCACCGCTGGAATTATCGGGCTGGGGGTTCCTGATTGCTCCGTCGCCGGGGGAGACCTGGGCCGTGGCCGGGAGATCGCGGTGACTGTCGCCGTCGTCGGTACTTTGGCTGGACGGGCGCCCGTATTGCGTTCAGGGGCGAAACCGGGAGACGTTGTGGCAGTGGCAGGCACTCTCGGGCGTGCTGCCGCCGGTCTGGCGCTGTTGGAAAGCGATGTCACCTTAACCGACCTCTCAGCTGAACAGCGTGCCCTGTTGGATAGCCAATGCCGGCCCTTGCCGCCGTTGGCCGCCGGGCCGCTTGCCGCACGTTCGGGCGTAACAGCAATGATGGACATTTCGGATGGGTTGCTGCGCGACGGCGGAAGGCTCGCTGCTGCCAGCGACGTCATCCTGGACTTTGACGTCCTTGCTTTGAAGACGCACGCACTTCCGCTGGAACCAGCTGCCGCCTTGCTGGGCGTTGATTCCATGCCGTGGGTTCTGGGCGGGGGAGAAGACCATGGACTGCTGGCTACGTTCCCAGCGGGAATTCAGCTGCCGCAGGGCTTCACTGCGATAGGCTCAGTTCAAGCCGTTGTCCAGTCTCAAGGCAGCGGCGTCCGGATTGCCGGGCAAGCTGCTGACACCGTGGGATGGGATCATTTTGCAGACTAAGATCGCCGCGAATGCGCACGCCATGAAACGTTGGCTCGGCAAGACAGAGGTGGTCCTTGGCAACCATAGCGACCGCCTGAACGCGATCAACATCTTCCCCGTCGCCGACGGCGATACTGGAACCAACCTTTACCTCACCGCGCGCGCGGCTGTGTCCGCGTTGGCCGGCACCGCTCCTGACGCCATCGAGGCCGGTAACGACGTCGGTGCTGTGCTGTCACGCGCTGGTCAGGCCGCCATGGAACAGGCAAGGGGCAACTCCGGCACCCTTTTTGCTGTCTTCCTGTGCGCTGCGGCGGAGCCGCTGGCCGGAAAAGCGCGCCTGAGTGCCCCGCTGCTGGCCACGGCCCTTAATAGGGCCCAGATCCGGGCATGGTCGGCCTTGAGCGAACCGGTCTCCGGAACCATGCTGTCCGTCCTTGAAGCAGCAGCCCATGCAGCCCAAGCGGCGGATTCTGCGCAGAACGGTGATGACAGCAACCACGCACTGGGCCTCGCCTTGGATGCTGTGGTGGAAGCTGCCTTTCAAGCCGTCGTACGCACAGAGGATGAACTCGCACCCCTGCAGGCGGCGCATGTGGTGGACGCCGGCGGTGTAGGTATGTTGCTGGTGCTGGACTGTCTCCGTTCCGCAGTGCTCGGCGAAGAACTGCAGGATGAGCTCCTTGATGGCCTCCACGGCTACCAGTTGCAGGATCCGCACATCCACCAGCAGATGCCGGCCGACGACGGCGTGGAAGTCATGTGTACCATCAGCCTTTCGCCATTGGACGCGGCCGTGCTGCGCCAACGCCTGGACGAGATGGGTGATTCCGTCATCATGAGCCAGGTTGGCAATACAGGCCACCATCCCGACGACGACGACGAATCCACTGCTGAAGCCAGTTATCGTTGGCGGGTTCATGTCCACGTACCTGATCCCGCGCCGGCAGTGGCGCTCATCCGGTCTCTGGGGGAGCCAACGGACATTGCCGTCAGTCAGCTTGCCCTACCTCGTGACTCTGAAGACGGGTCCCGGGATTCTGAAGACGGGCACCGCGATTCTGAAGACGGGCACCGGCATCAGGAAGCAACACAAACTGCAGAACCCAGCAGCATCCCGGGCCAGTCACGGCATGAATACTGAGCTGGAACTGCCTCTGGAACGCAGGATCGGCAAGCGTTCGGCATCCGTCATTGACAAGCACCTTGGCCTCAAGACAACCGGCGCCCTTCTGAACTACTTTCCGCGCAGGTATTTGAGCCGGGGCGAACTTACTCCCATCAGCAACCTTCCCCTGGACGAGGAAGTCACGTTGATTGCGCGGGTTCTGTCCAACAGCACCCGTCAAATGCGTGCCCGGCGGGGTTCCATCACTGACGTCGTGGTGACCGATGAAGCCGGTGGAAGCCACGTTCCTGGCACTTTGAAAGTCAGTTTCTTCAATGGATTCCGGGCCAAGGCGGAGCTCCTTCCGGGACGCCGTGCAATGTTTTCCGGGAAGGTGACCCGATACGGGGGCGCCTTGGGGCTGACTAATCCGGACTTCCTGTTGCTGGATGAGGATCCGGATGCTGACGGCTCCATGGACCCGGAAAAGCTGGCAGCCATGCCTATCCCTGTCTATCCCGCAACGGCAAAGCTGACAAGCTGGTCCATCCACAAAGTGATTACGGCGTTGCTGCAAACTTTGGACCTCGACGCCCTGGCGGACCCGCTCCCGGAGTCAATCGTCAGCAGGGACGGACTGCTCAGCGTGGCTGATGCTTATCGCCTGATCCACTCGCCTGAGACTGCCAAGGACTGGCAGCGGGCGCAGGAACGGTTCCGCTACCAGGAGGCGCTGGTGCTGCAGGCGGCATTGGCGAGACGCCGTGCCCAGCTTGCTGCAGAGGAGGCCACTGCCCGACGTCCGGTCAGCGGCGGCCTGCTGGAAGAGTTTGACCGGAACCTGCCTTTCACGCTCACTGCTGGCCAGACAGCGGTGGGAAAGACGCTTTCCGAAGAACTTGGCCAGGACACCCCCATGAATCGGCTCCTGCAGGGTGAGGTCGGCTCGGGAAAGACTATTGTCGCGCTGCGAGCGATGCTGCAGGTGGTTGATGCAGGAGGACAGGCGGCACTCCTGGCGCCCACTGAGGTTTTGGCCGCACAGCATTTCGATTCCATCCGCAGGACCCTGGGTCCACTGGCCCGCGATCATATGTTCGGTGGTGCCGGCATGCTTGGTGCCGATGCCGGCAAGGCTGGCGTCCAGGTGACCCTGCTGACCGGGTCCATGCCTACGGCGGCGCGAAAGCAGGCCATGCTCGACGCCGCTTCAGGGAACGCCGGCATCGTGATCGGCACCCACGCTCTGTTGAGCGACAAAACCAGTTTCCAGGATCTCGGCTTGATCGTGGTGGACGAGCAGCATCGCTTCGGCGTGGAGCAACGTGACGCCCTGCGCGCCAAGGCCCAACGTCCGCCGCATCTGCTGGTTATGACCGCTACGCCGATTCCCCGCACAGTGGCGATGACCGTGTTCGGCGATCTTGAGACCTCCATCCTCGATGAACTCCCCGCTGGGCGGGCACCCATTTCCACTCATGTTGTGGGGCTTGCGGAGAACCCCGGCTGGGCGGATCGAATCTGGAAACGATCGCGGGAAGAAGTCGACGCCGGTCATCAGGTCTACGTTGTATGTCCCAAAATCGGGTCCGATGACGACGGCGACTTCAGCCCAGGAGAGTCGGAACCAAGTGATGCCGAACTCTCGGACGAAGGTCCGGCCCGCGAGCTCGCTTCGGTGACGGCCGTCGTCGAAAGCCTGATGCAGGAGCCGTCCATGGCCGGGGTGCCCGTGGCGCCCCTCCACGGCCGTCAGGAGCCGCTGCTTAAAACCGAAACCATGGCATCGTTCGCGGCAAACCAGACCAAGGTGCTGGTCTCCACCACGGTCATCGAGGTGGGTGTCGATGTTCATAATGCCACCCTGATGGTCATCCTGGACGCCGATCGTTTTGGTATTTCCCAACTCCACCAGCTTCGCGGCCGGGTTGGCCGTGGCGGCCTGCCAGGGACTTGCCTGCTGGTCACTACTTTGGAGCCGGGGCACCCGAGCCGTCGAAGACTGGACGCTGTTGCGTCCACCACCGACGGGTTCGAGCTCTCCCAGGAAGACCTGAAACTCCGCCGTGAGGGCGATATCCTCGGCGCCTCACAATCAGGTGGGCGGTCCACGCTTAAGCTGCTGCGTGTCCTGGAGCATGAAGATCTGATTGCCCGTGCGCGTGCAGACGCACAGGACATGGTGGCCCAGGACCCGGCATTGGGACACCAACCGGTCCTGGCCGCGGCCATTGAAGAATACTTGAACCCTGAAAAGGAGGCGTTCCTTGAACGCGGTTAGAGAATCCCCAGATGGTATCGGCGACCAGTCGGGCATCGGCAGCGGAGAGGCCCTGTGAGCCGGATTATTGCCGGGGTTGCTGGCGGCAATCCGCTCACGAGCGTGCCCGGGACCGCAACGCGGCCCACGACGGACCGTGTTAAGGAAGCGCTGTTTTCCCGGCTGGAGTCCTTGGCTGTCATCGACGATTCCCGGGTGCTGGATCTCTATGCGGGCTCCGGAGCCCTGGGTGTGGAGAGCGCCAGCCGGGGTGCCCGCAGCGTGGATCTGGTGGAATTCGATGCCAAGGCCAGCGACTCTTGCCAGCGCAACGCGGACTTGGTCAACCAAATCCTGGGCGGCAAGAAAGTGTCAGTCCATCGATCCAAGGTGGAGTCTTTCCTGGAGCGCGCCACAGGGCGCGATGTGTGGGACCTGGTGTTCCTGGATCCGCCATATCCGCTGGACGAACCAGCATTGAGTGCCGTGCTGGCCAAATTGTCGCCCCATCTGGATGAAGGCGCAGTTGTGGTGGTGGAGAGGTCCTCCAGGAGTCCCGAACCGGCCTGGCCTGAAGCGCTTGAATGTTTCGCTGACAAGAAGTACGGCGAGACCAAGCTATGGTTCGCTGAACCGTCCTAGTCCGAAATTCTGTCCAGGTCCACGCCGTGGAGAACTGTTGCCGGGTGCGGGCCTCGCGCGAGTAATGCGCTGCTCCACGCTGCCGGCCATGGCGTTCGGGTGCCCACCAGGATGATGTTGCCGGGGTAGCGCCCGGCGAACATTCCCGTCTCGGCAAATGCGACAACGTCAGCCATGGCCTGCCGAAGTGCTGCTACCTGGCTACGCACCAGCGTTAGCGCCGATTCATCGCCTACGTTCACAATCAGTACGCCGTTGGGCAGGAGGCGGGCTGCAGCCTCTTCATAAAACTCCCTGCACGCGATGTGGGCTGGTGCTTCTGGCCCGGAGAAGATATCAAGGATGACGACGTCGAACCTCAGGTTCGCGGGAAGTTCGGCCAGTGCCTCGCGTGCGTCCCCTATGTGCGTGTGCAGCCGCGTGCCCTCCGGCACGGGGAGCTTTTGCAGGACGAAGTCCAGCAGTTCGCGTTCGAGTTCCACGGCATACTGGTCCGAACCTGGCCGCGTGGCCTGGATGTAACGGGCCAAGGTCAGGGCGCCGGCGCCGAGATGGAGCACGGAGAGTGGCTCACCCGGCTCTGCAGCCAGATCCACCACATGACCGATCCTGCGAAGATATTCGTAGAAGATCTCCCTGGGGTTGGCCAGATTCACATGGGATTGTTCAGCGCCACCGATGCTGAGGATATAGCTGCCTTCAATGAGCGTATCGGCATCAACAGTTGCGTGCTGCCCTGTGGTCCGCAGGAAACGCGTGGCGTGATGGCTGCCGGAGTCCTTGCGGCCGGCGTCGTTGCGGTTCAGAGCAGGTCCTTGAGCGTGGCCAGTCGTTCGGCCGCTTCTTCGAGGACACTGGTTTTTTTGCAGAAGGCGAAACGCAACAGGCTGCGGGTCCGTTCTGCTCCTTCCGGATGGCAAAAAACGGGCACCGGGATCGCGGCGACACCTACCAGGCCGGGTAACCGGCGGGCCAGGTCCACGGAGTCCCTGATGCCCAGGGGTTCTGTGTCGACGTTAACGAAGTACGTACCGTTCGGCGTGAAGACGTCGAATCCTGCAGCGCGAAGGCCCTCGGAGAGGATGTCACGTTTGCGTCGCAGTGTCTGGGCTATATGCGCGTAAAAGGTGTCAGGAAGCGCAAGGCCCACGGCGATGGCACTCTGGAACGGCGTGCCCGAGCTGTATGTCAGGAATTGTTTGACGGTGCGGACCGCTGCAACCAGGTCCTCGGGTCCGCTGAGCCAGCCAATCTTCCACCCTGTGAAGGAAAAGGTCTTTCCTGCAGAAGAAATTGTGAGGGTCCGTTCGGCAGCACCAGGAAGGGAAGAGACAGGAATATGCGTTACGCCGAAGGTGAGGTGCTCGTAGACTTCGTCGCTGACAATGATGGCGCCGTACTTTGTGGCCAGCTCAACCACCTTTGCCAGGACCTCCTGGGGGAAAACGGCGCCGGTGGGATTGTGCGGGTTGTTCAGGAGCACCACCTTGGTGCGTCTGCTGAAGGCCTCTTCCAGTCTGGAGAGGTCCGGAAGGAAGTCCGGAGCGAGCAGGGGAGCGGTGACATGTTGCGCTCCCGTCAATCCGATGATGGCTCCGTAGGAGTCGTAGAACGGTTCGAAGGTGAGGACTTCGTCGCCGGGCTGGATGAAGGCCAGAAGTGACGCAGCTATGGCTTCCGTGGCGCCCGTCGTAATGATGATTTCCGTCTGCGGATCCGGAGCGAGCCCATAAAAGCGGTGTTGGTGTTCCGCGACGGCTTCCCGCAACTCCGTAATGCCCTTGCCGGGCGCGTATTGGTTCGCTCCTGCGGCGATGGCTGCCTGCGCTGCGGCTTTGATCTCCGCGGGGCCGTCCTCGTCGGGGAAGCGCTGTCCGAGGTTGATGGCGCCGGAGGAGATTGCCAAGGTGGTCATCTCCTCGAAGATGGTCACTCCGAGGTTTCCGTCAGGTGAAAGCAGGTTCGCGCCAGTGGCGGCCCGCTGCCATGGTGCGGAGGCATGGGCCGTTGTGTTGAGCGGTAAAGTGCTGCCTGCTGGTGACATGTCAGCCATGGTATCCCGGTGAAGCTATGGGGTAGGTTCGTGTCATGAGACGTGCGGTATGCCCTGGATCCTTTGACCCTATCCACAACGGACATCTCGAAGTCATCGCGAGGGCAGCGGGGCTGTTTGACGAAGTCATCGTGGCCGTGTCCACCAATTACGCCAAGAAGTACCGCTTCAGCCTCGAAGACCGGATGGAGATGGCCCGGGAGACGCTGGCGTCCCTGCGAGGCATCATCGTTGAGCCAATGGGGGAGGGACTGTTGGCCGAGTACTGCCGGCATCGGGGTGTTTCGGCCATCGTCAAGGGCCTCCGCTCGTCCTCGGACTTTGACTACGAATTGCCGATGGCCACCATGAATCGTCAGCTTACCGGCGTCGAAACTGTCTTCCTGCCGGCAGAAGCACACTACGTGCACCTTTCCTCCACCTTAATCAAAGAGGTCAGTGTATTGGGTGGCGACATTTCCGATTTCGTACCGAAATCTGTGTTGAAGCGCCTCCTCGCTGGCGAGTCTGGAACGTAAGCCTCCCGGAAGGGGGTAGTCTTGATAGGTACCTCGCAGCTTCTTGCGGTGGATCCCAGCTGAAACCATGGCGCTCTTCGCGCGCCCGGCGCCGGTTTGAGTCCTCAGGCTTGATCAGGCTAAGATGGTACGTCGGTCATATGTTCTACAGGAGTTCTCATTAAGCGAGATGCAAGTTCGCCCTTGGCGCTGGTAGTCAAGGACCTTGGACGCAGTCCAGGGACCATGCGGACACTCAACGAACATGTACCTGCGCCAAGTGACCTTGGTGTGGCGCTCATTGGCGTGAAGGAAGGCTCGGATGTCGAGCTGGATCTTCGCCTTGAGGCCGTACACGAAGGAATTCTGGTATCAGGATCCGTAATCGTCGAAGTAACCGGCGAATGCGGTCGATGCCTGGATCCCCTTGCGTATGACCTTGAAGTCAATGTGCAAGAACTTTTCTTCTATGAAGGCGTTGAGCTTTCGGACGAAGAAGACGATGAAGAGCAACGTCGAGTCGAGCACGATCTGATCGATCTTGAGCCGGTGTTGCGGGACGCAGTTGTCACTATGCTGCCGTTCCAGCCGGTGTGCCGGGAAGACTGCCAGGGCCTTTGTTCCGAATGTGGAGCACGCCTGGAAGACGAGCCGGGGCACCACCACGAGGTCATTGACCCTCGCTGGGCTGCCCTAGCTGATCTGGCTAAGACTGACCGGCAAACTGATTAGTAAGTGTTGGACTAAGAGAGAAATGAGATAGCCGTGGCTGTTCCCAAGCGGAAAATGTCTCGCGCAAACACACGCGCCCGCCGTGCCCAGTGGAAGGCAACTGCCCCCAACTTGGTCAAGACCATCGAAAACGGTCAGGTTACTTACAGCCTGCCGCACCAGGCAAAGGTCGTCACTGACTCTGCCGGCACCGCGCTGTTCCTTGAATACAAGGGCCGCAAGGTAGCAGACGCCTAATCTGCCCAATAGGCTGACAAAGGATGTCTTCAACTGAAGAGCTTCTGAAGCGTCTCGGTGTCTCCATTGACACCGAGACGCTTCGTCTTGCTCTGACACATCGCTCATACGCATATGAGAACGGTGGGATTCCCACCAATGAACGTCTCGAGTTCCTTGGCGACTCCATTCTGGGGTTCTCTGTGACCGATTCGCTCTACCGCGAGAACCCCGCGCTGCCTGAAGGTGAGCTCGCAAAGCGGCGATCCGCCGTCGTGAGTACTCGTGCCCTCGCCGGCATTGGGCGCGAGCTTGGCGTGGGCGAGTTCATTTACCTCGGGCAGGGCGAGAAGCTTACGGACGGCAAGAACAAGGCCTCGATCCTCGCGGACACGATGGAAGCGCTCATTGGCGCGACATACCTCTCCAACGACATCGAGACGGCACGAAAGCTGGTGATGCGCCTTGTGGGCCCGCTCCTGAAGGATGCCGGCGCCCTTGGAGCCGGTACCGACTGGAAGACGAGCATCCAGGAGCTGACTGCCAGCCGCCAGCTCGGAGCAATCCACTATGCCGTGGAAGGCTCGGGACCGGACCATGCCCGTACGTTCGAGGCCGTCCTGAACATTGGCGGGACTCCTTATGGTCGCGGCGCTGGGCACTCGAAGAAGGAAGCCGAGCAAGAAGCTGCCGCTGATGCCTGGCGTGCCCTGACTGCCCTGGACCAAGCTCCTGCTGGACCTGCTTCCGCCTGAAGCGGAGTCCACAAATCCCATGCCTGAACTTCCCGAAGTAGAAGTCGTTCGCCGTGGCCTGGCCCGCTGGGTCCGTGGCCGCACCATTACTGGGGTTGACGTCCTTGACCCCCGTTCGATCCGCAGGCATGGCCTTGGCACAGAGGACTTCATTGGGAATCTTGAGCACGCCACGGTGATGGACGTCGTCCGCCGGGGCAAGTTCCTCTGGATGCCGCTGGCCATGGACAACTCGGATTCCGTTGACAGCACGCTACCCAAGGTAGCGCTGATGGCTCATCTGGGCATGAGCGGACAACTGCTCATGCAAGACCCCCATGTCCCTGACGAGAAGCATCTCAAAGTCAGAATTTGCCTTGGCGCCGTGGAGGGCATGCCTGAGCAACTGCGATTTGTGGACCAGCGCATTTTCGGCGGCCTGTTCGTGACGTCCCTGGTGCCAACTCCCGACGGCGGCCCTGGAGGCTTGGGCGAAACGCCCCTGCCCGAGATCGCCGAGGAAGCCGCCCACATTGCCAGGGACCCGCTGGACCCCTGCTTTTCCTTCGACACGTTCTACCGCAAGGTCAAGAGCCGAAAAACAGGCCTGAAGCGGGCGTTGCTGGACCAGTCGGTGATTTCAGGGATCGGCAACATCTATGCGGACGAGGCCCTCTGGCGCGCCCGCCTCCATTACGCAAGGCCTACGGACACGTTGCGACGCGGTGATGCCGCCCGGCTTGTGCAGGCTGCCCAAGAGGTCATGGAGGCGGCATTGGCCGCTGGAGGCACGAGCTTTGACTCCTTATATGTCAACGTCAACGGCGATTCGGGGTACTTCGCTCGCTCGCTCAATGCCTACGGACGCGCCGGCGAGTTGTGCAGCCGCTGTGAAGCAGCAGGCCTGCACTCCATCATCAAACGTGAGCAATTCATGAACCGATCTTCCTACACGTGTCCCGTTTGTCAGCCACGGCCGAGAAACGGGCGTTGGTAAGGCCGAAACTGTTCCGGAATCCGGATCGCAATGGCAGACTGTCCCCATGAAAAGCTTGGCGGTTCGGATCGCCATCGCATTGGTTTTCAACGCCATCACGTTGTGGGTGGCGTCAGTTCTTCCCGGAGTCCGTTTGGGAGCCGGGTTTCTTTGGGCCGTCGTGGTGTTCACGGCGGCCACTCTTTTCGTCAAACCCTTGATTCTGGCCCTTTTCCACCGTCGCCACGAGCAGCGGGCGGACAGGCGCACGTGGATCCTCAGCAAGGCCCTGACGGTGGCTGCGGGACTCCTGGCCACCCTGGCAATTCTTCTGGTAACAAGCATCTTTTCCAACGGTTTCACCATCAACGGCATCTTCGGCTGGATCGGCGCTACCGTGGTGATCTGGTTGGCATCCTTCATTTACGATTTCGTCGATGACGGGCTTGAGGCGAAGGCCCACGAGTTCCTCGGCGGCGCGGCAAGTCCGGGCAAGCCATGATGGCGCGGCGCCTGGTGATCGCGGGCATCTGCCTCGCCGTCCTCATCGCCGCGGTAGCTCTCGTCCTGGACCAGATGGCCTCCAAACCCGGACCGGCAACTGCCCAGAGCTCGGCATCTCCGAGTCCTGGCGGGGATCCCTCGAACGGCAACTCTTCCGGCAACGCCAGTGCGCCTCCCTCCGGCAGCCCGACGTCGGGCAGTTCGGCAAGCAGCCCAACGGGCGGTGCGGGTGACGGTTCAGGTAACGGTTCAGGCGACGGCGGAACAGCAGCCAAGCCGCTGGAGGTCCTGCCGCCCGTGACAGCCACGCCCACCGGGCTCCCGGTGCCGTCTGCACCGGCCCCACTCATCACTGGTCCATTGCCGAAACCGGGCACAGCGAAGGGCTCGGTGGTAGAGGGCTGGCCCAGCAGCGTTGTGACCATGCCAGCCGGGACCACGGTGGGCTCCACCAGCATCTCCACTTCAGGCAATGTCCTGCAGCTGACGGCGGACGGGATCGTGGGCACGTCCCAGGAGGACGTTCTGGGAGCCTTCCGCCAGTCATTGGTCGGGCAAGGCTTCTGGTCCGAGGACGCGCCTGCGCCTGACGGAGCTGTCGCCGCGAGGTTCGTGCGTGGCACGGACACCGTGACGGTGTCAGTTTCGGTGACGGGAACGGGCGTTTCACGCTTCCAGCTTTTGGGCACCCTGCACACGACGGCGGACTAGGGGCGCGTATGTACATCTCACTTTCGGATCGTAGCGGTGGCAAACGGGAAAAACCCCGGGGAGCCACAACGGCACTATCCAGCGAGGTGCCGTTTCGTTTGTCCCCGGTCATCTTGTGGCTCGGCCTGGTCAGCATGGTGACGGATGTGTCATCGGAGTCTGTAACGGCAATCCTCCCGCTGTATGTGACAGGATTCCTGGGCCTTTCAACCATCGCCTTCGGATTCATCGACGGCATTAACCAAGGCGCAAGTGCAATTGTCAGGATCGCGGCGGGCTGGGCCGCGGACCGCAGCGGACATCCGAAACGCATCGCCTTGGCCGGCTACGGGTTGTCCATGCTCGCCAGGATAGGTTTCCTGTTCGCAGGAGGGTTCTGGGCGGTAGCGGCCATTGTGACCGGAGACAGGATCGGCAAAGGCATTCGCACGGCTCCACGTGATGCGCTCATCACTGTTTCAGCGCAACCCGAACACCTGGCCCGTTCCTTTGGCGTCCACAGAATGTTGGACAACATCGGGGCCGCCGCAGGGCCAATGATTGCCTTCCTCGTGCTGCTGATGATCCCCAATGGCTTCAGCACCGTTTTTGTGGTGTCCCTGGCTTTTGCGATCATCGGCGTTGCAGTTCTGGGGCTGGTGGTGCCGGACCTTCGGGCGGATGGGCTGAGAGGGATCAAAGCCACCACCGACGCCGAACAAACAGCCGACTCCCGGAAGCAACGGCCTCGGATCTTCGCGTTCTCGTGGAGCCACCTGCGGGAGCCGGGCCTGGGCAAGTTATTGATCTCTGCGGGTCTCCTTGGCTTGCTGACCATTGGTGACGGTTTCATCTACCTCGTGCTGCAGGACAGGGATTCCTTTGCGGTGCAGTGGTTTCCGTTGCTTTTCGTCGGAACCAACATTGTGTTCCTGGCGTTTGCGATTCCACTGGGGCGGCTGGCCGACCGCGTGGGCAGGGTCCCGGTCTTCGTGGGCGGCCACATTGCCCTGCTTGCCTGCTACTTCCTGGCTGCGGCGCCTTTCGGTGGCCTATGGAGCACTGTGGGCTGCCTGATCCTTCTTGGCGGATTCTACGCAGCAACTGACGGGGTGCTGGCGGCCTTGGCCAGCCAGTTGACTCCTCCAGGGAAGCTGGCCACAGGTATCGCCTCCGCACAGACCGTGGTTGCTTTGAGCAGGATGACGGCCTCGGCCGGTTTTGGCGTTCTCTGGTACGCAGTAGGTGCCTCCACAGCCATGGTTGCCGCGGGAGCGTTGTTGGCATGTGCAGTAGTGGCAGTCGCCTTCATTCTGCCTGGAGCCAGGCCCAAGCTGGCCAACGAATGAGCGCTACCTTCATTGGCGGAAGGCTACGGTGGGGCATTCTCCTTGCGGTAACGGCAGTTGTGCTTGCGGCGGCGGGTATTTATGCAGTTGGCGCCTATCTGCGATTTGAGGAGAGCCGCACTGCCGCCCCGTCCGTAGGGGTCAGCGCCGGCCAGCCGTTGCCGGCTGTTCCGTTCGTCCTTTTTCGGAACACGGCAGGCGGACAGGGCTACGGTAATGCCGCTACCGTACCGTTGTCCTCTCCCGACGGCACACGCGCAGTGAGCGAGCAGGCCTGCGACAGGGTCTACGGCACCGCGTCCACGGTAATTTGCCTCAAAACGAACCGCGGCCTCGTGACTGCCTTCGAAGCCGCTGTCCTGGATCGCGACTGGCAACAGCAGCGGGCGTGGCCCGTTCCAGGAATACCGAGCCGAACGCGGATCAGTCCGGACGGGTCCATGATTGCCACCACTGTCTTCGTCACAGGCCATTCTTATGCGACTGCCGGGTTCTCCACCGCTACTGAAATCAACTTCACTGCAAGTGGTTCAGGTGGTTCGGGGAATCTGGAGGACTTCGCCCTGATAGTCAACGGCGAGCGCTTGCAGGCTACGGACAGAAACATCTGGGGGGTTACCTTCGTACCCGGACAAAGTGACACTTTCTACGCCACTGCGGCGTCTGCCGGGCGTATCTGGCTTGTTCGCGGCAGCTTGTCGGCCAAGACCCTGACTGCGGTCCACGATAACGTCGAGTGTCCGTCCATCTCACCGGATGGCACACGGATTGCCTACAAAAAGAACGACGGCGGGCCGTTGACTGCGCACTGGAAGGTAGCACTGCTTGACTTGGCTACAGGACAGGAAACTGTCCTTTCCGAGAAGCGAAGCGTGGATGACCAAATCGAATGGTTGGACAACCAAAACGTGCTTTACGGATTGGCCGACGAAAACACCCCCGGCGACAGCAACATCTGGAAGCTGGCGACTGATCCGGCATCACAGCCGAGCCTGTTTATCCCCCATGCGTGGTCGCCCAGCGTAGTCCGCTGACCGTGATGGTGAGAGGCGGGCGTGCTGTGCCCGTGCAAGTGCCGAGGTTAACTCTGACGTTAAATGCTAACGTCCGGCCCTGAAGTTCAGGGGGCCGGACGTTAGCAGTTCGGAGGCGTGTTAACGCGTCAACAGATCCTCAGCAGATCCCGAGAAGGCCGCAGACCAAACCACCTGACTGGGTGGGAGTCGGGGATGGGCTGGGTGTGGGAGTCGCAGTCGCGGTTTGAGTTGGGGTTGGAGTTGGAGTTGCTGTCGCAGTGGCTTGCGTCTGTGTCTGCGCTTGTGCCGGAGCGGCAGCCGTGGAGTACACCACGTCCACGAAGTAGTTCGTGGCATTGAATGAGTTCGCGGGCATCACACCTCCGGAACCGTATCGGTACACGCCGTTATTAGGTCCAGAAGCCGTAAACACCCCACTCGTCCAGGTCTGGTTGAAGAAGCCAGACGTGTAGGAGTAGCGGCCGTTGGGTGCGCGGTAGGACACCACGTAGGTCTGGCCGGTCGACAAGGCCACCGGAGCCGACAACGTAGCAGTTTGCCATCCCGTAGCGGTCTCGTTGGTAAAGGTCACCTGTGCCAGTCTGGTGCCAGCCGAGTTCCACAGCGATCCTACGTGCGTACCTGTGTTCCCGGTGCCCTTGTAGAAGCGGATACCCGTTACGTTGCCTGCTTGCGAAACGCTGAACGCCGTTCCGAGCTCCACGGACTTCGTCTCGGATGCCGCCGCAACTTGCGGCAGGAGCGAACCGAAGATGGTGCTCTGCTGCACTGTTGCCGCCGCAGTAGTGAACTGCCAGGTGGTTGGCGGAAGGGTCTGTCCCTGGGGTGTCGCTACATTGGAGGCAGTGGCCGTGATCACAGTGCTGGCAGGCAGTGCAGCTGCAGGTGTGAAGGTGATGGTCCTGGAATCTGCGGACAATGCTGCTGTTCCCGCTACCGACGCTCCGCTGGCGTTGAGCGTGAAGGACGCGCTGGGGTTGATGGCGGTGGAGAACGTGATGGAGGGTTTCACATCAGTGGGGATCCCGGTTGCTCCAGGTGCCGGCACCTGGGCCGTGACGCTCAGTGGCTGCGGAGCCAGAGCGAAGACCAAGTCCACCATATAGCTGGCAGTGGATGCCGTATTCGGGAAGTCGCCGCTATACGAGTAGGCTCCGGAATCGGTAACCACCCGCAGAGGACCGCTCGCAAAGCCGTCACCGAATCCGCCTGCAGTGTATGAGTACGTGCCGGTGGGAGCTTTGTAGGCTGCTACGTACTCAGTATCCGCCTGGATGTTGACGGGTTGACTGAAGGTTGCCGTCTGCCAGCCCATGCTTGATTCGTTGGTGAACGTAACAGTGGCGAGTTGTTGTCCGGCAGTCGTGTAGAGGGAACCGGTGTGTGTCCCGGTGTTACCGCCAGACTTGTAGAAGCGGATTCCTGTTACCTGGCCCGCCGTATCACTGGTGAACCTGACGCCCAAGGCCAGTGCCGCGCCGTCGTTCACTTCGGGAGTGGTGGGGGTGGTGGTGTCCTGATACAGCGTGCAGGGGCATACGCCCGGGGTGCGCGGTGCAGGGACGGTGGCGAACGTCCAGGTATTTCCTGAGATCGGCGTCCCGGACACGGCAGTTGCGGTTACGGTGGCCGTGTAGCTCGTTCCAGCAGCCAGCGGGGCGCTGGGAGTGAACGTGACCTTGCGTATTGATTGGTCGTACGCTGTGGCGCCGGCCACCGCAGCGCCACCTGCAGTCTTTAATGAAAGCGCGACGCTGGAAGTTACGGCAGCCTCGGAGAGCACACCGCTGACGGTCGTATCCAACGGCACACTGGACGCGTTTGGCAGCGGAGACTGGTTACCCACAGTAAATGGCGGTGCGGAGACCATGACTACGACATCCACGAGGTAGCTGGCCGTAGAGCGGGAGCTCGGGAAATCGGTGCTATACGAGTACGCGCCCGCATCGGACACTGTCCGCAATGGGCCTACACTCATACCCGAGCCAAAGCCGTTGCTGGTAGCGGAGTAGGCACCCGTCAGCGACTTGTACGAGGCGATGTACTCCGTGTTGGCAGCCATTTGGACAGGTTGGCTGAACATAGCCGTCTGCCAACCCGCACTGCTCTCGTTGGCGAAGGTCACTGTCGCCAGCTGTTGTCCGCTGGAGGAGTACAGGGCACCAGTGTGAGTGCCGGTGTTTCCTGCCGACTTGTAGAAGCGGACTCCTGTCACCTGCCCCGCGGACACGCTGGAGAAGCGGACACCCAGTGTCAAGGGAACGCCGTCCTGGATCTCGGCGATGCCGGGGGTGACACTATCGTTGTACAGGCTGCAGGGGCAGGACCCTGGGGGTGGAATGGTGGCAGCAGTCGTGAACGACCACGTACCTCCCGAGGTTACTTGCCCGCCGTTGGTAGCCGTGGCGGCAAGCGTCGCCGTGTATTGGGTACTGAACGCCAGTTGGGACGTCGGTGTGAACGTCGCCTTCCGGGCCACGGCGTCGTAGGTGGTGGTGCCCGCAACCCCGCCGGCAGAGGACTGTACGGTCAATTGGACGGTGGTAGCAGTGACGGCCTTCGAGAAGACACCGCTCACCGTGGTCGAAACGGAGACACTCGAGGAAGAGGGGATGGGTGTTTGTCCGGAAACAGTCAGTGGTGAGGTGTCTGTGGTGCTGAACACCGCGTCCACAAAGTAGTTGCCGCCGTTAAAGCTCGAGGTGGGGAAGCCCTGCGATGTGTTGTACACACCGGCCGCTTCAGCGCCGAAGCCACCTGCCACTTTCAACGGGGGGTCGTTGAATCCTGTGTAGGCCCACTGGAAGTCCTTCGTGGAGTAATGCCCCTTGGGCGCCCAATAGGAGACCGTGTATTTCTGGCCCGCAGTCACGGGGACGGGTTGGCTGAACAGCACAGTCTGCCAACCGGACGCTGTCTCACTGGCGAAGGTCGCGGTAGCCAGGCGGGTGCCGGTAGCGCTCCAGAGGGATCCCGTGTGCGTTCCGGTGTTGGCCGTGCTCTTGTAGAACCGGACACCCGTGACGAATCCGTCAACGGAGGGAGAGAACCGCAGACCCATCTCGTACGCGCCGGCGTCGCCGGAGTCCAGCGTTGGCGGGACCGTTTGCCCAAAGACGCTGTAAGGGCCGTTCAAGCTGAGGTTTCGGGTGGCCACAGCACCGATGTTGGCGCTGTCGTCGATGCCACGTACTTGAATTGTCGCGGTAGCAAGGCCCTTCTGAATGTAGCTGTAAGTCCACGTCGCTTTACCGCTGGCTGGGTGCCACGTGGCACCGCCGTCCGTTGAAACTTCGACGCCGGCAACCACACCACCGACGTCAGTTGCAGTTCCGCTGACAGTCACGTTGGTTCCATGAGCCAGTGAGGCACCATCGGCTGGTGCGTTGATGGTGACAGTCGGGCCGGTTTTGTCCCCGCTGGCCGCAGTTGCAACGAGCCCTGCAGCAAGGGAGGCCGGCGAGGCACCCATGTCTGCAAGCAGGTTCACTTGGGCCTGCCTCATACGGGCATCGGCGGGGGCGCCGGCGCCGTCGTGTTCCTGGTCCAGTCCCCACGTCCACTGGACGCTGCCGGCAGAGAACACCAGTGCGCCGCTGGGAGCCCGGTAGAGGGTCAGGTGATGTGTCGTGGTGCCGGGCTTGGTTGTGTTTCCGAAATCCTGGAGGTATTCGCTGACGGCTCCAGTGGTGGTTGACAGCTGGATCTGGCCCGCTGGCCGGAAGCCGTTATCCAAGTCTTCGTCGGATTCATAACCTATGGTGTGCTGAGCCAGCACTGCCGAAGAGCCTGCTGCAAGTGAGGCCAAGGACGTGTTCCGCCACAGGCGCGTCTTTCCCTCCGCAGCAGAGACAGTCACGGGAAGATCAGTGAAATTGGACATGTAAAGCGTGCCAGTCACGCCGTTTTCCGGGAGGCCACCACCATTCGCCTGCGAGGCGAACCGCGGATCCCTCCAGGTTCCCGTCCATTGGGCAGTGGGATCGATCTTGGCGTTTGACCAGGTCTCCTTGTAGCAGGTCAACGTCCTGCCTGCCCCACCATCAACACTGGACGGTTCGAATCGGGTGCGCCAATACATTTCGTTGCCGGAGAGGAATTGGAGGTTGACGCCCGCGTCCCGTGCAGCAGTGACATTGGCGCGTTGCGGGCCGGACCAGTATTCGTCATGGCCCACGGACAGGAACACCTTATGGTTGAGCAATTCGGCTCCGTTGCGGTCCGAGTCGAGGCCGCTGATGTAACTGACGTCGTATCCGTTTTGCTCCAGAAAACGCACCATGGGGTATTCATTGGCGAAATAGAAGTCGCGGCCACCAATCCCGTCCCGGGTGGCTACAGGACGGTTGTAGCTGACTTTATAGGCCCGGCCGTTGTTGGCGCCCTGGTAGAAGTCTGAACCGCCGTACGTGTTGTAGGCCTGCCAGGTTTCGTCGGCAGTCTGGAAGACGACAGCGGAGTGGTTGCCGTCGCTGCGGACAATAAAGGTGATGTGGCTCTGCCCACCTGTGTCAGGTCGCGTGAGGAGCGCGATGTAGACGCCGGAGACTGCCGTCGAAGGAACTTGCCACGTCGCCGAAACGGCCCACGTGCCGCAGTCATAGAGTTCCGTTGTGAGATCGCTCCGGCAAGCTGGTTGGGTTTGGCGGAACGCCGAGGGCGTGACATCGGCGATCTTGCGTGCTCCGTTGCCGCCATACCAGCCGGTGCGGTAGATGGCGATGGTGTAACTCGGAGCTCTGGTGTCGATCTTAAACTTGATTGCCTGCCCCGCATTGACGCTGATTTCCGTGGAGAAGCCTTGGATGCTGTCGTCACCGGCACCATCAATGTCCCACTCTGAAGGTGGACTTCCGGGTTTGGAATTTTCACACACCACAGGATTCATTCCGGGGTCGCATGGTCCCGCTGCGACGGCCGCCGGGGCAGTAAGAGGCAGCAAAGCTGCAACCATGGCAATCACCAAAGGCAAGAGAAAGCCTTTGAGGACTTGCTGTGGTCGGGTAGCTGAAGGACCGGTCATCAGAACTCCTGGAGTGGTACGCCAATTGCGAATATGGGTCCGCGTTTAGCGCACGGTCCCTGCTTGCCGCTCCCCAGCCAGGGTCAAACCAAGATCTTCAGTTATGGAATACGGGTTCTGCACTTGGATGATCGTTTCCGAATATCTATACCGTATCCAGCCTTTACCCGAGGGACCTTCAGGTAGAAGCCGGATCACCGGAGCGAATCCGCCAAGTAACCCTTGGCAGGAGTGTAGGGGTGCGGCATCCCTGCCGCAAGGCTTTCCCGTTACAGATCCATGGATTTCGGCCAAACGGCAGTAGATTTAGGGAGACACAGCCGCCCGCAGGGGCTGACAACGGGCCATCCAGGAGAACCAACCACCTTGCATTTGAAAAGTCTGACTGTCCGCGGATTCAAGTCGTTTGCGTCGGCCACGACGTTCGACTTCGAGCCCGGCGTCACCGCGGTCGTCGGTCCGAACGGCTCGGGTAAGTCCAACGTCGTGGATGCCTTGGCATGGGTCATGGGCGAGCAAGGCGCCAAGACGCTGCGCGGTGGAAAGATGGAAGATGTCATCTTTGCCGGCACATCGGGCAGGCCTCCGTTGGGACGCGCCCACGTTTCCCTGACCATCGACAACGCGGACAACGCGCTTCCCATTGAGTACAGCGAAGTCACGATTTCCCGGACACTGTTCCGGACAGGAGGCTCCGAATACGCCATCAACGGTGCGCCTTGCAGGCTCCTGGACATCCAGGAGCTTTTGTCCGATTCCGGACTGGGACGCGAGATGCACGTGATAGTGGGCCAAGGCCAGCTGGACCGGGTACTGCACGCGACGCCTGAAGACCGTCGCGGTTTCATTGAGGAAGCCGCAGGTATCCTCAAGCACCGGCGCCGCAAGGAAAAAACCGTCCGCAAGCTCGAAGCCATGCAGGCCAACCTCGCCCGACTTGGCGATCTCACCGCAGAGATCCGCCGCCAACTCACCCCCTTGGGCAAGCAGGCAGAAATCGCCCGGCGTGCACAAACAGTCCAATTCGATGTCAGGGATGCCCGCGCCCGGCTCCTCGCCGACGACCTCGTTGCACTGACATCGAGCCTGGAACAGGATGTCGCAGACGAAGCCGCCCTCAAGGAACGCCGGCAGGTGGTCGAGGCAGAACTGGGCCATGGCCGACGACGCCAGGCCGCATTGGAGCAGCAAGCAGCCGAAGCAACCCCCCGGCTCAATGCAGCACGGGACAACTGGTACCAGCTGTCAGCAGGCCGTGAGCGGCTCCGCTCGCTGGGTTCCCTGGCAGCCGAGCGTCGTCGGCTGCTGGGCTCATCAGAAGCCTTGCCGGACGCCGGTCGGGACCCCGAACAGCTGGAGCGCCAGGCGGCGAAGGTCCGCGAGGAACAGGCCGTCTTGGAACACGACATCCTTGCCAAGCAGGCCGCCCTCCTGGAAGCAACAGTGGCGAAGGATTCTGCGGAGGCGCTCGCAGCCGCCGAGGACAAACGGCTGACGGCCATGTTAAGGGCAGCAGCTGACCGCCGCGAAGGGCTCGCCAGGCTCGCGGGCCAGGTCGCGGCCGCACGCTCCAGGGCAGAAGCGGCGGAGGCGGAGCGTGGCCGACTCCGCGAATCATTGGCCGCGGGCAACGAGCGACGCCGCCACGCCCAGAGCGAATTCGCAGCACTCGAATCCCAGGTTGCAGGGGTTGAAGACGGCGAAGAGAGCCTTGACGCCGAGTACGAGAATGCCAATGAGGCCCTGGACGCCGTGCTGGCGGACATCGAAGAGCTGAAATCGGCAGAACGGGAAGCACTTCGCCAACGGGATGCCCTGACCGCCCGCCGGGACGCTCTCCTTTTGGGTCTCAACCGCAAGGACGGCTCGGAGCGCCTGCTCTCCGGAGATGTCCAAGGGATCCTGGGGCCGCTTGCCGGGATGCTGGCCATTGAGCCAGGTTATGAGGCCGCGATAGCAGCCGCGCTGGGCTCTGCTTCGGACGCGCTCGTGGTCGGGGACTCCGCTGACGCCGTGGCCGCGATCCAACTGTTAAAAGCGGACGACGCCGGCAGGGCCGCGCTGCTGTTGGCTGACGTTTGGCCTGGGTCTACTGAAGCGTCCTCCTTACAGCTCCCGGCTGGCTGCAGATGGGCGGTGGATGTCCTCAAGGTCACGGAACCGGCTGCCCAAGGTGCCTTGGCCCTGCTGGCCGGGGTCGCCGTCGTCGATGATCCGGCAGGTGCTGCAGCGCTGATTGGTGGGCACCCCCAACTCAAGGTGGTCACCCGCGCAGGGGATGTTTTCACGTCGCTGACCGCCCAGGGCGGCTCAGCCACCGCGCCCTCCCTGCTGGAGATCCAGGCAGCAGTGGACGAGGCTGTTGCCGGACTTCAGGAGGTAACTGCCCGATTGGAACGGGGCCGGTTTGCCCTGGCTGGCGCTGAAGCCCGCCGGGCCGAGGCGCAAGACCGGGCCGATGCTGCCTTGGAAAGGCTGCATGAATCCGATGCCCGCCTTGCCGCCGTGGCAGAGCGCCTGGGGCACTTGAACTCACTTCTGCGAAGCGCGGTCGGTGAAAGCGAACGCCTGGAGTCTTCGCTGGCGCGCGCGGAAGCGAACATTGCAGAAGCCAGGTTGGACCTTGAAGTCGCGGACGAGCGGCTCGCCGCCGCCCAGGAAGCTCCGGACGAGGAACCCTCCACCGACCAGCGGGATGAACTCGCGGCGCAGGCGAGGTTGGCTCGTTCCAACGAAATGGAAGCCCGGCTTGCCCTGCGCACGGCAGAAGAGCAGTTGGGGGCCATCGCTGGCCGGGCGGCCTCCCTGGAACGCGCAGCAGCTACGGAGCGGCGGGCCCGTGAAGAAGCCGCACGCCGGGCGCAGAGACGGCGAGCCCAAGCCCAACGTGCTGGTGCAGTGGTGTCGGCCGTTGAGCAAGCGCTTCGTTTCATCGATATATCAGTGGATCTCGCGGCCCGTGAACGCGACGTTGCCGAGCAAGCACGCGAGCAACTGGAGAGGGAACTGTCCGGCGTACGCTCCGGCAACGAGTCGCTGGCAAAGGAACTCGCCGAACTTACCGACTCTGTGCACAAGGATGAGATGGCCAGGACCCAACAGCGTCTTCGCATCGAAGCGTTGGAGGCCCGCTCCGTCGAGGAACTCGGATTATCGGCCGAACAGCTCGTTGCAGATTACGGCCCAGATCAACCTGTCCCACAGCCGGCAGCCGCAACCACGGACAAATGGGCGGAACTCCGCGCACCGGTAGACGAAGCGGGTGTACCGCTCGTGGAAGGAATTCCCTTCGACCGGGCGGAGCAGGAGAAAAGGCTAAAAAAGGCCGAGCGTGAATTGGCGGCACTGGGCAAAGTCAACCCCTTGGCGCTGGAAGAGTTTGCCGCCCTTGAGGAGCGTCACCAGTTCCTCAGTTCCCAACTGGAGGACCTCAAGTCCAGCCGGAAGGACTTGCTGGACATCATCAAAGAAGTCGATAACCGCGTCCAACAGGTCTTCACCGAAGCCTTTGCCGATACCTCAGCGCAGTTTGACCGCGTCTTTGCACGGCTCTTCCCCGGAGGCGAGGGCAGACTGGTCCTGACGGATCCGGACGACATGCTGACCACTGGGATCGAGGTGGAAGCCAGGCCGGCAGGTAAGAAGATCAAGAGGTTGTCCTTGCTCTCCGGCGGCGAACGATCACTCACAGCTGTGGCACTGCTGGTGGCGATCTTCAAAGCCAGGCCGTCACCCTTTTACGTCATGGACGAAGTGGAAGCGGCCTTGGACGACACCAACTTGAGCCGGCTCATCACGATTTTCGAAGAGCTTCGGGAGTCCAGTCAGTTGATCGTCATCACGCACCAGAAGCGCACCATGGAAGTCGCGGATGCCCTCTACGGCGTCACGATGCGTGGCGACGGGGTGTCCACCGTCATCAGCCAACGGCTCGGTGCCGGGGCATAGCTTTATGAGAAGGTAGGGGAGTGAACGATTTCCTACCCATAATTCTGTCCATTCTCGCTGCGCTCGTCGTGGTCGGCGGGCTGGTGCCGGTACTGATGAAGGCCCGGAAGTCCGGCGCCAACTACCCTGGAACGCGGGACGCTAATGACCCCGTTCAGTCATCGGCCGCAGGCAGCGGAACCCTTGTGGAGGACCGGCCGGACGCCGTTACAGCACCTCCTGCCCCAACCTTCGACGGACGAGTCGAAGGTGCCGATGTTCCGGATGACGCCGCCGGCTTGGAGACCATCGCAGTAGAGACGCCGGCGCCTGTGGAAGGCCGCCTCACTCGCCTCCGCGCCCGTTTGGTGAAATCGAACAACATTCTGGGCAAGGGTCTGCTGGCTCTGCTGTCCGGGGACAAAATTGATGAGAACGTGTGGGACGAGGTTGAGGAGACACTGCTCCTTGCCGATCTCGGCACCGAGCCCACCATGCAGTTGGTTGATGCCCTCCGGGAACGCGTGAAGGTGCTGGGCACCCGCAGTCCCGAGGATGTCAAGGCCATGCTCCGTGAAGAACTCATCAAGCTCGTGGATCCCACCATGGACCGTTCCCTCAACGTCGAGCGCAAGGGTGACCGACCCGCCGTCGTGCTTGTTGTTGGTGTCAACGGTGTGGGCAAGACCACAACGGTTGGCAAGCTGGCGCGCGTGCTGGTGGCCGAGGACAAGGACGTGCTGCTCGGTGCTGCGGACACTTTCCGCGCCGCAGCTGCTGAGCAGTTGGCCACATGGGGCCAGCGTGTCGGCGTACCCACCGTTAAGTCAGACATCGATGGCGCCGATCCTGCCTCCGTTGCCTACGAAGCTGTCAAAGCGGGCATCGACCAGGAGGTCGACGTCGTCATGGTGGATACCGCCGGACGCCTGCAGAACAAGACCGGCTTGATGGACGAACTCGGCAAGGTCAAGCGAGTCATCGAGAAACTGGCCGAGGTGGACGAGGTCCTGCTGGTCCTGGACGCCACCACGGGTCAGAACGGTCTGAACCAAGCACGCGTCTTTGCTGAAGTGGTCAACATCACCGGCATTGTGCTGACCAAATTGGACGGCACGGCCAAGGGCGGCATTGTGGTCGCTATCCAGAAGTCCCTCGGTGTGCCCGTCAAGCTCATCGGCCTCGGCGAAGGTCCCGACGACCTCGCACCGTTCGATGCTGAGGGCTTTGTGGACGCCCTGCTTAACTAGCGCCGGCGCCCAACTGACTTGCAGTAGTGGTTGTTTTGAGTGATCAAAGCAACCACTACTGTCAGTCAGTTTTTGCTTTTAAGGGGTTCGCGCGCAAGGAGCCATGCCAGGGCCGTAAGCAGCAGCACTCCGCCGGTGACAGCAAATGCAAGTCCGTAGCCGAAGCGATCGGCGAGGATTCCAGCCACGACGGGCCCGATGATGGCTCCGGTATCTGCGGCCATCTGGAAGACTGCCAGCACCTTGCCACCGGAGCGCCCCCGGCCAATGACGTCAGCGACAGCAGCCTGCTGCGCCGGGCCCAGCAAGCCGGAACCGAAGCCGGCCACAGCGGAAGCAGCGAAGAATGCCGGAAGATCCGTCGTCAAACCGATGATTCCAGTGGCGAGGCCAGTGATGACAAGGCCGGGAATGAGCAGGGGCTTCCTTCCCCAGGCATCGGCGAGGCGCCCGGAGAACGTCAAAGCGAGGGCATTGCCTACAGCAAAGACGGCCAAAGCCCATGCCGCGGTCTCCGGTCGCGACTGAAGTGCCGCGACGGCAAAGAGCGGAATCGTGGCCATCCGCACACCAAAAGTCACCCAACCATTACCAAAACTGGAAAACACAGCCGCCCGGTACGCTGAATCCGCCAGCGCCTCCTTTAACGTCATGGGCGGAGCGTGGGTGGCATCCTGGCCGGGCGTACCCTCGCCGCTGAGCATTGTGCGGACCACCAGTGCTGCAACGAGCAAGGCCGCCGCGTAGGCAAGGAACGGTACCCGAAGGCCGAAGCCAGCCAGCAGGCCACCAACAACCGGGCCCAGGACACTCCCAATCAGAAAGGCCGACGCGTATGCGCCCGAAACACGGCCTCTTCGTTCCGGCGGTGCCAAACGGATGAGCAGCCCCATGGCGGCGACTGTAAACATGACGGAACCCGCTCCGCCGAGCCCCCGGAAAATCAGCAGCTGCCAATAGTTCTGGGCGAAAGCGCAGGCGGCAGTGGAAGCGGCAACGATCAGCAGGCCGGACACATACACGTTCCGTTCGCCGAAGCGTCCGATGAGCGAGCCCCCTGCCGGGGCGAAAACCAACCGCATGAAAGCGAAAATGCTGACAATGATGGCGGCAGCGGTGGCTCCGACGTCGAAGGTGGTGGCGAATTGAGGGAGTACCGGTGCTACCAGCCCAAAGCCCAGCGCAATTAAGAACGCTGCAGCCAACATCACCTTGATGTCGCGGGGCAGCGGTTGCTTCTCCCGCCGGATCCTTGGATCTTCAACGGATCTGGGCGACTCAGTCATGTGGTGCGGGTCCTTCAATTCTGTGTATTTGCGGGGAAGTGTGACGCATGAAACATATCCGTAACAACGGTGATATGCACCATTTACGTTGGGGAGGTTGTTGTAACGAGCCTGCAATGTAAAACCTGCGCAGGCGAAACACTGCGCCGCGAAACTCTTATGTAGAACGCAAATSCGTTGRCACAGGCGGCTTAGCCCGCATCTTAAGCAGAGAGGACGCAGACATGGACTTCACCGCCGGTCTCGTTTGGCTCCTGGTCGCTTCAGCATTAGTGCTGTTCATGACCCCGGGCCTGGCATTCTTTTATGGTGGCATGACCCGCGCCAAGGCCGCCTTGAACATGATGATGATGAGCTTCATCGCCATCGGCACGGTGACAATTGTCTGGGTGCTGTGGGGCGCGTCAATGTCCACCAGCAACACGGACAATTTCTTCCAGATCTTCGCGAACCCGTTCAGCCACTTCGGACTGCACAACTTCACGGATCCCGCGGACCTCCTTCACGTTGGCTACGCCGCAACCTTCGCGATCATCACCGTGGCTTTGATCTCCGGCGCGATTGCGGACCGTGCAAAGTTCTCGGCTTGGACCCTTTTCACCTTGATCTGGGCCACGCTGGTATACGCACCCATGGCTTTCATGGTGTGGGGCGGCGGGCTCTTCTCCAAGGACGGCTGGTTCGGCCAGACGTTTGCACCGGTCATCGACTTCGCTGGTGGAACGGTAGTGCACATCAACGCCGGTGTTGCGGGCCTGATCCTCGTTCTGATCATCGGCAACCGCAAGGGCTTCGGCAGGGACCCCAACCACCGTCCGCACAACGTACCCCTGGTCATGCTCGGTGCGGCAATCCTCTGGTTCGGCTGGTTCGGCTTCAATGCCGGTGCGGCTGCTACCGTGGAGCAGGCTGGCCTCATCTGGATCAACACCCTCGCCGCACCGGCAGCAGCCATGCTCGGCTGGTTGATCGTAGAGCGCATCCGTGACGGCCACCCCACCTCCCTCGGAGCAGCTTCGGGTGTCGTTGCCGGACTCGTTGCGATCACCCCTGCCTGCGCCAACGTTTCCCCGCTCGGCGCCATTGCCCTCGGCGTCGTAGCCGGCGTCGCCTCTGCCCTCGCTGTCGGGTTGAAGTTCAAGCTCGGATATGACGACTCCCTGGATGTGGTGGGCGTGCACTTGGTGTCCGGCGTCATCGGCACAGTAGCCATCGGTTTCCTCGCTACCCCGACCCAGGGCCCCGCCGGTCTGTTCTACGGCGGTGGAACCACCCAGCTGGTTGCACAGTGCCTCGCGGCGCTTGGCTCGATCATCTTCACCGGGGTCATGACGTTCATCATCGCCTTCCCCATCCACAAGCTCATGGGCTTCCGTATCAGCGAACGCCAGGAGATTGCCGGGGCGGACCTCAGCCTCCACGCTGAAACGGCCTACGAATTCGGCATCGGCGGACACGGCGGCAGCTTCCAGCCCCTTCATGACCTCATCACCGGCAAGGCACCGGCCGATTCCGAAGCAGCAGTATCAGGCAAGGAGAGTGTCCAGGCATGAAGCTCATCACAGCGATTGTCCGTCCGGAAAAGCTTGAAGCAGTCCGGGAAGGCCTGGAAGCGTACGGGGTCCAGGGCTTGACGGTCAGCGCGGCAAGCGGCTACGGCCGGCAGCGCGGCTACACCGAGGTGTACCGCGGGGCCGAATACAACGTGGACCTGCTGCCAAAGATTCGCATTGAGGTTCTTGCCACAGACGAGCAAGCAGACGACATCCTGGATGTCCTGATCGCAAGCTCGAATACCGGACGAGCCGGAGACGGCAAAGCCTGGACCGTGGACGTCTACGAAGCAGTTCGAGTCAGGACCGGGGAACGCGGCTCTGCCGCCATCTAAGTCCTGAGGTCACAATCCTGACATCGCACTCCTGACGCGAAAGCGGGCCGGGTACCAGCCAAGGTACCCGGCCCGCTTTCTCAATTCACGACGGCGGTGGGCCAGTCCGCCGGCCCCGCGCCACCGGCGTCGTACTCCTCCAAGGGGACCGTATCCCGTTCCCAGGCGCGAAGGACGGGCTCAACGATCCGCCAGCAGTCCTCGGCTGTGTCACCCCGGACGGAGAGCAAGGGATCGCCCGTGAGCACGCCTTCAAGTACTTCACCGTAGGGAAGCATGTCTGCCGCGTTGAGCTCTGCGACGAGGCTGGCCCGGTCCAGTGTGAAGATGTCGCCTGGACCATTCACGTCGGCGTCGAGTTGGAGGACGTCCGGCCCGAATCCAATCCGCAGTTGGTTGGGGGAGTCCACGCCGGAGAATCCGGTGGGCAGGTGCGGTACCGGGCGGAAGGTGATCACGGCTTCCTTCCTTCGGCTCCCTATGGCTTTACCGGAGCGGAGGAGGAAGGGAACGCCTTTCCACCGCCAGTTGTCAATGTCTACGCGGACTTCGGCCAGGGTCTCAGTATTGCGGGAAGGATCGACGCCTTCCTCGGCGGTGTAATCGGGCACCGTCCGTGCCCCGAGGGTTCCTGCCGTATAACGGGCCCGGCGCGTTGAATCGTGGTAAGGGGCCTTGATGCTGCTGGCCCTCAGGACCGTAGCCACGGCGTCACGGAGGTCACGTTCATGAATGCTGGCTGGTGCATCGATAGCGATGAAGGCCATGATGTGCAGCAAATGGCTTTGGATCATGTCACGTAACGCACCGGCGCCGTCGTAGTAGCGTGCCCGTCCTTCAAGCGCGAGGTCCTCGTCGAAGACGATTTCCACCTTTTCGATGTGGTCGCGGTTCCACACAGGCTCAAGGAACCGGTTGGCGAACCGCAAGCCAAGTATGTTCAAGACAGTGGCCTTGCCCAGGAAGTGGTCCACCCTGTGGATGTGGTCCTCGGGCACCAGCGTGGCCAGGGTTTGGTTGAGTTCGCGTGCAGATTCGCTTCCGGAACCGAAGGGCTTTTCCATCACCAGGCGAGTACCTGCGGGCAATTGCTCGCGGCGCAGGACTTCACAGGCTTTCTGGCTGATGTGGGGCGGCAGGGCGAAATAGATAGCTATCGGCCCTTCCAAGTGTGCCAGGAGGTCCGCCAGGGGCCCATCGGCAGTCACGTCCACTTGGTGGTACTCGGTGGATGCTGCCACAGCTGCCAAGGCGTCGCGCCCACTTGCATCGGCGGCCTTTGACGCAGCCGCAAATGCTCCATTGACCCGTTCCTGCCACTGTTCGGGCGCCCAGGGGTCGGACCCGGCTCCCACCAGCCGCAACCCGGATGCCCGACCGGTGGCGAGCAGCCCTGCAAGTCCAGGGAGGAGCAGCCTGCCGGTCAGGTCACCGGAGGCGCCAAGGATAAGCAACGTTTTTACAGTTGTTTTGCTCGTCATTGTGCCAGCATGCCATCTTGCAGGTGCGACTTGGTACCCTAGATAGTCGAGTCCCTTGGTTGACGCAGATTTGTTGGGGTTGAGACAAATTTGTTGGGGCAAGAACAAGTCAAGACTCTGGCGTGCCGCACTGGCCGCCAATCGCAGACCATCGAAAGAAGTGCACGGCGCGTGTTCAATTCACTCTCTGACCGGTTGACAGCAACCTTCAAGAACCTCCGTGGCAAGGGCCGCCTCTCCGAGGCTGATGTCGATGCCACCGTCCGGGAGATCCGTCGTGCCCTCTTGGACGCGGACGTTGCCGTTTCGGTGGTCCGCGAATTCACGTCCCGCATCCGTGAGCGGGCTCTTGGTGCCGAGGTTTCCGGTGCGTTGAACCCGAGCCAGCAGATCGTCAAGATCGTCAATGAGGAACTCGTGGAGATCCTCGGCGGTGAAACCCGGCGCATCCGCTTGGCCAAGACCGGCCCCACCATCATCATGCTGGCCGGCCTCCAGGGTGCAGGCAAGACCACCCTCGCCGGCAAGCTGTCAAAGTGGCTGAAGGCGCAAGGCCACAGCCCCATGCTGGTTGCCTGCGACCTCCAGCGGCCCAACGCCGTAACGCAGCTTCAGGTTGTCGGCAAGCGCGCAGGCGTTCCCGTCTTCGCGCCGCACCCGGGAGCAACCTCGGAGCTGGATCACCCTGCTGGTGACCCTGTGGCGGTCGCCAGCGCAGGTGTGGAAGAAGCGCGCCAGAAGCTTCACGATGTCGTGATCGTTGACACCGCCGGCCGCCTCGGCGTGGATGCCGAGATGATGGATCAGGCACGCCGGATCCGTCAGGCGATCATCCCGAACGAAGTCCTCTTCGTCATCGACTCCATGATCGGCCAGGACGCCGTCAACACGGCCATGGCCTTTGACGAAGGCGTCAACTTCACCGGCATCGTGCTGTCCAAGCTCGACGGCGATGCCCGCGGTGGCGCCGCACTTTCGGTTGCGTCGGTCACGGGTAAGCCAGTCATGTTCGCGTCCACTGGTGAAGGCCTGGACGACTTCGAACTCTTCCACCCGGACCGTATGGCGTCGCGCATCCTGGACATGGGTGACGTCCTGACCTTGATCGAACAGGCTGAGAAGGCCTGGGACAAGGACGAAGCTGCCCGGATGGCGAAGAAGTTCGCCGACCAGGAAGACTTCACCCTGGACGACTTCCTGGCCCAGATGCAGCAGATCCGCAACATGGGTTCCATGAAGAAGATGCTCATGATGATGCCGGGTGCCCAAAACATCCGCCAGCAGCTGGAGAACTTCGACGAACGTGAAATCGATCGCGTTGAGGCGATCGTCAGGTCCATGACTCCGCATGAACGCGTTGCTCCCAAAATCATCAACGGCTCCCGCAGGGCCCGCATTGCAAAGGGTTCAGGTGTGCACGTTTCGGAGGTCAACGGCCTCCTGGAGCGCTTCGCCCAAGCCCAGAAAATGATGAAAAAGATGGCCCAGGGCGGCATGCCCGGCATGCCGGGCATGCCTGGAATGGGCGGCCCAGGCGGCGGCCGCAAGGGTGGCAAGAACGCTCCCAAGAAGAAGGCGCGCTCCGGCAACCCGGCAAAGGCGGCCCAGGAACTCCGCGAGGCTGAGGCCAAGCGTGCCAACGCGGCCTCGGCAGCTCCGACGGGTGCGGCGTTTGGTCAGGGCGCTGCGGACTTCGATCCGTCCACGCTGAACCTCCCCAAGGGCTTCGAGAAGTTCCTGGGTAAGTAAGCGGAACCTCCGAATCAATACTGTGACAGCTGGCGCCGTTGTGAATGTCCATAACGGCGCCAACTGCTTTTTGGCTGGGATGTCAGAGCTCTGGACTAGGGTGAATCCATGCACAAGCAGCGCGTAGTCTTCGTCCACGGACTGGGGAGCTTTGGCGCCTCGGCATGGCCCAAGCAGCACGGTATGGCCCTGTCGTATGACGCACTTTTCCTCCGCCGGCACGGCTTTGATCCCGTGGCTGAACCGTTGGAATCCGACGTCGCTGCGGATGTAGGCATCGTAGTGGCTTCGCTGGTGGATTCTGGTGGAGGCCATGTGGTGGCGCATGAGCAAGGTGCAATTTCTGCCATGCTCGCAGCAGTTGAACGCCCGGACCTGGTGCACTCGCTGACACTTGTTGAACCGGCTTGTTTATCCTTGACGGCCGAGCTGCCTGCCACGACATTCCATCGTTCGCTCATGGAGCCGCTGTTTGAGGTGCGGAGCAAGGTTAAGGACGCCGACTACGAACGCGAATACTTCAGGCGTGCATTTTCGGCCGAAGCCAGCGGGCTGGACACACCCGAAGCGCGCCGTTCCGCACGTCGCCTCCGGCTTCAGGCGCCTCCTTGGGAGGCGCCCCTGCACATTGTTCCTGGCGTTCCTACCCTTGTCCTGACAGGCGGGTGGGAGCCACTGTACGAAGAAATCGCCGGGTACCTGGAGGACACCGGTGCCCTCCGACGCGTAGCAGCGGGAGGGCACCGGCCCCAGGACTCGGTAGATGGAGACCGGATTATTCGCTCTTTTGTAGCCGATATTGTCCGGACGAGGTCAGTTAAGGTTTCCTGACGCTGCCCTCTTGGTGGAGGACATCCGGGTAGTGGGAAGCTGCAGCTCCGGCAGGTACACCTTGCCGCCCGACGCCAGGAATTCTTCGCTCTTTTCCCGCATGCCGTCGTATATCCCTGCAATGGCGGCCTGCGCGTCGGCGGAACCGAACTCGTCCCTGATGTCTTGGCTGATGCGCATCGAGCAGAATTTGGGTCCGCACATCGAGCAGAAGTGCGCCGTCTTGGCAGGTTCGGCAGGAAGTGTTTCGTCGTGGAAGGCTTCGGCAGTAACCGGATCCAGGGACAACGCGAACTGGTCCCGCCAACGGAACTCGAACCTGGCCTTGGACAAAGCGTCGTCGCGTTCGTTTGCGCCCGGGTGTCCCTTGGCGAGGTCCGCTGCGTGCGCTGCGATCTTGTACGTGATCACACCGGTCTTCACATCATCCTTGTTCGGCAGTCCCAGGTGTTCCTTGGGCGTTACGTAGCAGAGCATGGCCGTGCCGTACCGCGCAATTTCCGTTGCGCCGATTGCCGAGGTGATGTGGTCATAGCCAGGAGCAACGTCCGTGACCAGCGGTCCCAAGGTGTAGAACGGGGCGCCTTTACAGAGTTCCTGTTGGCGCTCCACGTTCTCGCGGACCAAGTGGAAGGGAATGTGTCCGGGTCCTTCAACCATCACCTGCACATCGAATTCCCAAGCCCGCTGGGTCAGCTCGGCAAGCGTATCGAGCTCAGCGAACTGCGCGGCGTCGTTGGCATCGGCTGTTGCGCCCGGGCGCAATCCGTCGCCCAGGGAGAATGCGACGTCGTACTTGGCGAAGATTTCACAGAGGTCATCAAAATGCGTGTAGAGGAAGTTCTCCTCGTGGTGCGCCAAGCACCATCCAGCCATTATCGAGCCGCCACGGGAGACGATGCCTGTCACACGGTTTGCCGTCAAGGGCACGTACCGCAGGAGCACTCCGGCGTGGATTGTCATGTAGTCAACGCCCTGCTCGCATTGCTCGATGACCGTATCGCGGAAAATTTCCCACGTGAGTTTGTTGGCTTCGCCGTTGACCTTCTCCAGTGCCTGGTAAATGGGAACAGTGCCGATCGGAACGGGGGAGTTGCGGATGATCCACTCCCTGGTGGTGTGGATGTCGTCTCCCGTGGACAGGTCCATGACAGTATCGGCACCCCACTGGGTTGCCCATTGCAGCTTGTCAACTTCCTCGGCGATGGAACTGGTGACGGCGGAGTTTCCGATGTTGGCGTTGATTTTGACCAGGAAGGCCTTGCCAATGATCATGGGCTCGGACTCGGGGTGGTTGATGTTGTTGGGGATGATAGCGCGCCCGGCAGCCACTTCGCTGCGAACCAGCTCAACGTCGCAGTTCTCCCGCAGCGCCACAAACTGCATTTCCGGCGTGACGATGCCTTGCTTGGCATAGTGCATCTGGGTGACGGTTTTGCCTTCGACGGCGCGGCGGGGCACCGGTTGCGCCCCCTTCCACTCCTGGGATGCTGCGCCGCGGCGTACCGCTGATTTGCCGTCGTCGAGCAGGTTCCTCTCCCGCCCGGAGTATGCCTCGGTGTCTTCCCGGGCTTCGATCCATCGGGTGCGGAATGGCTCCAGGCCCACCACGGGATCGCTGCCCGGTCCGGCAGTTCGGTATACCTGCAGTGGTTCGTTCGCCTCACCGTTGGGGGAAGGCTCCAGAGCAATTTCCGTGACGGGGACCCGGATGCCATTCACGGGATCTTCCAGCCAAGCCAGCGAATGGGATTTCAGCGACTGTGTGACGGGTTCCGCCATGTTTTCGCTGTGGCTGATCTGGTTTTGGGCAGAGCTGTGCTGTGTTTCGGTGGTGCTCAAAGGATTACTCACTTCCTTCGCCGGCATTACCCGGACAGGTTCAACGGTCGCAGACTGCTTCAGTCCGATCTCAGCCCCTGCAGGGGCCCCCGTGTGGTCGTAGACGAAGCTACCACAGCTTCGATCGGGGTCCCAGTCATACGCGTCCGGGAGGTTGGTGGCACACTAGGCTTTTGCCATGGCCAACATCATCGAATTCACCGGTCCTGTGCTTGTGGCAGGAGACGACCAACGGCACGGGTTGTGGTCCGTCGATGGCAAACTGACGTTCGAACGCCCCCTTGCTCCACCCGATTCCGTGCTGGACGGATGGGTCCTTCCTGGTTTTGTTGACGCCCACTGCCACATAGGGCTTGGCGTCGGCGGAGCGGTTGATGAGCTGACAACTCTTGCCCAGGCGCAGGCCGACCTAAAAGCCGGCACGTTGTTGATCCGCGACGCCGGCTCACCAAGCGATACACGTTGGGTTCAGCGGCGGGACGACCTCCCACGGCTCCTTCGTGCCGGACGCCACATCGCCCGGAGCCGGCGTTATCTGCGTGGCTTGGGCCATGAAGTCGAGCCGGACGAACTCGTGGAGACGGTCCGCAAGGAAGCCCGGGACGGGGACGGTTGGGTGAAACTCGTGGGGGATTGGATCGATCGCGGTGTGGGTGACCTCTCCGCTTCCTTCCCTCGGAACGTCGTGAGGGATGCCATTGCGGCCGCCCACGACGAAGGAGCGAGGGTGACAGCCCACTGCTTCGGTGAAGACACCATTGATGACATGCTCGACGCCGGGATCGACTGCATTGAGCACGCCACCGGTCTTTTGCCCCGCCACATTCCCCGTCTTGTGGAGCAGTCCGTACCGATTGTTCCCACGTTGGTTAACATCGCGACTTTTCCGGATATCGCCGCCCAGGCTGCCCCGAAGTTTCCTGTCTACGCCCAGCACATGACCCGTCTTTGGGAGCGACGCCGTGAACGGGTGTTGGAGGCTTTTGAAGCTGGCGTCGGCATCTATGCGGGCACGGATGCAGGGAGCGTGATCAAGCACGGCAGGATCGCGGACGAAATGAAGGAACTTCACGACGCCGGCCTGCCGCCCACTGCCGTCCTGGGCGCCGCCACGTGGGGCGCGCGGAAGTGGCTGGGAGCCGAGGGCATCAGCGAAGGGGCAAGTGCCGACGTCGTGCTGTGCCGGGATGATCCAAGGAAGAACCTCGCAACTGTGGCGAGCCTGAACCATGTAGTCCTGCGCGGGAAACTGGTCCAACTAGGAATAAATTGAAGCTTCAAGTAATTTACATAGGTAGAACGTGCCGAAGGGCGGCCATCTATGAATCGGGAGCTTCACATGACGACGACATCCAACCAGGATCTCCTTCCTGCCGAACTCACCATGGGCACCGTCATGCTCAAGGTCGGCGATATGAGGGTGATGAGTGACTACTATCAGCGTGCCCTGGGCCTTGAGATCGTGGCCGAGCAGGATGGCGGGCTGTACCTGGGGCGCCTGGGCAAGCCTGTAGTCCACCTCGCTCCCGCTGCCRGCCTGCAGATTCCAGGCCGTGGGGAAGCCGGGCTTTTCCATACAGCCATCCTGTTCCAGGACCAGCCTTCCCTGGCGGCCACCATCGCCACGGCCGCAGAGTATGAGCCGCGCGCTTTTGTGGGCAGTGCCGACCATTTGGTGAGCGAAGCCTTCTATTTCACGGATCCCGAAGGTAATGGCATTGAGCTCTATTACGACAAGCCTCGCGCTGTCTGGCAGTGGGATGGCAAGAATGTGGTGATGGACAATGTTGCCCTGCCGCCCCAGCGTTTCCTCCAGCAGCACTTGAATGAGGCTGCCGTGACTGGCCAGCGGGAAGCAGTTGCCGGCGTCGGGCACGTGCACCTTCAGGTAGGCGACGTGCAGACTGCCCAGGATTTTTATGTGGACACCCTCGGTTTTGAGAGGACGGCGGGCTGGCACGGGCAGGCGTTGTTTGTTTCTGCGGGCGGCTACCACCACCACATGGCGATGAACGTGTGGAACAGCCGCGGGGCCGGGCCCCGCAGGGATACCCTGGGCCTGGGCGAGGTCCTGATCGAAGTTCCGACTGCCGATGATGTCGCCGCACTGGCTGACCGGCTGAAAGTTGCGTCCGTGGCGAACCGCCACACGGGCCTGGAGCTGCAGTTCGAAGACCCTTGGCGCAACAAGCTGCGCGTGGCAGTGCGCTAAGCACCCTGGCGGGAAGCGCCCTCGCGCTGGCTTCCGAATGCAGGGGCCGGGACTGCACTAGGCTGGGCATTGACCGTATTCGCCCCCTGGGCCGTTGCCGCCGCCCCGTCAGCACGAACGAATGAGAGCACTCTCCATGGGCTTTGCCGAAATTTTTGTAGCCACCCACGATGAAGCACTCAAGAGGGCAGCTGCCTTGGACCGGGGTGCCGACGTTACCGGCCCCGCCGTCAGGATCGATGGCATCACCGACTTTGAGGTCGAGCAACTGGGGGACCTTGCGGGCAAAGCCGTCCATGCTGCCGGTGCAGACTACGAGCTGGCGCTGGTGGACGTCACCAGCGACGCCCTCCTTGGCGTTCCGGAAGCGATGGTGAGGGCGCTTGCCGAGCTGCTGACGTATGAAAGCGAAGGCGACGGGAACGTTCTTGACGACGTCGCTGCGGCATGGGCTGAGCAGGACGAGATGCCTTTTGGTGCGGACCAATCGCGTCAGTACGTGCAGCAGCTGGCTTCCTTGGCCACTGACGTTGAGAAGGCGGAGCGTTCAGGACTCTACGTCTGGTCCGTCTAGCGCGTTGGGGTCCGGAGTGGCGTAAGTCGTAATTACTTCCGGCATCTGGCACAATGGTCAAGTACTTGATTGGCGCGGCCCCTCTCTCCGTGCCCAAATCTTGTCCTTTGGAACCCCCAAGTATGGCCCGCCCCACGGGTGCAGAACGTCGGGTTCAACCCCGTTTCAGAAACAGGAGTGACCACAAAAGTGGCCGTAAAGATTCGCCTTAAGCGCTTCGGTAAGATGCGCGCACCGTACTACCGCATTGTCGTCATGGATGCCCGCGCCAAGCGCGATGGCCGTGCCATTGAAGAAATCGGCAAGTACCACCCCACCGAAGAGCCGTCGTACATCGAGGTCGCTTCCGAGCGCGCCCAGTACTGGCTTTCCGTTGGCGCTCAGCCGACCGAGCAGGTTGCCGCGATCCTCAAGATCACCGGTGACTGGCAGAAGTTCAAGGGCCTGCCGGGCCAGGAAGGCACCCTGAAGACCAAAGCTCCGAAGGAAGCCTTCGTAGCCCCGGAGAAGGGTTCCGTCATCATTCCGGAAGCCATCACCAAGAAGGCCAAGAAGGACGAAGCCGAAGCTCCGGCCGAGGCTGAAGCAGAGACCACCGAGGCTGAGTAAATTGCTGGCAGAAGCGCTCGAGCACTTGGTCCGTGGGATCGTTGACAGCCCTGAGGATGTCAAGGTCAGTGCCAGGAACAACCGCCGTGGGGAATCCCTTGAGGTGCGCGTTCACCAGGAGGACCTCGGACGGGTGATCGGCCGTCAGGGACGCACCGCACGTGCATTGCGCACTGTGGTTGCAGCCTTGGCAGGTGGCGAGCAGGTCAGGGTCGACGTCGTCGACACCGATCGTCGCCGGTAACGCGCTCAGCAATACTTATCTTAGATCCGGCCCCTTCACCGAATATGGTGGAGGGGCCGGATTGCTTTATCGATCATTTCACTTCCGTTGCTGCCTGGCAGCGCGGGCACAACGAGAATTCAGAGGAACCCATGCAGCTCCAGGTGGCCCGGATCGGCAAACCCCATGGCATACGCGGCGAGGTGACGGTGCAAGTGCTCACCGACGCCCCCTCCGAGCGCTTCGTCGCTGGAACCGAATTCGTCGTGGAGCCGGCCACTGCGGGCCCGCTGACCATCCGTAGCGCCAGATGGAACAAAGACATCCTCCTGCTGGGCTTTGAAGAGATTGCAGATCGCAACGCCGCCGAGGCAATCCGTGGTGCGAAGCTTTTCATCGAAACCGAAGAACTCGATGACGAAGACGACGACGAAGGCTGGTATGAGCACGAACTCGTTGGGTTGGAGGCGCGGGTTGGCTCACAGGTTGTGGGCAAAGTTGCCGCGCTGACCACACTGCCGGTTCAGGACTTGTTGACGGTCAGGACGGAGGAAGGGAAGGAAATTCTGGTTCCCTTCGTCGATGAAATCGTGCCTGAGGTCAACATCGAGGACGGGTTCATTCTCATCACTCCGCCTGCCGGTCTCTTTGAAATCAACGATGACACGGCTGAGGAGTCCAAGGACGGCGCCGGGGATGATGCCTGAATGAGGATCGATGTCGTCAGCATCTTCCCTGAGTACCTTGCCCCGCTTGAACTTTCGCTGATAGGCAAGGCCCGCCAGGATGGGCTCTTGGAACTTAACGTCCACGACCTCCGGACGTTCACTACTGACAAGCACCGGACCGTGGACGACACTCCTTATGGGGGCGGCGCGGGCATGGTCATGAAGCCAGAGCCGTGGGCACAGGCGCTCGAATCCGTTGCCGGGCCTGGTGAGGGCACCAAACCTGTCCTGATTGTCCCGTCGCCGGCAGGGGAGAGGTTTACCCAGGCCCTTGCCTATGAGCTCGCCGAAGAGGAGCAGCTGGTCTTTGCCTGCGGTCGGTACGAGGGAATCGATGAGCGCGTCATCGACTGGGCGCACGAGCACTTCACAGTGAGGCCTGTCAGCCTTGGCGACTACGTTCTCAATGGCGGCGAAGTTGCTGTCCTGGCCATGGTTGAAGCAATCGGCCGTTTGCTTCCAGGCGTGGTGGGCAACCCGGAATCCCTCGTTGAAGAATCACATTCGGACGGACTCCTGGAGTATCCGGTTTATACCAAGCCATCCTCATGGCGGGAGCACGAGGTGCCTCCAGTCCTTCTGAGCGGCAATCACGGGAAGATAGCGCAGTGGCGGCGCCATGAACAGTTCCGCCGCACTGCCGAGCGCCGTCCGGATCTCCTTGAACACTTCGACGCCGGTCGGTTGAGTCGCGCGGACCGCAACGCACTCGCGGACCTGGGTTACGACGTCGTGGATGGTCGCCTGCGCCGCCGCACGGAAAGCAACACGTCACAAACGCGACTGTAGTACCCCGCTGGCCGCCGTCGGGCGTTGCGAGTCCGCATAGTTGGTCGGATGCTGCGGCATGTGGCAGAATTAACCCTTGTGTCTGCTGGGCCAGCACCTGCCACAGGGGGAGCGAAGCCAACAGCCGGACAACCCGGTGCCGCCAATCAGTGGTGGAACCGGACACTAAGAAACTTCGGCGGAGATTTCCGGTTGGCTTTGTGCCGCGGCCTTGTCTGCCGTAACCCAAAGTGGATGACCTGTGGCGTTCACCAGGAGTGGATTAATGCATATCCTCGATAGCGTAGATGCAGCCTCGCTGCGTAACGATGTTCCCGAGTTCCGCGCGGGTGACACCCTCAAGGTTCACGTCAACATCATCGAAGGCAAGAACTCCCGTGTCCAGGTATTCCAGGGCTTCGTCCTGGGCCGCCAGGGTGACGGCGTTCGCGAAACCTTCACCGTACGCAAGGTTTCCTTCGGTGTCGGCGTAGAGCGTACCTTCCCGGTACACTCCCCGATCATCGACAAGATCGAGGTCGTCACCAAGGGTGACGTCCGCCGCGCCAAGCTTTACTACATGCGCGCACTGCGCGGTAAGGCAGCGAAGATCAAGGAAAAGCGCGACTTCGCCAAGTAAGTCCAGCGACTTACGCAACGGGTCCAGGATTCGTGCCCGGTTCGTTCCGGAGCAATCCGCAACGCAACAGGGATACGAGTCATGGACACATCAGAACGCCGGCCCCGGAAACAGGGCTGGCGTTTTGTTTTGCTGGCATTGGTCCTTGCCGTAGCCATCAGCGGCCTGGTTCGCTCCTTGTGGATCGACGTCTACTACATTCCCTCCGAGTCCATGGAGCCGTTGCTTGGCACGGGGGACAGGATCCTGGTTTCGCGGACGGCATTCACCGCAGAGCCCATCCAGCGTGGAGACGTGGTTGTCTTTGATGGGCGTGGATCATTCGCCCCGCTCAGCAGCGGTAAGGGTCCTCTTGTCGACGCGATTGCAGCGGCGGGCCAATGGTTCGGGCTCACTGGGAGCGATACAACATACGTGAAGCGTGTCATTGGGGTTCCGGGTGACCACATTCGGTGCTGTTCCTCCGAGGGGCGCCTCACAGTGAACGGTCAGGTACTTGAGGAACCCTATGTGTACCCCGGGGACGAACCCAGCAAACAGAAGTTCGACGTCGTGGTCCCCGAGGACCGGCTCTGGCTGATGGGCGACCACCGATCCCGCTCTGCTGATTCCCGCGGATTGCTGGGAGCACCCGGCGGGGGAATGGTCCCGTTTGACCGGGTGATCGGCAGACCCGTCCAGATCATCTGGCCCCTTGATAGATTTGCAGAGGTGCCTCGCTCCGTGCAGGCCGAACCATCGAAGAACGGACAATAAATGCCGGACAAAGTTCCCGAGAATCCCGAGCGACACGACGACGACGCGCGGCTCTCGGACGGAACGGGTGGCGTCGCTGGAGTGGCTGAGCCCAGCCCGGTCGCCGACGCTGCCGCCGATGCCGGCAACAAAACCGACGAGGCTGAGAAGCCCCGCAGGAACCCTGCCCTGGGATGGCTGAAGGAAATCGTCACAGTCGTGGCCATTGCCGTAGTGCTCTCCTTCCTTATCAAGACGTTCCTTTTCCGGGCGTTCTACATTCCTTCTGAATCCATGGAAAGCACCTTGGACGTCAATGACCGCATCTTCATCAATCTGCTGGTGCCGGAGCCCTTCGCCTTGGAACGGGGCGACGTAGTGGTCTTCAAGGATTCGCAAGGTTGGCTTCCGGCGGTTCTGAAAAAACCGGCAGGCCCCCTTGATTGGGTAGGCGACACTTTGGAATTCGTTGGGTTGGCCGCTGACGACAACGAGCAGCACCTGGTCAAGCGCGTGATTGGGCTTCCGGGTGATCACGTTTCCTGTTGTGACGCGCAGGGTCGAGTCAGCATCAATGGCACCCCGGTGGACGAAACGTACATCAACCCCGCGGAAGTGCCACAGCCCAACCCGTTCGACATCATCGTTCCAGAGGGCAAGGTCTGGGTCATGGGAGACAACCGCAATCACTCGGCCGATTCCCGCGCGCACCAGGAAGTCAATGGTGGTTTCATTAATATCGAGGACGTTGAAGGCAAAGCCACGGTCATAGCCTGGCCCGTCAACCGGTGGACGGTGCTGGACAATTACCCGGATGTCTTCAAGAACGTTCCTGCGGGCACGTCAGGAAAGTAACGGCCATGGCAAGCACCCGGCTGAAAACCAAGACACCAACCGAAGTTCCGACCCTGGACGTCGAGCGTTCCTTCCTGTCTTCCGGGGTGCGTTTGCTGGCCGGCATGGACGAGGTCGGCAGGGGCGCGCTGGCTGGCCCCGTCAGTGTGGGAATCGCCGTGGTCAACCTCGCGGATCATGCCCTGCTGGCGGATGTGCGGGACAGCAAGTTGCTCAAGSCCGAGGACCGTGACAGGTTGGAGCCTTTGGTCCGTGACTGGGCCGTAGCATCCGCAGTTGGACATGCCTCCGCCCGGGAAATCGATGACGTCGGCATCATAGCCGCCCTGCGCCTGGCGGGAACACGGGCCTGGTTTGAGATTCTGGCCGGTGGCATCACGCCTGACGTCGTGTTGTTGGACGGCAGCCACAACTGGCTTTCTCCGGAAGTTCAAGCTTCGTTGTTCGATACCGCGAACACGGGGCCCTGGTGTGAAGCGCCGGTGCACACAAAGGTAAAAGCGGATATGAGCTGTCTCAGCGTGGCCGCCGCCAGTGTTTTGGCAAAAGTAGCCCGCGATCGAATCATGGTTGATCTCCACGCTGAAGTACCGGCCTACGGCTGGAACGAAAACAAGGGTTACGCCACAGCAGCGCATCGCGACGTGATCAGGCTGCAGGGACCCAGTGCCTATCACCGGACGAGCTGGAACCTGACCGGGCCGGACGTGGTCTAACAGCCTGCTTGGCAGCGTCTGTCCTGCGGATGGCGTCCGGTGCGCGGCAGATGGTGCAAGATGGAACTATGAGCGCCGAGGACCTTGAGAACTATGAAACCGACATGGAGCTTCAGCTCTACCGTGAATACCGGGACGTTGTCGGTTTGTTCAGCTACGTTGTCGAAACTGAGCGGCGTTTCTACCTGGCCAACCATGTTGATTTACAAGCCCGCAGCGCAGACGGCGAAGTCTATTTTGATCTGACCCTGCAGGATGCCTGGGTTTGGGATGTTTATCGTTCAGCCCGCTTCGTGAAAAATGTCCGGGTCATTACCTTCAAGGACGTCAACGTCGAGGAACTTCCACGAAATGAAGATCTTGCGTTGCCCAAAGATGGTGGCCTCGGGGATCTGGGAGACCTCGGTAACTAACACCTGTAGCCGCGGGTACTCTTCCTCCACAAGGCTGATGTAACGGGTTTACCCACATAGCATCAGGGCCGTCTGTCACAAGCCGCTGCCAGCGTCAAAGCTGGATAGCGGAGGTGATGCTCATGAGAGCAAAAGACATTCTTGGCCGTAACGGCGAGGCGTTGGCGGCAGGATTCCTGGAAGACCAGGGCATGCGTATTGTCGATCGCAATTGGCGGTGCGCCGATGGTGAAATCGACATCGTGGCACTTGAGGGTGACACCCTGGTGGTGGCGGAGGTAAAGACCCGCAGCAGCCTGGACTATGGACATCCCTTTGAGGCAGTAGGTCCGGCCAAGCTGGGACGCCTGCATCGGCTCGCTTCATCGTGGTGCCGGGAACATGAAGTGAATGCTCCACGAAGACGCATTGATGTGGTCTCGGTCATCCACGACGGCATTGGGGATCCCCAATTGGAACACCTGAGGGGTGTTGGCTGATGGGGGTTGGGCGCAGCTACTGCATTGCCCTGGTTGGACTCAATGGCTACATCGTTGAGGTAGAAGCCGATATCGGCCAAACCCTCCCCGCATTCGTGATTCTGGGGCTACCCGATGCCGCCCTTAATGAARCCAAAGAACGAATTCGGTCCGCGGCACAAAACTCGGGAATTCCTCTGAGCCGGAGGAAGATCACAGCCAATCTCATTCCAGCATCCTTGCCCAAACGTGGTTCGGGCTTTGACCTTGCCATCACCATGGCTGTTCTCCGTGCTGCGGAGGATATTCGTTCGATCGATGGAACAGTCTTCATTGCTGAGCTGGGTTTGGACGGCCGGCTCCGTCCGGTGAGGGGCATCCTCCCAGCCGTGATGGCTGCCGTTCAGGCGGGGTACCCGGAGATCGTCGTAGCCGAGGCAAACGTCGCCGAGGCAACGTTGGTACCGGGTGCTCATGTCAGGGGATACCGGACTCTCGCTCGGCTCGCCTACGACTTCGGTGCCGACCCCAAAGAACTTGCCCTGGACTACGACCCGCCCGCGGGCGATCCCGGAGATGAAAATGATGACGCAGTGGGCATCGTGCCTGATCTTTCCGACGTTTCGGGGCAATCAGAGGCTCGGCGCGCGCTGGAAGTCGCAGCTGCAGGCAGCCACCATATGCTCCTGACCGGTCCACCAGGTGCCGGTAAGACGATGCTCGCGGAGCGTTTGCCAGGACTCTTGCCGGACCTTGCGGACAAGGCAGCAATGGAGGTTACTGCCATTCACTCCCTCGCAGCGGTCCGCTCGTCAACCGGCACGTTGCTGCGGAGGCCGCCGTTCGAGAATCCCCACCACAGTGCCACCGCAGCTGCGATCATCGGCGGAGGCTCTGGACTTCCGCGCCCGGGAGCTGCCTCGCGGGCACATCGCGGAGTCCTCTTCCTTGACGAGGCTCCCGAGTATGAACGACGCGTCCTGGATGCCCTTCGGCAGCCCTTGGAGAGCGGCGAACTGGTGATTCACCGCTCGGCAGGGACAGCGGCGTACCCCGCGCGGTTTCAACTGGTCCTGGCAGCCAATCCTTGCCCATGCGGCAAAGCCTCGGGCAAGGGGATGGACTGTACCTGCACTGCAATAATGCGCAGGCGGTACTTCGGCCGCATATCGGGTCCCCTCCTGGATCGCGTCGACATACAACTCCAAGTCGAACGCGTGTCCCTCGCCGATTTTGGGCAGGCAGGCACGGAAGAGGGAACGGAAGCTGTTGCGGGACGGGTACTGGCTGCGAGGCAGAGACAGGCCGATCGCTTGGGGGCTTTTGGCATTGAGACCAATTCCCAAGTGCCGGGACGCACCCTGCGCGGGGAACTGAGGCTGCCGCTGGGCGCCACCCGCATTCTGGACACGGCACTGGAGCGAGGCATTCTCACAGCCCGAGGCTATGACCGTGTCCTTCGGTTGGCGTGGACCCTGGCGGACCTGGACCACAGCAAGACTCCTACTGCAGACCACATCGGACAAGCGCTCGGCCTCAGGCAAGCAACGGCGATGGCATGAAGGACAACGTGACGAAGGACGGAATGACAACCGAAGGCGCAAGGGGAACCGTGTTGGGGAAGCAGGAAAAGGAAAGGCTTGCACGGGCAGCATTGGCGCGTCTGATGGAACCACAGGATTCCGTGGGGCTCGCCTTGGTTCATGCTGTTGGACCTGTTGATGCCCTGGGTATCGTGACAGGCGAACTCGCTGCAGGCCCGCGCCTTGAACAAGAGATCTCCGCTTTACTGACCGAAAGCGGAGGTCCGGCTTCCTGGCCGGGACTCACGGCCAGCAAGCGACGATGGGCTCCACGTGTTCCGGACCTCGCGCCGGACCGTGACATGGAGACGATGAGGCGGCTCGGAGGCCGCCTGATTGTTCCCGGCGACGAGCTTTGGCCCGAGCAGTTGTCCGACCTCGGCCTCCAGGAGCCTTTATGCCTGTGGTGGCGCGGACACGAGCAGCCCCTTCCCTCAACGCGGCAGACCATCGCCTTGGTGGGGTCCAGGGACAGCACGAGCTATGGAGCGTCCGTGACTGGGGATCTTGCCTACGGCTTGGCCCAGCGTGGATACTGCGTTGTTTCCGGGGGAGCCTACGGCATTGACGCCCACGCCCACCGTGGGGCCCTCCGTGGTGGGGTGGCAAACGTACCGACCATTGCCATCATGGCTGGGGGAGTGGACCGCTTCTATCCCTCCGGGAACGAGGATCTTCTTCGTGCCGTGGCCAACCAAGGAGCCGTGATTTCGGAGGTTCCACCCGGATCCGCCCCTACAAGGTACCGATTCCTGCAGCGAAACCGCCTCATTGCTGCGCTCGCGGCTGTCACGGTGGTCGTGGAGGCACGTTGGCGGTCAGGCGCATTGAACACAGCCCACCACGCTGAGAGCATAGGGCGGGTAGTGGCAGCTGTCCCCGGATCCATTCACAGCGCGAACTCGGCGGGTTGCCATAGGCTGCTCCGGGATGGCGGGGCGATCTGTGTGACGGACGTCGGAGAAATTGCTGAACTGGCCGGCCGGAATGGCGAGGTGATGGTCTCCGAGAAGGATTCGCCGGCCGCACCGCATGATGGCTTGTCCTTGGAAGACCTGATTCTCCTGGACGCCTTGCCGCTTCGATCGGCAAGTTCCGTGGAGAAACTCACGGTCGTTGCGGGCCTCAGCCCGGACTCTGTGCGTGCGGGCTTGGGTCGATTGGGACTGCTGGGTCTCGCATCCTCCGAACGGGGGGGCTGGAAGCGCACCAAGAATGCCTAGGCGGACGAGCAGCGAAGCATGTTGATACGCAGCGAGGGTCCAAATTGCTGGCAAAGTTGGAAGGGTGGACGCAGAATCATTGCCAGCATCGCTAAAGAGCGCAGTGGAGGGTTTCGAACGCTACCTCCACGGTGAACGCGCGAGGTCGGCACATACTGTCCGCGCATATCTGGCGGACGTGTACAGCCTCCTCGGATTCGCGGCCCAGGAGGGAATATGCGATCTCGATCAATTGGAGTTGGGTTCGCTCCGCCGATGGCTGGGTGCGCAAAGTGAAGCCGGGATGGCCCGGTCAACTCTTGCCCGCCGTGCCGCCACGGCCAGGTCGTTTACCAAGTGGGCTCTGAGGGAGGAACTCATTTCCACGGATCCGGCCCTTCGTCTGCAAGCTCCTAAACGCGGGAAATCGTTGCCTGGAGTCCTCCAGCAGCAGCAAATTCTCAGGGTCGTGGATAGCCTTGACGCTGCTGCGGCAGACGGAGGTCCCCTGGCCCTTCGGGATCGTGCAATGGTGGAGCTGCTGTACGCAACCGGTGTGCGCGTGGGGGAGCTTGCCGGGCTGGACATCGATGATATGGATCCGGATAGAAGGACCCTTCGTGTCATCGGCAAGGGAAACAAGGAGCGTACCGTTCCTTTCGGAGTTCCAGCTGCCCTTGCAATCGACGATTGGCTCCGCCGGGGACGCCCGGCGCTGGTAACTGCCACGAGCGGCCCGGCTCTGTTCCTGGGCGTAAGGGGAAACCGCGTTGACCCACGCCAAGTCCGTGCCGTTGTAGCCGCCCTCCTGCAGGCGCTTGGCGATACCGCTGCAACGGGGCCCCACGCCTTGAGGCATAGCGCCGCAACCCATCTGCTGGATGGTGGGGCTGATCTTCGGGCAGTGCAGGAAATTCTTGGGCACAGTAGCCTCGCCACTACCCAGATCTACACCCACGTTTCTGTGGACAGGCTTCGGAGGAGCTACCAGCAGGCACATCCGCGGGCCTGAAAATGACGCCCAAAGAGTTGCACTGGCGGAAAAGGGAAGGGTACGGCAAAATGAAAGCACCACGGCCGAACCTTCAATTTAGGGTTGAGGGTTCGTTTCGTGTCACAATCAAAGAGTCTTAGCTAATTGAATAGCCTGCAGGGTCCGTAAGAAGCATGGGGCCGGGCAGCAACAGTAAACATCCGTCGCAGAGGTCGTTGGGGAAGACGTACCTACAGCTATGGAGGATGGAATGTCTGTTGCAACAACCCGCGGTGTCCTTTTCGTGCACTCGGCCCCTACGGCATTGTGCCCGCACGTTGAGTGGGCCATCGGATCGGTCGTGGACAAGCGGACCGATCTTGAGTGGACCCCTCAGCCAGCTGCGCCCGGAATGTTCCGTGCCGAACTGTCCTGGACAGGTACGCCAGGCACTGGCGCCCAGTTGGCGTCTGCTCTTCGGGGCTGGGCACATTTGCGGTACGAGGTTACTGAAGAACCCAGCCAAGGCGTGGATGGCGCACGCTGGTCGCATACCCCGGAACTGGGAATCTTCCATGCTGTCACGGATGTGCACGGCAACATCATGGTCAGTGAGGACCGCATCCGCTATGCCTATGAGTCAGGAGCCGGAGACCCGTCCGCCGTTTACCATGAGCTGTCATTGGCCCTGGGCGAAGCCTGGGATGAGGAACTGGAGCCCTTCCGCCACGCTGCTGAGGGCGCTCCGGTCCGGTGGCTGCACCAAGTCGGGTAGCAGCAACTCCTGACCGCCAAAACATTCCCATAGCAACAGAGAAGGGCCCACCTGATGGTGGGCCCTTCTCTTCACGTCACCGCATTCGGCGAACGCAGGTCTTAGACGTTGCGGACCGCGATGACAGCATTGTGTCCGCCAAAGCCGAAGGAGTTGCTCAGCGCCACGATGTCGCCCGCAGGCAAGTCACGCGCGGACGTCACGACGTCGAGGGGGATCTCAGGATCCTGGTTCTCGAGGTTGATGGTGACAGGTGCCTTGCGCTCATAGACAGCCAGGACAGTGAGGACCGCCTCTACAGCCCCGGAGGCGCCCAGGAGATGGCCCATCTGGGACTTGGTGGCAGATACCGCCACGTTGTCGACGTGAGCCCCCAGTGCGGCGCGGAGGGCCGTGTACTCCGGCCTGTCACCTACTGGAGTGGAGGTGGCGTGGGCGTTGACGTGGACTACGTCCTCCGCCTGGATCCTGCCGTCAAACATTGCGGCCTTCAGTGCGCGGGTGGCGCCGAGACCTTCGGGATCGGGGGCTGTGATGTGGTAGGCGTCGGCCGTTACCGATGTACCGGCAAGCTCAGCGTAGATGCGGGCACCGCGGGCGATTGCGTGCTCTTCTGCTTCGAGTACCAGCGCACCGGCACCCTCACCCATAACAAAGCCGTCGCGATCGATGTCATACGGGCGGGAAGCGCGCTCAGGATCGTCATTGCGGCGGGAGAGCGCCTGCATGGACGAGAAGGCGGCCAAGGGCATCGGGTGAATGGCGGCTTCCGCGCCACCGCACATGACGACGTCGGCCTTGCCGGAACGGATCAGGTCCAAGCCAAGGTGCAGGGCCTCAGTACCGGATGCGCAGGCGGAGACTGGAGTATGGGCTCCGGCTCGGGCGCCCAGGTCAAGGCTGACAGCAGCGGCCACGCCGTTGGGCATGAGCATGGGAACGGTCATGGGCAGGACCCGGCGCGGACCCTTGTCCCTGAGCGTGTCCCAGGCATCAAGGAGCGTCCATACGCCGCCGATGCCCGTGGCAAATGCCACCGCCAGGCGGTCGTGGTCGATGTCCTGGATGCCTGAATCAGCCCATGCTTCACGGGCAGCGATGACACCAAACTGCGTGGACGGGTCCATACGCTTGGCTTCCACCCGGCTCAGGACTTCCAGGGCCGGCGTCGAGCACCGGGCAGCAAAGTGGACGGGGAGGTCGTACTTGGCCACCCACTCGTCTTCGAGTGTGCGTGCACCTGAGACCCCTTTCAGCGCGTTCTGCCACATTGTGGGGACGTCGCCGCCGATGGGAGTGGTGGCCCCCAGACCGGTTATGACTACTTTGCGTGCCATGCGATCACTCTCTGTCGGATCAGCCGTCCCATCTGCAGTTTTTGCAGGGGCGGCAGGAAAAACTTTGGGCGTTACTGCGGCTGTGCCGGGCACAGGATCAAAGACCCTGGCCCGGCACAGCTGGTACCAGGCTTAGGCCTGGGCGTTTGCGATGAAGCTGACGGCGTCGCCGACGGTCTTAAGGTTCTTGACCTCTTCGTCCGGGATACGTACGCCGAACTTCTCTTCGGCGTTCACGACGATGGTCATCATGGAGATGGAGTCGATGTCCAGGTCCTCGGTGAAGGACTTGTCCAGCTCGACGGCTTCGGTAGCCAGGCCCGTTTCTTCGTTGACGATTTCAGCCAGGCCGGCCAGGATTTCTTCGTTGCTAGCCATTGTTGGCTCCTTTTCTTGTTGTGCCGGCTATGCCGGAAAGGGGGCAAACCGCGGTTACGGTTTGGGTTTGTAAGTCATATTCAGTTGGCTGGAGGCCACAGGGCCAGTCCAGGTCTATGGCAGAACGACAACCTGGGCGCCAAAGACCAATCCGGCGCCGAAACCGATCTGCAATGCCAGCCCACCGCTGAGTTCAGGGTTCTCCTGAAGAAGGCGGTGCGTGGCCAGGGGGATGGAAGCAGCTGATGTATTGCCGGCTTGGGCGATGTCGCGGCCAATGAGGACGGTCTCGGGAAGCTTCAGCTTCTTCACCATCTCATCGATGATGCGCATGTTCGCCTGGTGGGGAACAAAAGCGGCGAGGTCGCTGGCTTCTATGCCGGCGGCGTCGAGCGCTTGCTGCGCTACCTTTGCCATTTCCCAGACGGCCCAACGGAAAACAGTCTGGCCGTCCTGGCGCAGCGTAGGCCAGACATCCTGTGTTGCAGAGATGATTGCGAGGTCATCTGTTTCGTCGGAGTGACGGGCCGATTCGCCCAGCTTCTTGACGTCTTCCAAAGAGTGGGTCATTCCAATTGCATCCCACTTGCTACCGTCCGAGCCCCACACTGAAGGTCCGATGCCGGGGGTGTCGGAAGGTCCAACCACTACTGCGCCGGCGCCGTCGCCGAGCAGGAACGAGATGGTGCGTTCGTGGTTGTCGATGACGTCAGAGAGTTTCTCGGCGCCGACCACCAGGACATATTCGGCAGCACCGGAGCGCACCAGCGCGTCTGCCTGGGCCACGCCGTAGCAGTAACCCGCACAGGCGGCGGAAATGTCGTAGGCGGGTGCCGGCGTCGCGCCCAATCGCTCCGTAAGGGCAGCGGCTGCCGAGGGCGTTGCGTAGGGGTGGGTCACGGTGGACACGATGATTGCACCCAGCTGGGACGGTTCGATCCCGGCCTGCTGGATGGCTTCGCGGGCGGCGCCTTCGGCCATGTCGATGACACTGACGTCAGCGGCTGCCCGGTGGCGGGTGATGATGCCGGTGCGCTGCCGGATCCATTCATCCGAGGAATCGATCCACTGGCAGACGTCGTCGTTGGTGACGATGACATCCGGACGGTAGGCGCCGATGCCCAGGATGCGGGCGTTCTCGTTCACCGTCGCTTTGTTCAGTACGGGGGTGCTCACGCTTGTCCCTCCAATTCAGCGAAAAGTGCCAGGGCCGCGGACAAATCATCCGGGGTTTTGACGGCAACTGTCTTGACCCCTGGCATTCCACGCTTTGCCAAACCAGCAAGCGTGCCGGCCGGAGCCAGTTCGATCACACCGGTTACTCCGCGGGCCGAGAGATTCTCCATGCACTGGTCCCACCGGACGGGCCTGGAGACCTGCGCAATCATGCTGTCGACGGCGGCAGAACCTGCCGTAACTTCCTTGCCGTCGTAGTTGGACAGCAGGGGGACAGTCGGGTCCTGCGGAGACAAGGAGGGCTTCAGGGCTTCCAGTGCGCTGACGGCGGGAGCCATGTGCGAGGTGTGGAAGGCGCCGGCAACCTTCAGGGGGATGACGCGTGCCTTGGCCGGCGGGTTGTCCGCCAAGGCCTTGAGCTGCTCGAATGTTCCTGCGGCGACAGTCTGGCCGGCTCCGTTCACGTTGGCGGGAGTGGCGCCCGATGCCTCGATGGCGGCAAGGACCTCAGCGGGGTCCCCACCGACCACTGCACTCATGCCTGTCGGGGTTACCGCCGCTGCGGCCGCCATACTGTTGGCCCGCTCGCGGACGAAAGTCATGGCTTCCTGCTCAGTGAGGACGCCGGCAAGGGCAGAAGCCGTGATTTCACCGACGGAATGCCCTGCAAGGACAACCGGAAGTGTGTTGAGTTCGACGTCGAACAAAGACTTGGCTGCCACCAGGCCCGCGGCCACGATCAGCGGTTGGGCCACTGCGGTGTCTTTGATGGTTTCTTCATCAGAGGTGGTTCCGTGGGCCTTGAGGTCGATGCCTGCGATCTCGCTCAGGGTGGCCAATTGGCCTTCGACGGAGGGGAGTTCCAGCCAAGGGGCCAAAAATCCAGGGGTCTGGGAGCCCTGTCCAGGGCAGACGATTGCAAGCACGTATCCAGCTTTCCAAATTGCCACGTGATCCACTGGTGTTTTCGTACACCAAGCTCACTGGGTCAGTTTGTAGGAAGTCTACAACGGTTCAGTTCTGTGAACGCGATGCGTGACGCTCGGGGGTGGCTTTGGGCTGGGCCGAAAGCCGGCCCACCACCAGGGCAGTTTGAAGTACGAATGCTTCCCTTGGGAGGAGCGGATCCCAGCCTGTCACATCGCAGACACGCTTCAAACGGTAGCGCACAGTGTTGGCATGGACGAACAATTCACGCGCTGTTGCCTCCAATGAATGTCCCAACTCAAGGTAGGTTCCCAATGTTTCCACCAAGCCGTTTGAGGCCGCCAGCAACGGACGGTAAATATTCTTGATGAGTGACCGCCGGGCCGCATCATCACCGGAAACAACGCGTTCCGGGAGCAAATCGTCCGCTGCAACAGGCCGCGGCGCCGAGGGCCAGGCGCGGGCGGCGGTAAGGCCAGCGAAGGCGGCCTGGGCCGAAGTGCTGGCCTCCAGCAACGAGCCGGCCTCCGGGCCATAGACGACGGCACCCGGCGCGAAAAGTTCACTGAGCTTGAGGTACGCCGTATCCCGGTCCTGGACGCCGCCGAGGATAAGAATGAGGCGGTCACCTTGGATTCCTACAAGCGCGTCTTCTGCGAAACGGCCGGCAGTCCGGCGTAAATCGCTAACGTAACTGGCGCTGGGCTCCGATGGCGAGTTGCCCACCATGACGGTGAAACGTTCCTGCGCTTTCCAGCCCAGGGCCGCGATTCTTGATCGAAGGGCGTCCGTGTTTTCGCCCCGCAGGATTGCATCCACGATCAATGCCTCAAGCCGGGTGTCCCAAGATCCCCGTGATTCCGCTGCGCGTGCGTAGACATCCGCGGCCGCGAAAGCCACTTCCCGGGAGTAACGAAGCACCGCCTCGCGCAGCGAAGGCTGGTCCGATTCAGGGGCGATCACAGGAACCTGGTCTTCGACGACCTCCACCACAATCCTGATCAACTGCAAGGCCTTCTGCAGGCTGATGGAGCGCGTCAATTCAGTGGGTGCATTGCCAAAGACGTCGGTCAGGATCCACGACGGCGAACTGGGACGTTCATACCAGGTTACAAAAGCGGCAATGCCATTTTGCGCCACGAGCCCCAAAGCGGAGCGTTCATCAGAGCTCAGCCGGCCGTACCAAGGCAGCGATTTCTCAAGCTGCCGCATGGTGCTGGTGGACAATTGCCCCACATTGGCACGGAGCTGCCGCAGGGTCTCCGCCTTTTCCGGCGACAACGCCTGGGTTGCTGCTTTGCGCTTTGTAGTGATTTTGCTGGGCTCTGCCATGGAACGAGCATACGGTGCATCTCAGGCAAGCTCCATTTGTGCGAAGGCTACAACTTATGTTGTCGCTGGTCACGTCATGTTGCGCGGTGAAAAGGCTTGATTAAACGCCCGACGGCGGCCCCCACCTTCCGATGGAAGCCGCCGTCGCGGTTACTGCTTGAGTTTGTGCAGTCCCGGGCTACAGCCCAACTGCTCGTTTACTAAGCCTCGCCGCCTGCTCCGCCGGTGGTGCCSGCGTTCACATCCAGTAGCCGGTACTTATCGATGGCCTTTTCCAGCGCACCTTCTTCGACTTCTCCCTTGGCGGCGAGGAGTTGGAGGGTTTTGGCGACGATGGAGTGGGTGTCGTTTTTGAAGTAGCGGCGGGCGGCTTGGCGGGTGTCGGAGAAGCCGAAGCCGTCTGCTCCGAGGGAGGCGAAGTCGTTGGGGATGAATTGGCGGATTTGGTCGGGGACGGCTTTCATGTAGTCGGACACGGCGATSACGGGTCCGGTGGTGCCKGCGAGTTGTTCGGTGATGAACGGGGTGCGGGCGGGTTGGCCGGGGTTGAGGAAGGCGTGTTCTTCGGCGGCGAGGCCGTCGCGTCGCAGTTCGTTCCAGGACGTCACGGACCAGACKTCGGCGGCGACTCCCCAGTCCTCGGCGAGGATCCGGGCGGCGTCCAGGGCCCAGGGCACGGACACGCCGGAGGCGAGGATGTTCGCGGTGGGCCTGGTGTCCCCGGTGGTGTTTTCCGGGGCGGGCGCGAGGCGGTAGATGCCTTTGAGGAGCCCGTTGACGTCGAGGTTCTCGGGTTCGGCGGGTTGGGTGATGGGTTCGTTGTAGACGGTGAGGTAGTACATCACGTTTCGGTCTTCACCGGTGCCGGTGGCCTCGGTGTCGGGGCCGTACATTTCTTCGAGGCCGTGGCGGATGATGTGGCCGATTTCGTAGCCGTAGGCGGGGTCGTAGGTTTTCACGGCGGGGTTGGTGGAGGCCAGGATGGGGGAGTGCCCGTCGGCGTGTTGGAGTCCTTCGCCGGTGAGGGTGGTTCGTCCTGCGGTGGCGCCGATGATGAAGCCGCGGGTCATTTGGTCTGCGGCGGCCCAGAAGGAATCTCCGGTGCGTTGGAAGCCGAACATGGAGTAGAACACGTAGATCGGGACCAGGGGTTSGCCGTGGGTGGCGTACGCGGTGCCGGCGGCGGTGAACGCTGCGACGGCGCCGGCTTCGTTGATGCCGGGGTGGATCAGTTGCCCGGCGGGGGATTCCTTGTAGGCCAGGACGAGGTCCCGGTCCACGGAGAGGTAGTTCTGGCCCTTGGGGTTGTAGATTTTCGCGGTCGGGAAGAACGCGTCCATGCCGAAGGTCCGGGATTCGTCCGGGACGACGGGCACGAACCGGGCCCCGAAGTTCTTATCCCGCATCAGGTCCTTSAGGAGCCTCACGAAGGCCATGGTGGTCGCGGCTTGTTGTTTGCCGGAGCCGCGTTTGGCGACCTCGTAGGACTTGGCTTCGGGCAGGGTCACGGGGGTGTGGGTGCGGCGGCGTTCGGGSACGAACCCGCCGAGTTCTGCCCGGCGTTCCATCAGGTACCGGATTTCGGGGGCGTCCATGCCGGGGTGGTAGTACGGGGGCCGGTAGAGGTCCGCGTCGAGCTGGTCATCGCTGATGGGGATGCGCAGGTGGTCACGGAAGGCCTTGAGGTCTTCCATGGTCAGCTTYTTCATCTGGTGGGTGGCGTTGCGGCCYTCGAAGTGCGGGCCCAGGCCGTAGCCCTTGACGGTTTTGGCCAGGATCACGGTGGGTTTGCCCTTGAACTCSACCGCTGCCTTGTACGCGGCGTAGACCTTGCGGTAATCGTGCCCGCCGCGTTTGAGGCCCCAGATCTGCTCRTCGGTCAGGTCCGCGACCATGTCCTTGGTCTGCGGGGACTTGCCGAAGAAGTGATCCCTGACGAACCCGCCGGACTCGGCCTTGTAGGTCTGGTAGTCACCGTCGGGGGTTTCGTTCATGATTTTCACCAGCGCCCCGTCGGTGTCGTTTTCCAGCAGGGTGTCCCATTCCCGGCCCCAGACGACCTTGATCACGTTCCAGCCCGCGCCGCGGAAGAACGCCTCGAGTTCCTGCATGATCTTGCCGTTGCCCCGCACGGGCCCGTCCAGGCGCTGGAGGTTGCAGTTGATCACGAAGTTCAGGTTGTCCAGGTTCTCGTTCGCTGCCAGCTGCAGCAACCCGCGGGACTCGGGCTCGTCCATTTCCCCGTCGCCGAGGAACGCCCAGACCTGCTGGTCGGAGGTGTCCTTGAGGCCGCGGTTGTGCAGGTACCGGTTGGACTGGGCCTGGTAGATCGCGTTCATCGGACCGATGCCCATCGACACGGTCGGGAATTCCCAGAAGTCCGGCATCAACCTGGGGTGCGGGTACGAGGACAGGGCGTGGCCTTGTTTGGACTTTTCCTGACGGAACCCGTCCAGGTCCTCCTCGGAGAGCCGTCCTTCCATGAACGCCCTGGCGTACATGCCCGGGGACGCGTGGCCCTGGAAGAACACCTGGTCCCCGCCCGAGGGGTGGTCCTTGCCGCGGAAGAAATGGTTGAACCCGACCTCGTACAGGGTCGCCGCGCCGGCATAGGTGGAAATGTGCCCGCCCACCCCGATATCGGCCCGCTGCGCACGGTGGACCATGACCGCGGCGTTCCAGCGCATGTACGCACGGTACCGGCGCTCGAACTCCTCGTTCCCGGGAAACTCCGCTTCCTGGTCCACCGGGATCGTGTTCACATAATCAGTGGTCGTCACCATCGGCACACCCACCGACCGGGCACCGGCACGCTGCAACAACGACCGCATAATGTACTGGGCACGCTCCGTGCCCTGCTCCGCGATCAACGCATCAAGGGACTCAATCCACTCCGCGGTCTCTTCCGGATCACGATCAGGCAGCTGGGCAGTCAACCCGCTGAGGATGTGTG